>NZ_JAMYRR010000011.1:0-197311 GCF_040321535.1 Mesorhizobium sp. M0340 | reverse complement strand
ACCACGCGGCTCCGACCCCTCCCGCCTCGTGCCGGGCCGTCTCGGGGCGGACCCAACACCGCCTCGGCCTGGGGCGGCCGCCCCGGCCCCCGCCTGGGGGGGGGGGCGGCCGGCCCCCCCCCCCCACGGAGATGGGCCTTCCTTCGAGTGCCCTGCACTACGCTCTTTCCTGGAACCGGATTCCCCGCCTCGGCATTTCCTTAACCGGGAGGCAAAGGAGCGCGGCATGAAAGCTTTGTTCGCAATCTTTGGCGGCTTCGTGCTGACGCTCGCCGTATTCGCCAGCGGCCTGGCCTTCGCCACCTGGCTTCTGATAGCCAAGCCGGTGCGGCCGGCAGCCCCGGCCTCCAGCGTCGCCGAACTGTGGGCCAAGGATCCGCGCGCGGTAAACCCGGCCTCGCAGCGCCTCGAGCGCCTCCCGGCCCGCCCGGTTCCCGTTCGCACCTCGGAAGTTGATCGCACCGCGAGACCCGCCGATACGGCCGCAGCTTCGACAGCCGACGCCACCGCCACCGGCTCCATCAAGCCACCAGCGGAAGAGCAGCAGCAAGCGCTGCCCGCCGCTCATGTCGAATGGTGCGCCAGCCGCTACCGCTCCTACCGGCCGGACGACAACCGCTACACCTCCTACAGCGGCCAACAGCGCCCCTGCATCTCGCCCTATCTCGACATCACCGATGACGGCAGCTACGTCGAGGCGAGCGATACATCGTCGGTGGAGGGCTACCCGCGGCCGGACGAAACCGGCGACGCCGAGCTCTCATCCGACCACGTGCAATACTGCTTCAGTCGCTACCGCTCGTACCGACCGGAAGACAATAGCTATCAGCCGTATTCCGGGGGGCCGCGTCGGCAGTGCGAGTAGCGCGGGCGGGCTGGCGGCCGCAGTGCATGGCGCCTTGTGCGACCAACCATCACGCAGATTTCCTGGATCGTTCGGGTTGGCTCGGCGTTCATCCGATACCCAAAGGAGAAATCAACATGGGCGACGACCGGGACGACAAGATTCGTGAGCGCGCATACCAGATCTGGGAACGCGAAGGCGGGATCCATGGCGATCCCGAGCGGCACTGGCACCGGGCCGAGGCCGAGATCGACAGGGAAGCAGCCCTGCCACTGACGGCAGGCGATGCCCTGCCGGAAACCCGCGAGGTCGCAAGCTCCGACGTCTTGACGGTGGAGGCCCTGGCGGTGCGCACCGGCATATCGGGCGAACAGGCGCAGGAGCTGATCGACAGGCTGGGAAACGACAGGGCGGTGATCGAACAAGCCGCGCGCAACCTCAAGGGGAAGCAGCGGCTCGGGGAGTGACAGATGATCAGAAAACTCAGAGACGGAAAATACCGCCTCTATTCGCGCAAGAAGGACGAAAAGACCGGCAAGCGCCGCAATCTCGGCACCTTCGATACCCGCGAGGCCGCCGAGAAGCACGAACGGGAGGTGCAGTATTTCAAGAGGCATTGAGGGGCGTTGGTGGCCGGTGCCCGCCAGCCAGTCGCGCGGCATGCCCGGGGGAACCTGAATTCCAGCCCTCACGAGCCGCCGCGAACCCATTACCGCTGCTACAGGCTAAGGGACGACACTACACGTCCCACAGCGGAGAGCAGCGCCCCTGCATCTCGCCCTAACTCGACATCACCGATGACGGCAGCTACGTCGAGGCGAGCGATACGTCGTCGGTGGAGGGTTACCCGCCATCAGATGAACCCGGCGCCGCGGAGTTCTGATCCGACCACGTGCAATACTGCTTCAGCCGCTACCGCTCCTATCGGCCGGAAGACAACAGCTATCAGCCCTATTCAGGGGGGCCGCGCCGGCAGTGCGAGTAGCACGCGCTGGGCAGCATCCAGTGCGCGCCTGTCGAGGGATTTGAGGTCCTGTCTATGTGCCGGACCTTCCGCAAAGCGGAGGAAAGTGCCGCTCAGTTCGTTTTGTAGTACGCGGGAGGCCAGACCTGCGCCTCACGGTCATGATGGGGAGGTGAGGGCGTACACGGAGACCGTTCGAGTAGAGAGCCCTGTCTTACCACCGCGTTCGTAAGAGGATACTAGGAGAGACGCAAATTGACAGAATCGTCGATTCTGCCATGCCGCAGTGGCAGAAAAGGATTCTGGCTTATTAAGCTCGTCATATAAGCTACCGGCGCAAATCAGGGGGCATTCTTGCAGAAACGCGCGCGTATAAGGCGGATTGAGTTCTCCAATTTCAAGGCCCTATCCCGGTTCACGCTGACGATAAACGAGATCAATATTCTTGTTGGGCCTAACAACTCGGGCAAGTCCACCTTGATCGGAGCTCTTCGGACACTCGATGCAGCAATACGTTTCGCCTGGTCTCGACCGCCCAGTCGCGTGTATGTCGGCGACAATTCCTATATCGGCTACCGCCTCCCCGAAGAGAGCGTTCCGATTTCTCTGGAGAACGTACAGACTGACTACAACGGGGCTGAAGCGCGCGTAACCTTTTCACTGAGCAATGGGAACTCGCTTGCATTGGTCTTTCCTGAAGATGGCGGCTGTGTCTTTCTCCCTTTTGTCGATGGTGGCGTGGTCAAAAGCGCATCAGAGTTCAAGCGAGAGTTCCCAATTTCTTTGATAATTGTGCCCGTCCTTGGGCCGGTTGAACATAGAGAAAAGAAACGGGAGCGCAGCACTGTCGTCTCCGGCTTGTCTACCCACCGGGCATCGAGACATTTTCGAAGCTACTGGCATTTTTTTCCAGACGGATTTGATGCGTTCTCGGAGCTTGTCGCAAGAACGTGGCCAGGAATGCAAATCAGTGCCCCGGAGTATGACTATGCTTCCGGAGAACTGAGCATGTTCTGCTTGGAGGACCGGATAACCAGAGAGATATATTGGGTCGGTTTTGGCTTCCAGATATGGTGCCAACTCCTAACACACCTATCTCGCGCGACCGAAAATTCTCTCATCGTGGTGGATGAGCCCGAAGTGTACCTACATCCCGATGTCCAACGCCAACTGCTAGGCATTATGCGGGACGCCGGGGCAGACGTAATGATCGCCACTCACTCGAGTGAAATAATTGCCGAGGCCGATCCGAGTGAGATCGTAATGATCGACAAGCACCGCCAATCTGGAGAGCGCATACGAAACATATCCGGTATTCAGCGTGCGCTTGATGCTGTTGGCTCCTCTCACAACATAACTCTCACCGCGCTTGCGAAGAGCCGTAGAATCCTCTTTGTTGAGGGCCTCAATGATTTCCGGCTACTTCGGCGTCTCGCACGTAAGATCGGGATGCAGGAGTTGAGTTCAGGCACTGGAATTATCCCTTTGGCGTCGGGAGGCTTTGGCTCTTGGCAAAAGATCACAATCCTTGCATCGGGCATCGCCGAAGCACTTGGTGCTCCGCTTATGATAGGGGCGATCTACGATCGTGATTACTTCTGCGAGGAACAAATCGCTGATGTGGTAGAAACTCTCGATGCCGGCCTTCTACTGGCGAGAGTGCTTGAACGAAAGGAGATAGAAAATTATCTTCTTGTCCCATCGGCTCTTGATCGAGCTGTGTACCGGACTCTCGGCGTGCGTCGAGATACGTCGGAATTACGCAGTTCGGAAGAGGTGACCTCAGAAGCCATTTTAGACGCGATAACTCGGCCGATGAGGGACGACGTGTTTTCTCAGTTGATGGCGCGGCGTCTTGAGTTCTTTCGCAAAAGAGGCGACGACGCGTCGAGCATCTATAAGCCCGTAATCTCTTCGTTCGAGGCTCGCTGGGCTAGTATTGGTTCAAGGATGACTCTGGTTTCGGGCAAGGAGGTCCTGCGTCAATATCGACAGCGGGTGAAAGATCAATATGGTATTACCCTGACAGACTCTCGTATCATTGATGCGATGAATAAGGATGATATCCCAGCCGACATGGTTACGTTATTAAATGAGCTTGATTTGTTCAGAATCAGCACAAAGTCTGTAGCAGCGGCCTGAGAATGCAGATGGATCGGTGCTCGGCTGAGATGCGCATTTCGGCAACTCTTAGCCTCTCGCCCGACGCCGGCTCTCCACTGCATCCAACCGCTCCTGCAAATGCCCATTCAGCACAATCATCTCCTTCAGCGCCTTCACCGCATCCCACTTATGTGATGCAATGAACCTGTCGGCGATGGCCTGCAGCGCAGCCTCCTGGCGGCTGTCCAGCGTCACGATGTAATCCATGGCGATGCCTCCGATAGTTTCTGTTCAAATTGAACAAAACGGGAACAAAAATGTCAAGAGCGAATTGACTCTGCGAGGAATGCCTTCCTATTTGTCAGTAGGCGGGGCGGTTGCTCACAAATCGAGGAGAGCCGCGATGGGCAGACGAAAAAGCCGGTTCGACAGGCTGTCGGCGAGGGATGCGGAGGCGATCATCAGGGACGCTCTGAGCCTGCGCAGGACGGTGCTGTCGTCGCAGCTGCATCTGAAGGCGCATGGCGAGCTGTTCTGGCAGCTTTGCGGGCTTGTCGAAAAATTGCACGGGGTGCTGGCCAGCGTCGCGGAGAAGGAGCCCGATTATCGGATGGCGGAGCTTGGCCTGCTTCCCCTCCCCGAGGATTACTCGACCCGGAAATGAGCCATGGCCGGGCCGATGGACAGCGTTGGGCGTGCCGCCAAGGCCAACATGCTGCTTATCGTGGAGTGCGGCCACTGCTACCACGTCGGGCGCTTCAGGGCGAATGACGTGGCCCAGGTGGTGGGCTGGAACAAACCGCTGGAAGCGATCAGGTTCAGGTGCAAGCGATGCAGCCGCAAGGACACGACGGTGAAGACGCAGTTCATCGACCAGGATCATCCGCCCAAGGGCTACATCTGGGTGCTGCAGAAATTCAAGCGCTAAAACAATGAGCCTTGCGCCGGCGCCTGCTGCGGAAACTTGATCTGCGTCGCCGGCTTGTCGACGATCACCAGCGCGTCATCGGGCGCCGTGCGCTGCAGGTGTCTTGCCTCCGACCATGGCGCGCTGAGCCAAGCCTCGGTTTCTTCCGGCGTGGTCAGGATCACCGGCATTGCCTTGTCGTGGATCGGCGCGATCAGCGCGTTGGGCCTGGTCGTCATGAAGCCATAGACCTGGTGCTCGGCGGGGCCGTCCTTGACCTTGCGAATGCCCTGCCAGCGCGTCCACAGGCCGGCAAAGAAGAACAGCGGGCGGTCCTCGCCGAGCGCAAACCAGAAGTTGCGCTGAATGCCGGTCTCGGGGTCCTTGTCGCCGGGCGTCGGGCTGGGCTCGGCGAAGCTGGTGACGGGCACCACGCAGCGGTTCTCGATGCCGAGATATTGCTGCCAGTGGCCGTATTGCGGATTGCGGATATTGGTGGTGCCGTAGTCGGCCTTGCCCTTGACCCGCTCCAGTGGCGTCGGCATGCCCCACAGCAGATTGGCTAATTCACGTTCGCCGTCCGGCGCATTGCGCACCACCGGGCTTGGCTGGTTGGGATAGATGTCGATGGAGGGTTCGAGATTGCCGAGGATATCGCGCAAGGCGCGGGTCCACTGGCGAATGGCCTCCTGGCTGGTCGTGATATTGTAAAGATTGCACATTTCAGGCCGTTCCCGGATGCTCAGGCATCTTGTTGGAAACGGCCCGGAATTTCCAGCGCTGTCCGTCGGGTTGCTGACACGGCAGGCCGTGTCAGCAATGGTTTTGTGAGACCTACCGCGCCGATTGTCTCATAGCTTGTGCGGCGACTGCCGCGAGAAAAGCCCTTGCCGCGGCATCGCAGGCCGCTCGGGACGGACCCTTGGCGAAAAGGAGAAGCTCGGCGGCTCGCATGTTGAGCCCGTGCTTTCTCGCGAATGTGACCAGATCGTAGGGTTTGTTGTCGTAAGGCTCGTCGTCGTCGTAGTCGATCGTCAGATCGTAGTTTTCTTTCATTTTCTTCCTCCCTTTAGCGATCTCCCCCCTCCTGTCGCTAACGCAAAATTAACGTCGATGGCGTCGGGCGAGTCTACCAATCAGAGATTGTGTAAAAAATGTACGGGCTCGGATGCTCGCCCCTCGCAACCGGGCCGCGAGCAATCGCCGCGGACCGGAACGGTCGAAAAAGCCGATTATGATGGCAACGTCGGAAAAGGCTGCCACGGCCTGGTGCTGCGGGGGTGTCCGCCACGCCTACCGTGCCTAATGGCCGTCATTTTCATCTTCCTGGCCCGGTCCGCAAAGCCGGCCTCGTTGGGTTCGGCTAAAGAATAAATCCGGCTAATAACACCGTAAGGAGTAGTGACAGCGGAACGGCTGCAAGACACCAGATCTCCAACGTGTTGTTTTGCCGCGGGTCCATCGTCAGCCTCACTTTTTGGTTTTGTCATTGTGGCACCAACGGTTGGCCGGAGGTAGCGGTTCCAAGCGACGCTGTTCATAGAGCGCTGCCTGTGCTGCATATTAGCAACAGCTTGACGACCGCTGAGCCCTGTACCGCCTGGACAACTTCAGTTGGCGCCGGATTGGATGCGCATTCCGCAGGAATGCAAGCGCCCTCCGCATCAGCCGTGCGGGGATCGATCGACGCCCATGATCAGCGCCGAGCCGCATGCCCGGAACCCGATGGCTGCACCTATCTCCGGACGAAGTTTCGCTACCACCGAGCCGATCCGATCTTCACTCACAGCCAGCGATGCCCGTTCGCAGGGACCTAAGTCTGACCTGCCTGCGCAATGGTCCCGTGCACAGGCAGCTTCGGGAACAACTGCGCCCGTCTTCAGTTGATGGCGTCACCTCCTCGAGGAGACATCGGCGCAGAATCAGTCCCTTCATGCGCTGATTGGGGTCCGCCTGCCATTGCTGGATTTGGCTGGCGGACCCTTGGTTCTGTATGCTCCAGATCGAAGGCGGGTAAGCTCGGGATCACACATCACCCCAGAAATCCTGCAGAGAAGCATGGCGGAGGTCTTCCTCATCCCTGAGATGCTTGACCTGGCTTGACATTCGAGACGACCTCACAGCGCGCGCAGCGGGGTCGCCCTCAGCCCTCCAGCGCCTAGTGCTGGTAAAGCTCGTCCATGCTGAGCGTCGCCAGCGCGGCGAAGGGTGCCTGCTTTTTCACGCGGCCGTGGCTCAGGATCACGACGTCGTCGCAGAACGAGATGGTGCTGCGATGATGGCTGATGACGATGGTGGTGCGGCGGCCGGCGCGCGACTTCAGCGTTTCGACGATCGCCGCTTCCGATAGCCCGTCCACAGCATTGGTGGCTTCGTCGAGGATGAGGATATCGGGATCGCGCACCAGGGCCCTGGCCAGTGCGATCCGCTGCCGCTGTCCGGCTGAAAGGTTAACGCCGCGGTAGCCGACGACGGTCCTGTAGCCTTGCGGCAGTTGCTCGATGAAGCCATGCGCTTCGGCCAGTTTTGCCGCGCGCTCGGCATCGTCGGCCGAGGCGGCGTCCTGGCCGTAAATGATGTTGTCGAAAATCGTTCCGTCGACCAGCTCCAGCTCCTGGCTGGCGAGCGCGATGTGCTTTCGCCACTGGCTGGGGTCGATGCGGTCCAAAGGCGATCCATCGACGAGGATCCTGCCGCTATCCGGTTCGACAAAGCGGCACAGGAGATTGACGATCGTCGTCTTACCGGCGCCCGACCGGCCTATCAGCGCGGTTGAGCGGCCGCTGCGCAGGTCGAAGCTCGCCGCATGCAGCACCACCGCGCGCTGCTCCGAGCCGGAATAGGTAAAGGTGACGTCCTCGAACTTGATGCCTTGGCTGAGCCCGGGGAACGTTGCGCTGCCTTGCGGCGGCGCGGGCTTGTCGGATGGGTCCAGCATCCACGTCACCTCTTCCAGCGATCCGCTCAGGCCCTGCAGCTGTGTCCAGGCCATTTGCAAAGACCGCATGTAGGGCTGCAGCCTGTAGAGCAGGATGACGAAGGCGACGATCAGCGGGAAGGAAACATTGGCGAACCAGGCGCCGATCACCACCGCCAGGAACAGCATGGCATGCAGAACCTCGGTCAGCGGCGGCAACGCTCCCTGACGGGTCAAAAGCACGAAGGCGGCGCGGCGCACCGCATCCGATGCCTGGTCGAATGCCGCCTTCTCGCGTTGCTCCTGGCCGAAGATGCGGATCAGCCGCCCGGCATGCACCAGATGCAGCATCTGTGATGCGAGCTGACTGTTGCGGGAGGCGACGCTGCGGCTCGGCGCCTTCAGATTGGCGGACAGCATGGCGTGCGCGACCTGCACCAGCGCCAGGCCCAGCGTGACCAGCAACGTCATCTGCCACGACAGGAGCAGCAGGAAGGTGAGGAGGATGATCGCGGCCGATGCGTTGACGATTGCACCCAGCGTGATCTGGATGGCATCCGAGGCCCGCCAGGATTCGTTGGAGATGATGTTGAGCAGCCGTCCAGGGCTTTGCTGCAGGAAGAACGGGTAGCCTACCCTAAGCAGCTGCTCCGACAGCGCGCTGCGGATCGAATGGCTGGCCTTGCCGTAGATTAAGGTGGTCAGCAGCGTGTTGGCATAGGCGAACAGATTTTTCAGAACGATCGAGCCGAGGATGGCGACCGATATGGCGATCAGCCGGTCGCGCTCGCTCAGGCTCGCTCCGACATGCTGGAAGACGGCGGAAAAGCCTGCCATGCCGGTCTGCCCCTGTTGCCCCATGATTATGTTCAGCAACGGGATGATCAGGCCGATACCAAAACCTTCGAGCGCGGCGCTGAGCAGCCCGAGCACCACCACGGCCGGAAGCAGGCGCAACTGCTTTCTTCCCAGCGCGCGGCGCAGCATCGGCAGGCTTGTCAGTCGCATGATAGCGGATCACCTCGCCTCGGCATTTGCCTGTTGCTCCTGTCGCATCTCCGTTGTCTTTGGCGATTTCGCCAGCAAAAGCACCGCGAACTTGGCCGCGCCGAGCAGATTCATGCCGATGATCGGCCAGTGCGACAGCTTGAGTTCACGATCGAACAGCGGGCCTTTCCTCAGTTCGCGCAAGGCTGCCCTCATCGACCAGTAGAAATGCCGAAGCAGCCACGGCGCGTGGCGGATATGCTTCAGGCAAAGCCCGCCATTGCCCATGCTGTAATCGCGATGCAGCTTTTCGATGGCCTTGCGGTCGCGCCGGCCGTGATGGTGATAGATGATCATGTCGGGCACGTATTCGACCGGAATGCCGAGCAGCACCGCCCGGACGAGATAGTCCGTATCTTCCGCCGAGCGCAGCGGGCCGCCTGCGCCGAAGCGTTCGTCGAAACGCCCGATTCGGGCGGCAACATCGCGGTGCATCGTCATGTTGCAGCCAAGCACGAAGCCGCCAGGATGGACATCCGGCGTGAGCCGCGCGCGCACCGGCGACCGCTTGATGGTGAACGGCAGGTCGCGGGGGTCGCCGATCTCGACGCGGCCGCCGCGGATGACCCGTTCGCCGGCCGCATAGTGCCGCTGCAGATCGCGCAGATAATCCTTGTGGACCGCGCAATCATCATCGACGAAGACCAGCACGCGGCCCCGCGCCCGCTCCAGCCCGGCGTTGCGCGCGGCCGCCAATCCGGGTCGCGGCTCGCAAATGGCAGTGAACGGGATGTCCGACAGTTCGGCGATGCTGGCCAGCCGTTTGGCCGTGCTGTCGGTCGAGCCGTTGTCGACAACCACCAGCTCGGCGGCAAAGTCGGCATGGGCACGACACGCGGCCTGGATCGAGCTGATGCAGGGCTCGAGTACGGCGACACGGTCGCGGGTGCAGACAATGAAGCTGACCGCCGGCACCGGTCCTTGCTGCGGCCGCGGCGACATGGCCGCCGGCATCATCGAGCGGCCGCGTTGCTGGAGCTGGTGCGATTTGACGAACATGGGCTGCTAGCTCAACTGGTTCGAAGGCAAAACCGCCGCGGCCGGCACGGACTGCAGATACCGCGACAGGGCATCCACCTGCCTGGTGACCGACATCGAGACGAGACTGAAGCGCGGCGCGAAAGCACCGGTGCGAAACACGTACTGCTCGCGGCGCCGGATGAGCTTCCATTTCGCCGTCCGTGTCAGGAATTCGTGCATCAGCAGCGGCTGCCTTTCTCCCGCTATCAGCTGATAGAGGAAATAGAACAGGTTCAGCGTGCCGGCCTGGTAGCTCGGCCTCGTCTCGGCCGAAAGCGCGGCTATCCTTTCTTCCAGCGCGAGGATCCATTCGGCGGCACGGCGAATCGTCTCCATCGACAGGACCTCACCGATGGCGCGGAGGTCTTGCGTCTCTTGTGCGAGTCCTTCGCGCTCGAGGTTCTCGGCGACGATCTTCAAATGCGTCCTGCGCATTTCGCGCTTGTGCCGGTTGGTCACGCTGTCGTTATGGATTCGATAAGCGATCAGGCTTTCGGGGATCATGGCCGCCGGGTAGCGGTCGGTCAGTCGCCTGAACAGGTCGAAATCCTCGGCGTGCTTATAGCTCTCGTCATAATGTAGAACGCCGTCTTCGATGACCTTCCGGTTATAAACGACCGTTGAATGCATGAAGATCGTGAAGAACATCGACAATATGCGCAGGCTATTGTCGTGGAATATCGGATCGGGCGACCCCCTAACGATGCGGTTGCCGAGCAAGGTATCGAAGCTTGCGCCGCACAGAGCGAGGTCAGGCTGCTGGTCGAACAGTGCTACCTGCCGCGACAGGCGTTGGGGATAGGCGATGTCGTCGGCATCCATCCTGGCGACCAGATCGCCGCGGGCTATGGCCAAGCCTTCGTTCAGCGTTGCGATCAGGCCGCGGTTTTCGCGTGAGACGATCGAGATGCGGCTGTCGGCCTGGCGGTATTTCCGCAGGATCTGCAGCGAGTTGTCGGTCGAGCCGTCATCGATGGCGATGACCTCAAGATGCTTGTAATCCTGGCGCAGGATGCTGCCCAGCGCAGCTGCCAGATAAGGTCCCGCATTGTAGATCGGCAGCAGAACGGAGACTAAGGGAGCAGCCATGATCAGCCCCGATCGGTTCGTTGCAGCTTGCGTGGCAAGCGTGAGGGGCCATCAGGCGGTCCACCCAGATATGCTCCGGCCGTGAGCCATCCGGCATTGCCCATGTCGATGCCTGCCGGGGCGGCGCCTGGGACTCTTCGAGCAACATAGGGGAAGTGGCGCTTGAGGCTGTTGAGCGGCTTTTCGAAAAGCAGCCACGAAGCCGAGGCCAGTATGAGCGTTGCCGTTCCCGCCACCAGGAACCGCCCAGGCCCTTGCTCCGAGACGTTGAGCGGAATCCACGGCTGCGATTTGACGACCAGCGCCAGCACTATCGGATGGTAGAGATAGACGCCGTAGCTGATGCGGCCAAAACCGAGCAGCGGCGGCAGTTCGAGAAGTTTTCCGACGCGACCGCCAACGCCTGTCGAACAGCTTGCAACGATGACCACCAGAGGCGCGACAGGCAGGATCTGCAACAGCAGCCAGAGGCCCCATTCCTGCACCGGATTTGCCGGCGCCGGCGCAAACCACTGCAGAACGAAAAACGCCACCGCGAGCCCCGGCCAGCCACCTCGAAGCCATTGCGGCAAGCCAGCAGTTCTTGACCGGTAGGCGGCGAGCAGCGCGCCTGACGCCAGTGCATCCATCGACGCCGGCGGCAGCAGGTCGCGCGCCAGGCTGGGCGTTCCCGCGATCGGCCAATAAAAGCGATAGGCCAGCGACAGCACGATAACGCCGATGCAGATTGCTTCGAGGCGCCGGCGCGGCGCCAGCAGGACTATCAGCGGCCAGGCGATGTAGAACTGCTCCTCGATGCTCAGGCTCCAGAAATGACAGAGCAGCCAGGGCGTCCATTCATTCTGCGATGCGTACCAGAAGTTCGACAGATAGAGCGCATGCCAGGCCAGCGACCCCCTGGACTGCTCCAGATCCACCAGCCAGACGAAACCCAACACCGCAAAATAGGGCGGGAATATCCGCAGCGCCCGCCTGACATAGAAGGATCTTAGCGCCGGTCCGGTTTCGAATTCGGCGGCCGCTCTGGCTTCCAGCAGCAGTCGCGTGATCAGAAAGCCGCTCAGCACGAAAAACAGGCGCACGCCAAGATGGCCCCAGAACGAGGACCCGCCGGCCGCGAAGAAGTGGGCGTACAGCACCATCGTCACGGCGATGGCCCTCAGCGCGTCCAATTGGGTGTCGCGCGCATTTCCCATTAGCGGCGTACGCCGGCGGGACGGCGAAACTGCCAATCGGTCAACATGGCGGCGTCGTTCACGGCGCATTTCCAATCGGAAGCGCCCCCCGCACCCAGAATAGGGCCACCATTGTGCAACGCAACACAAAAAGTTGACACATTTGAAACAGGAACGTGAGGCGCGACTAATAAAGCACAAAAAACAGCGGGAACCAGCCCGAATTGTCCATCTTTGACGATTTTGACACGCTGCCTTGGCCGACCAATTTCGGCGGCAGGGGTGCTGCAATGCAACATGCTCGCCGCCGCCGCGAAGCTCGTCCGCTCGATCGGCGCCAGCGGCACCGGCGTGATCCTCGTCGCGCATGATCTCTCCACAGCGCGGGCGCTGGCCGACAGGATCGTGGCTCTCAGTCTCGGACGCGTGGCCTATGATGGATCCGCCAGGCACCTGCGCGCCGACCAGCTGTGGGGCCTCATGGCGAGCCCTCGCATCCGCCCGGCAACAGGAGGGCGTGTTGAAGGAAGGGGCTGCTTCGCGGCACCCACTCACGCGCAAGCTTCGCGCCTCCGAGTTACGCCTCCTTGCTGGCGTTCGCGAGCGCCACTGTGCGACGCTCCGGGAGCCCCATTCCGACGAGCGCACCTGCGAGCGAGAGCAGAGCGGAGACGTCGATTGCCGAGGTGAAGCCGTCACTGAACGCGTCGGTGGACGCGAAGCTTCCGGTCCCGGCGAACACCGCACCGGCGATCGCGATCCCAGATACGCCACCGAGGAAGCGGAACGTGTTGAACGTGCCGGCAGCCTTGCCGACCTCCGGCCGCGCAACCGCATTGAGCACCGCGTTCTGCGCTGCAGGCATGGCCATCGATACGCCGGCGCCGGTAATAATCAGCGGCGCGACGAGCTGGATGTAGGGCAGATCAGGTGCTGCGATCTGCGCCAGCCAGGCCATTCCAGCCGATTGCAGGATCAATCCGGCCACCACAAGCCAGCGCTCGCCGACGCGGTTGATCAGGCTGCCGGCGATCGGTGCGACCACAAAAAGCGTGGCGGTCCAGGGCAGCAATCCCATGCCGGCGCCGAGCGGCCCGCGGCTCTGGGAAAACTGCAGAAACTGCGGCAACAGGAATACGAGGCCGTACATGGCGGCGCAGAGCAGGAAGTTCGCCCCTACGCCCGAGGAGAATGCGCGCGCCCGAAAAAACCGCAAAGGCAGCATGGGCTCACGGGTACGTAACTGCCAAAGGACGAATGCGATGGCGAGAAGCAGCCCGGCCGTCAGCGCCGACAGCACTTCAGAGCTGCTCCAGCCCACGATGTTGCCGCGCATCAGACCCCAGACCACTCCAAATGCCGCCGCAGTTACCAGGACGACGCCGAGGACATCGATAGCCGTGCCCGGCCCGTGACTCTCCGGAATCCGACGCAGCACCAGCGGGATGAGGATGATGCCGACCGGGACATTGAGCCAGAAGATCCAGTGCCAGGAGAGGCCTTCGGAGATTGCACCGCCGGCCATCGGGCCGATGATCAGGGCCAGGCCTGTGATGCTGCTGAAGATACCCAGCGCCTTGCCTCGTTCCTCCGGAGGAAAAGCGACGCTCAGCAGCGCCATGGCCAGTGGCATGACCATTGCGGCACCCGCGCCCTGAACCGCACGGGCCGTAATCAGCAATCCGGCATTTCCAGCGAGCGCGCAGGCAACGGACGCTGCGACGAACAGCGCCAATCCGGCGATGAAGATGCGGCGGCGGCCGAACCTGTCACCGAGCGCCGCCCCGGTCATGAGCAGGACGGCAAAACTCAAATTATAGGCATTCATCGTCCATTGCAGCGTCTCCAGCGAGGCATCGAGTTCGACCCGCATCGTACTTAATGCGGTCGCCACGACCATCGCATCGAGAACGACCATCAAGGAGCCTATCGACGTGAGGGCGAGAACCCAGACCTTCGTTGATGCCGCACTTTGCTTGTTCATGACTGTGGCGCCTCCGGCTTGAACAGAGGGCCTACAAGGTTCGCAGGCCCACGATGCAGAGACGCGGAGGCACCACCAAAGGATTCCAGCTAAAGAAAGTTTTTTCGACCGAATCCTTTTGCCATCGTCGAGCGTCTATAGGACGCTGCGCCCGATGGCGGGCGCCTGTCCCTGGGAGATACGCATGAAATCGACGCTTGTGCGATGACCGGATCCGCAATCGGCACGCCAGAAGGACGGGAGCCATTTGACCGGCTGCTCGGCGAATTGCGGCCGAAACTGCACCGTTATTGCGCCCGCATGACCGGTTCGGTGGTCGATGCCGAGGATGTCGTTCAGGAAGCTACGGTCAAGGCGCTCGAGGCGTTCCCCGGGACCGAGCCGATAGCCAATGTCGAGGGCTGGCTGTTCCGCATCGCGCACAATGCCGCGCTCGACCACCTGCGCCGTCGCGCCAGGGCGGATGCCACGCATGCCGTCGAGGATATCGACATGATACCTGACCCCGGCATGTCGGCCGAGGGCCGACACACTGCAGCCGCAAGCCTGCAGACCTTCATGCGGCTGCCCGCGGCGCAGCGTAGCAGCGTCATCCTCATGGATGTGCTCGGCTATACGATCGAAGAGATCGGCAACATTATCGACAGCAGCGTTCCGGCGGTGAAAGCCGCACTGCATCGCGGCCGTCTGCGCCTGCGCGAGGTCGCCGGCGAGCCAGACGATCGGCCTGTGCCGGTGTTGGCCGAGCCCGAACGAGTGCGTCTGGCAGCCTATGTAGAGCGGTTCAACGCCCGCGATTTCGATACGATCCGCGACATGCTGGCCGAGGATGTGCGGCTTGACCTCGTCAACCGGCTCCGGGCGAGCGGCCGCGCGAAAGTGGGCCGATACTTCCACAATTACGCGGGTATCCACGATTGGCAACTGCTTCCAGGCCTGGTCGATCGGCGCCCAGCCATTCTTGTGATCGATCCGGATGACCCGGCCGGAGGGGCAAAATACTTTATCCTGCTGGAATGGGCGGGCGACAGATTGGCGAGAATTCGCGATTTCCGCTATGCGCGCTACACGCTTGATGGCGCCGAGGTGGTGCCTCTGCGAGCATAGCAGTTCTCTTTTCAGAATATCGAACCGAGCACTGGCCCGACCGCTTCCTTGGAAACGCACCAGCTATTTTGATCGCGGCCGCTTGCCATCCAAGCGGCCGCCCTTTTCCGCCGATCCAGCTTTAAGCCGGTTGCAACTCCCTGCGCGGCAGCGGCGGGAAGGCGATCGCAATCGCCATCGCGCCAAGCCCGACAAGGGCCGAGCCGATGAACAGCCAGGAATAGCTGGCATAGGCATCGAACACCATGCCGCCGGCGAGCGGGCCGAAAGCCATGCCGAGGCTGGACAGCATGGTTACGGCACCGAACACCGTGCCGAGGATGCGCTGGCCAAAATATTCGCGCGCCAGCACCGCATAGAGCGGCATGACGCCGCCATAGGTGGCGCCGAAGATGACGGCCAGCGTGTAGAATTGACCAAGCTCGCTGACGGCCAGATAGGCGGCGATAACCACGGCCTGTATGGCCAGCCCGGTGATCAGCACCGGCTTAACGCCCAGCCGGTCGGCGAGCACGCCGTAAAGCAGCCGGCCACCCAGCCCTGCCAGGCCCTCGATGCTGTAGATGCTGACCGCCGCCATCGGCGCGATGCCGCACAGCATGGCATAGCTCACCATGTGGAAGATCGGCCCGGAATGGGCCGCGCAGCAGGCAAAGAAGGTCAGTCCCAACACGATGAATTGCGGCGAGCGCAGCGCCTGCGGAACCGTCATGCCGGCACCCTCGGCGGCAACGCTTGGGGCAGCGCCTTCGGCCGCGGGTTTGGGCGGCTGGCGCACCAGAAGCGCGGCCGGCAGTAGCAGCACCCACGCGGTTATGCCGATGTCGAACATCGCGGTGCGCCAGTCGTAGGCCGAAATCAGCCAGCGCGCGAAGGGCGAGATGGTCATTGGCGCCACGCCCATGCCGGCCGAGACCAGCGAGACGGCGAGGCTACGGTTCGTGTCGAACCAGGCGGAGGTCAGCGCGATCATCGGCGCGAAGAAGGCGCTTGCCGCGAGGCCGACGAGCACGCCGTAGGCCAACTGGAAAACGAGCAGCGAACCGGTGCGGCTGGCCAGCACCAGCGCCAGGCCGAGCAGGACGGCGCCGGTCATGACGACGATGCGGGCGCCGAAGCGGTCGTAAATGGCGCCCCAGGCGAAGCCGCCGACGCCCATTACCAGGAAGTTCAGCGTCATCGCGCTCGATATCCCGGCGCGCGACCATTGTGTGTCGAGCGCCATCGGTTCGAGGAAGATCGCCAGTGAGAACATCGCCCCGAGAGCGACACAGGTCATCAGCGCGCCAGCCGCGACGATAACCCAACGATAGGGAAGGCTCATTTCAATTTTCTCCCATGCCGGAAGCGTTGATACGGCACGACCTTTTCGAGCTTCGCCGAGCCGCTTGCGTCCGAAGGACGTTGGAGATGTTTTGAATCCGACAATCCGGTTGCATTTTTTATCCAGTCAGAAAATTGCGCCGCTCAACTGCTCCAATGCATTGACCGTGCATCGTCCCGAGCTAGATTTCCAGCCTGGCCATCAGGAGCTATCGGGTATGGAACTTCATCGCGGCCGTCTCATCGACCACCTCCACCTGGTGGTCAGGGATCTCAAGGCCAGCCGCCGCTTCTACGAGGCTGTTCTCAACGTGCTCGACATACCGATCGGTGGCGCCGGCGATGACTATTTCTGGGCCGACGAACTGTTCATTTCCAGCCCCGAGAGCCCGGCGGCCCTGGGAAAGCTGACCGGGCGCCATCACCTTGCCTTCCAGGCAAAGGACCGTGCGATGGTCGAAGCCTTCTACAAGGCCGGGCTTGAGGCCGGCGGCACCGACAATGGTGCGCCGGGCGAGCGATCCTACCATCCCGGCTATTACGCCGCCTTCCTGCTCGATCCCGACGGCAACAATATCGAGGCCGTCCACCACGGCCCGGCCAAACGCAGCGCCGATTCAGTGAAGATCACCTTCTAGACTAGCTTCCGGTAAAGGTGGTTCGCACCGGCCGGCACGGTTGGTCTCTGCCAAACCTGGGTGCTTGCGTCAGACCGCGTCTGCCCTATCGCGTCAGCGCCGCCATCTGGCTCGCCAGGAAGTCGACGAAGAGCCGCGCCCGGACCGGTAGCTGCCGCCCGTAGGCATGGACGATGTGCACCGGCATGGTCGGCATCGCCACCTCGGGCAGGATGCGGACCAAGCGGCCCGCGTCGAGATCGCCCTGTACCGCAAACCGCATCAGATGCGCTATTCCAGCACCGGCAAGTGCTGCATTGCGGATGGCGCCGCCATCGTCGGTGTCTAACCGGCCATCCGGGACGATCATCGTACCGTCGGCAAAGGTGACCGGATAGGGCCGGCCGGCCATCTGGTAGCGGATGAAGTCATGGTTCGCCAGATGCTCGACCGATGCCGGACGGCCGCGCCGCTCGACATACGCCGGCGAGGCCACCAGCACGATCGGCAGATTGGCGATCTTGCGGGCAACCAGCCCGGTGTCCGACAGCGCCCCCATGCGCACGGCAACGTCATAGCCTTCGCGGATCAGATCGGCGTGCCGATCGGTGACGCTGAGCTCGACTTTCACTTCGCCATGCTGCGCAAGGAACGCCTGCGCCCATGTCGCGATCAGGCCGCGCCCGAGCTCGACCGGCGCCGTAACGCGCAGCAGGCCGCGCGCCGTATCGGCCACCTGGACGATGTCTTCGGCATCGTCCAGCGCCCTGAGCAGCGGCGCCACCCGCTCGTAGTAGGCGAGGCCTTCGCTGGTGAGCCTGAGCCGACGCGTCGAGCGCTGGATCAGCCTGACCCCGAGCCGCCGCTCGAGCCGTGCCACGCTTTTCGACACCGCCGATGGGCTCGAGCCAACCAACCGGCTGGCGGCATGGAATGAGCCGGCATCGACGGTTCGGACGAAGGCGACGAGACCGGCGGTCTTTTCGAGGATGGTGGTCATTCCAGAATTCCAGGCACGAAAGAATGGATCATGATGATCCTAATACGCTTTTTGATCATCATTAAATACCGCTCATCGTCGACAAAGGAGAGATTGATGAGCAAGCTGAACGGCAAGGTCGCCATCGTCACCGGCGCGTCCAAGGGTATCGGCGCCGCCATTGCCAAGGGTTTTGCCACGGCCGGTGCCGCGGTGGTCGTCAACTACGCCTCGTCACGGGAAGGCGCCGACCGCGTCGTCGCGGAGATCGAGGACCGTGGCGGCCGCGCCGTCGCCGTCCAGGGCGACGTATCGCAATCGGCCGACGTGCGCCGCCTGTTCGAGGCGGCGAAGTCGGAGTTCGGCGGGCTCGACATATTGGTCAACAATGCCGGCGTCTTCGCATTCGAGCCGCTGGAAGCGGTGACGGAGGCCGAGTTCCACCGTGAGTTCGACACCAATGTGCTGGGCATCATTCTGACCACGCAAGCAGCAGTGAGCCATTTTGGCCCGAGCGGCGGCAGCATCATCAACATAAGCTCGGTCGCCAGCCGCAATCCACAGCCGAACTCGCTCGTCTATGCCGCCACCAAGGGCGCGGTGGACACGATCACGCTGTCGATGTCGCGGGAACTCGGCGCCCGCAATATCCGCGTCAACGCCATTGCGCCCGGCGGCGTCGACACCGAAGGCCTCGAGCGTATCGGCATCGTCGGCAGCGACTTCGAAAAACAGATCGTCGCCATGACACCGCTCGGCCGCTTCGGCCTGCCCGACGACGTCGCTCGCGTCGCGGTGTTCCTCGCTTCCGACGAAGCGTCATGGCTGACCGGCGAGCGCATCACCGCCTCGGGCGGCTGGCGATAGATATGCAGGGCGCGGACCTGCCGTTTTACGGACCATGCCCCCGCAGCGTGACATCGAGGAACACCGCAATCGATGACGACGGGGATCCAAGCCCTATGTTTCTCAGCAAGGGAGGAGCGCCGTGCGCTATCGATGACCGCTAGATGCCAAGGAGGTAACGGATGACGGGCGACGAAAAAGCAATCCGAAGGCTGGTCGAGACGTGGATGGATGCGAGCAAGCGTGGTGACATTGCGACCGTGCTCAGCTTGATGACGGACGACGCGATCTTCATGGTTCCCGGCCGGGAACCCTTCGACAAGGAGATCTTCGCGGCAGCCGCGCGGGAGACGGCCGGCGTTCATATCGACGGCACCAGCGATATCGTGGAATTACAGCTTCTCGGCAATTGGGCCTTCATCCGCAGCCGCATCGACATGACGGCGACTCCGCCGAATGGCGAGCCGGTCCATCGATCGGGATATGCACTGACGCTGCTGCGCAAGGAGGCAGACGGTGAGTGGCGGCTCGCGCGCGACGCGAACCTGCTGACTGCGCAAGGCTAGCGCCGGTCTCCGGCATCCTGCACCGGAAGGCGGGCAAAGGGAGAGCGGCCAAGGGGGACCGATAAGATGGCGAGGATGCGATGCAAGCCGCCCTGAACAGTGTTCCTCCTCTACCTGATCACACGGGCAAGAGGGCGTTCGGCTTGACATCGGCGATGGAGGCGAAAGTGTGCGTTTCGCGCACACCCGGCAGCGGCAGGATGACCCGCTGCAGGAAGTCCTGGAACACCGCCATATCGGCGATCCGCGCCTTGACCAGATAGTCGAAGCCGCCAACCACCATATGGCACTCCAGAACCTCCGGGGCTTTCGCCACGGCTTCGGCAAAACGGTCAAAGACATGCGGCGCCGTGTGGTCAAGCCGGACCTCGATGAACACCAGCGTTCCCCGGCCGACCTTGCGCGGATCAAGCACGGCTCTGACCGCGGTGATGAACCCGTCGCGGAACAGGCGCTTCACCCGCTGGCTGGTTCCGGTCGGCGACAGCCCGATACGCCCGGCCAGATCAAGCGTCGTCCGGCGCCCGTCCTCCTGCAGCAGCCGGAGCAAGCTGCGGTCTATCTGGTCGAGGTCGTCCATTTCACAATCCACTCTATCTCAGGGATTTATGTGTTGATTTCACGCAGAGATGCCAAAATCAACGTATTTCATCACATGAAACCTCGCAATAGCTTGCACTTCCCTCACCCACGCGAAGCAAACGTGGTAAGCCGATTTCGACGAACAAAGGGAGTGCAGGATGACCAAGGAAGCGTTCAGTCCAGCTGGCAAGAGTGCGGCGGAAATCAGCAAGGGAGCGACCGAGATCCTGGTGCTGAGCGAAGCCGACGTGATGGCGTGCATCGACCTCAGCCAGCTTCTCGATGTTCTGGAAGACGGCTTCAAGGCGCTGTCACAAGGTAAGGTCGTCAATCCACCCCGGCCACAGCTCGACATCCCCGGAGCCGGCTACAGCCTCGCCATGCCGGCCTGGATGGAAGGCATGAACCTGACCGTCAAGATCGTCAATGTCTTCGAAGGCAACTTGGCCAAGAACCTGCCCAGCCACCTCGCCACCATCAGCCTGTTCGATCCGCTGTCCGGCCTGCCGGTCTGCATCATGGACGGCACCTTCATAACGGCGGTGCGAACCTCCGGCTCCGCTGTGCTGTCGGTGCGCGCGCTTGCCCGCCGGGATGCCAGGATAGCGACAGTGGTCGGCGCCGGCGTGCAGGCCAACCAGCATCTCCATTTGTTGCCGCTGGTGCGGGACTTTACCGAAATCCGCGTCGCTTCGAAGAGCTTCGACGATGCGGCAGCGCTTGCCCGGCTGCACCCGTCGGTGGTGGCGGTCGCCGACCTCGAGGCGGCAGTGCGCAGTTCCGACGTGGTGTGCCTGGCGACCCACTCCTATCAGCCGGTGATCGACGCAGGCTGGGTCCAGCCCGGCACGCATGTCTCGTCGGTCGGGGTGGCGCCG
Source organism: Mesorhizobium sp. M0340 (assembly GCF_040321535.1). Taxonomy (NCBI): domain Bacteria; kingdom Pseudomonadati; phylum Pseudomonadota; class Alphaproteobacteria; order Hyphomicrobiales; family Phyllobacteriaceae; genus Mesorhizobium; species Mesorhizobium sp. M0340. The sequence continues at coordinate 176,363 of NZ_JAMYRR010000011.1, read as the reverse complement.
CCCCGCGGTGAAATGCCGATCGAGCTCATCGCCAAATCCAGTCTTTTTGTCGAAACCAAGGATGCATTCAAACCGACCCCGGTCGGTTCCTGCGAGCTTGCCGGCTTCGACCCGGATTTCGGCACCGAGCTTGGCGCCATGCTGCTCGACCGCGCGCCGGGCCGCGTTTCGGATCAGCAGATCACCACCTACAAGGCGATGGGCATTGCGATGGAAGACATGGTCGCCGCCGACCTCGCCTATCGCTGCGCCCGGCGTCTGCGCAAGGGAAAGCTCGTCGTGCTGTAGGCGCGTGCCGCCTCACGCAGGCTCGCGCTTCAATGCCTGTGCCATGCAGTGGATGCCGCCGCCGGTCTTCGAGATTTCGCTCATGTCGATGGCCGCCACCTCGAAGCCGCGCGCTTTGAGCTGGCCGATCAGCGTCTGGCTCGAAGTCGGCGCGATCACCCTGTCCTTGCCCAGCGACATGAAGTTGCAGCCGAGCGCCATCGTGTCCTGGAACGGCACGTCGATGATCTCGTGGCCCTTGCCCTTCAGCCAGTCGACGATGCCGGGCTCCGTACAGGCAAGGCAGACGGCGGTCAGTTTCTCAGCGATCGGCACCACCATCAGGTCGATATGGACGTAATATTCGTCGATGAAGGCGATGCGTGTCTCCCAGCCCTCCTTGTCGAACCAGGCCTGCACCTGACGGGCGCCCTCCTCCTGCGTGCGGGCGCCGCCGCAGCCGATCAGCACCACGCCATCCTCGATGACATTGAAGTCGCCGCCTTCGAAGGTGCCGGCGGTGACCATGTCGTAGATCGGGATGCCGAGCTTCTCATAGGTGCGGATCGCTGCGTAGTTCTCGCCGCGCCGCCACCACTGGGCCATCGCGGTGATAATGGCGCCGTACGGCGTCATGACGCTCGAATCGCGCGAATAGACCTGCATCGGCAGCTCCGGCGTCGGCTCGTGCCAGTGGATGTTGACGCCGAAATGCTCATAGGCGGCGACCAGGTCCTTGTGCTGTGCCTGCGCGATCTGGAGGTTGCAAGGCGCCTCGCGCAGATGTTTTCGCGACAGCGAGCTGGTCGAGAGATGGCGCAGGAAATTCGGCGAGCCGAGCAGCACGTCGGTCAGCACGTCGGTCTCGTTGGCGAAACCCCAGGCGGTCAACGGCTTGGTGCCGCCCGCCGGGTTGCGGCGCTGCAGCGAAAACGGCTCGGCGACGATGCGGTCATGGACGGTCATGGGTCTCTCCTCGTGATGGGGGCGGCTGGTTGATCATGCGGCTTGGTTGCTTGGTATCCACCAATCCCGTCCGCGCGGGGTGGTGATGTATTCCGGCCAGCGAAATCCGATCGGCGGATCGTAGTCGCAGAGTGGGGCGATCCAGTTCGAGCCGCCGATGCCACCGCCGGTTCGGGCGACGAATTCGTCCATCGCCGCGTCGCGCGCAGCCTCGTCTTCCAACAAGCGAAGTGCCGCGAGCGCAATGGTCTTTGCGGCGCAGATGACCATCGGGTCGATGGTGGCAGAAATGCCGCCCAGCGCATTCATCGCCCAGCCCGGATAGGCGTGACCATTCTCCGAGCGCAGGGCCGGGCGGGCGACATAGAACCGCGCCGTCGGCGCATGCCACGACATATCCGTATAGTCGTCGGAAGTCGAATTGAGCTGCGATGGCGGCAGGTCGCGACGCAGCAGCGCCTCTGCATCCTGCGGCGCAATCAGCCGCTCCAGCTCGGCGATGAACGGTTCGTCGCTCGCCTCGCCGCCGGCATTGACCTGGATTTCGCGGGCGATCGCCTTGGCCGTCTCGTCCCAGCGCGGCGGCCCGACCGCCGCCAGCGCGTCGAAGGCAATGCCGGCCATGACGTGATTGGCCAGCCCCGGCCGCGACTTCGACACCCAGTGCCGCTCATGGCGGCAGCCGCTCATCCTGGCTGCGGCTTCCGCATTGCGGTCGAGCATGGCGGTGACCTGCTCGGCCATAGCAAGCGTCGGCACGCGGATCATGTACTGGATCTCGGCCAGCCCGGCCGGCAGATTGTCGGCGGTCGCCTGGCCCGCCGTCAGGATCGCCTCGCTGATCGACCAGCCGCCCTGATGCGGCAGCATGGAATCGCGCAGCGCCTTGGACGCCATGTACATCATCATGAGCGCGTCGTTGGCGCCGGGCGCCCTGACCGCCGAATGCGCCTGCGGGATGGGTGCTGCGGTGCCTGCCGCCCTCGCCCAATGTTCCGGCTCGTCGCAGATGAAGCGGTGGATCATCGCATAGGCCGCACCGCAATGCGTGTCCCAGCGCGCCGTGTTGCAGAGCGGCAGCATGTAGAAAGGATGGAAGGAGATCATACCCGCCAGCCCATCGTAATAGCCCTTCGCGGCATGGATCGGCTTTGACCCGCGCACCTTCTCCGCCGGCTCGCCGGTGAAGCGCAGCGTGCCTGATATGCCGTGGCGCTGCATCGCAGCCTTGGTCGCCAGCAGCCCGCCGAGGCTGGCAATGCCGAGGCCGGAATGTGGATCGGTGTGGCCGCCCGCCTGTTCGCCGAGGCCCGAACGCGGTCGCTTCACCGTCGCCGCATCCTGGCAATTGCCCGGCACCGCGTCGTATTCGGCATACATGCCGATCGTCGGGCCGGTCCCGTTGATCCAATGGGCGCAGAAGGCCGTTGGCATACCGCCGGAGCCTTCCTCGACCGAAAAGCCTTCGTGCTTCAACTGCTCTACATACCAGGCGGCCGACTGGTATTCGCGCCAGGCGGTCTCGCCGAAGTCGAAGATGGTCCGCGTCCACGCCGACAGGGACGGCTGGATGTCGTCCAGACAGGCAAGCGCGGTCGCTTGTGCCGAGGTCATCGGTTTCTCCATGGCGGAAAGAAAGCAGTGAAGCGCCCCGCCAAAAAGTGATATGTTTTACCGGCTCATGCAAATTCGGTTCACCTCTTGAGAATTCCCTCGACGCAGGCGCTGCGCGCCCTCGACAGTTTTGCCCGCCACGGCAGCGTCTGGCGCGCCGCCGACGAACTGCATCTGACCCGCAGTGCGGTGAGCCATCAATTGCGCCTGCTCGAACGCGACCTCGGCTTCGATCTGCTCGAACGCATCGGCAAGGGCGTGGCGCTCACGCCGCGCGGCCAGCGCTATGCCAGCGACGTGCGCAAGGCGCTGACGGTGTTGGGTGACGCGGTGACGCGCCATGCCGGCACCGGCGTCGGCGGTTCGTTCAGCGTCAGTTGCACCCCTGGCTTCGCCTCGCTTTTCCTGTGCACTCACATTGGCGAATTCCGGCAGATGTATCCCGATGTCGCGCTCCGCATCCTGACGCCACGCCGCCTCGATGACGTCAGCAATGCCGAGGCCGACGCCTTCATCGCCTTTGGCGTCGGCAACTGGCCGAACCGCGCGGTCGAGCTGTTGTGCGAAATCTCGTTCACGCCGCTGTGCAGCCCGACGCTGCTCAACAAGATCGGCGGCTTCTCCAAGCCGGCAGACGTGCTGCGCGCCAATCTCCTGCATCTCGGTGACACCGAGGACTGGGCGCGTTGGCTGGCGCTGTCCAAGGTCGAGAACCCCGACCCGGAAGGCGGCATCTTCTTTTCCGACATGAACCTGGTCTTTTCGGCGGCGATCGCCGGCCAGGGCATCGCCATGGGCGACGAACTGACCAGCGGCCGGGCACTGAGCGAAGGCCGGCTGGTGCGCCCCTTCGACATAGCGATCAATTCCCCGCGCTCGTATTTTCTGGTCTCGGAACATGCCAAGGCGGCGCATCCGGTGCTGGAGGCGTTTGGGCGGTGGCTGAGGTCGAAGCTGTCGGAGAACCAGCGTTAATCTCCCCCCTCGAGGGGGAGATGGCCGCGAAGGGGCCAGAGGGGGTCGCTTCGGCTGGACTCGGCCCGGTCTGACTTTCGAAGAAAGAGGAAGTTGGCGCTTCACGCGAAGCGACCCCTCTGTCGCCTTCGGCGACATCTCCCCTCGAGGGGAGATTGGCGCATAGATGAATCAAATTTGCCGATCAGGCGAAAACTATTCGGTTGCGGTAAGCCGCCGCCCTGCCTACGATTTCGTCTACGCTAAGGAAAGGGCAGGATGCAGCAACCCGGCCGGGCCGCAGAGATCAAGGCAATCGGGATCGGCAAGAGCTTCGGCTCGTTCCGTGCGCTGGACGATCTGACGCTCGATATCGGCCGTGGCGAGTTCCTTACCCTGCTCGGCCCCTCCGGTTCCGGCAAGACCACCTTCCTGATGATCCTCGCCGGCTTCATTCAGCCGACCGACGGTCGCCTTTACAGCGACGGCGTCGATATCACCGAGCGGCCGGCCGAGCAGCGCGCCGCCGGCATGGTTTTCCAGGGCTACGCACTGTTCCCGCATATGAGCGTCGAGGCCAATATCGCCTTCCCGCTCAAAGTGCGAAAGAAATCCGCGGCCGAGATCAAGCGCCGCGTCGGCGACATGATCGAGCGCGTCGGGCTCAAGGGCCACGAAAAGAAACTGCCGTCGCAATTGTCCGGCGGCCAGCAGCAACGCGTGGCCCTGGCCCGGGCGCTGGTCTTCGAGCCGGGCGTGCTTTTGCTCGATGAGCCGTTTTCGGCACTCGACAAGGGCCTGCGCGGCCAGATGCAGGCCGAGATGAAGCGGCTGCACCAGGAGACCGGCACCACCTTCGTCTTTGTCACCCATGACCAGAGCGAGGCGCTGGCGTTGTCGTCTCGCGTCGCCATCTTCAACCATGGCAAATTGCTGCAGGTCGGCGCGCCCGACGAGGTCTACGACCGGCCGGACAACCGCTTCGTCGCCGAGTTCCTGGGTGAGATCAACATGCTGCCGCTGAAGGGCGTGCGCCCGGCCGACAATGGCTCGACCGGCCTCTGCGAAGATCGCGCGATCAGCATGCGCTGTAAGGCCGAGAAGGTCCGTGGCGACGCCATCCTGGCGATCCGGCCCGAATACATGTCGATCGCACGCGAGGCGGCAGCGGGCGAGAACGGTATTGCCGCGACTGCCGTCGCCTCGACCTATCTCGGCGCTGCGACGCGGCTCGATCTGACGACGCGCCAAGGCGCCAAGGTCACGGTCTCGGTGCCGAACGAGGTTGCCGCTTCCGCGCTCAGCAAGGGTAATTCCGTGTGGCTGACCTGGCCGGCGGAGAAAGGCTTCCTCCTTCCGGACGGAGGACAATGACGATCGGCGTGGCGAATTCGCCAAGCTGACTTTCAGGAAATACCAACAACAAAAAGGGGAACTGACATGACAAATCAAACCAAGAAAAATTCCATCGAGGCGCTGTCCGCCAGGGCAGTGCGCGGCGAGATCTCGCGCCGGCAGTTCACGCAACTGGCCGCACTGGTGCTGGCCGGCACGCCGATGCTGCTGCGCTCGACCGGCGCCTTTGCCGCGGCGAAGGAACTGGTGCTGGTCAACTGGGGCGGCGACGCCATCACCGCCTATGACGCCGCTTACGGCCAGGCCTTCACCAAGGAGACCGGCATCACCGTCAAGATGGACGGCTCTGGCCCGACCGAAGGCGCGATCGCGGCGCAGTTCAAGAGCGGCGCGCCGACCTGGGACCTGGTCGACGTCGATCCGTTCTCGGCCATCACGCTCGGCGCCCAAGGCATGCTCGAGCCGATCGACTATTCGATCGTCGACAAGAAGAAGATGCGGCCGGGATTCGGCTGGGAATACGCGGCCTCGACCTATTTCTTCTCCTATGTCATCGCCTACGATGCCGAGAAATACGGCAGCCAGGCACCAACCGGCATGGCCGACTTCTTCGACGTGGCAAAATTCCCCGGCAAGCGCTCGCTCTACAAATGGGGCGTGTCGAGCTGGGAAGCGGCACTGCTTGCCGACGGCATCGCTCCGGCCTCGCTCTATCCGCTCGACCTCAAGCGCGCGCATGACAAGATCGCGGCCTTCAAGGAGAACGTCGTTGCCTATTGGGGTGGCGGCGCCGAAAGCCAGAGCGTGCTGCTCAATGGCGAGGCCTCGATGGCGATCGTCTGGTCGACCCGGGCTTCGCTCATCGAGCAGGATTCCGGCGGCAAGATCAAGTTCATCTGGGACCAGGGCCTGATCTCGCCCGGCGCGCTCGCCGTGCTCAAGGGCAATCCCGGCGGCAAGGACGCGGCGATGAAGTTCATCGCCAGCACCCAGGACCCGGAGAAGGAACTCATCATGTTCGACAAGCTCGGCCAAGGTCCGGCCAATCCGGCCGCCGACGCGCTGATCCCCGCTGTCAAGAAGCGCATCAACCCCGTCGATCCCGAGAACATGAAGAAGCAGATCCCGCTCGACATGGATTGGTACGCCAAGAACTACGGTGCGGCACTCGACGAATACACGAAGATCATCTCCGCCTGACAAGCCGGGATGATCGGGGGCGAGATGAGAGCACACCTCTCCGACAGGATAGGCGCGGCGCTGTTGATGGCGCCGCTGCTCCTCTTCCTTGTGCTGGCTTACGCCTGGCCATTCCTCGGCGTGGTAAAATGGAGTTTTACGCTGCCCACGCCGGGGCTGGGGCAGTACAATGCGCTGCTCACGGATCAGTTGGTGCAGTCGGTCTTCATCCGCACGCTGCGTATCGCCGCGATCGTGACGATCGTTTCGGTTGCCGCCGCCTACGCCATTACCGTTGTCTGGGTGCGCGGCACGCCGGTGCAGCGCGTCGTGGCCGAGTTCTGCATCCTGGTGCCGTTCTGGATCTCAGTGCTGACGCGCGCCTTCGGCTGGGTGGCGCTTTTGTCCAATCGCGGCCTGATCAACACCTGGCTGCAGGCGGTCGGCTTCATCTCGGAGCCGCTGGCTCTGGTGCGCAATGAGTTCGGCGTTATCGTCGGCATGACGCATTTCCTCATCCCCTTCGCGGTGTTTCCACTGGCCTCTTCGATGCGAAGCCTCGACGACCGTGTGCTGCTGGCGGCGCGCGGCCTCGGCTCCAGCCGCATGCGCACCTTCTGGTCGGTGTTCGTGCCGATGACCCGCTCCGGCATCATCGGCTCGGCGCTGATCGTCTTCGTCTTTTCGCTCGGCTTCTTCGTCACGCCGGCGATTCTCGGCGGCGGCCGCAGCGTGATGATCGCCGAGCTGATCTATCTCCGCATCTTCCAGAGCCCGGACTGGGGCCTGGGCGCGGCGATCAGCGTGGTGCTGGTGCTGTTCGTCGGCGCGCTGATGGCGCTGCTTTTCCGCTATATCAGGCCGAAGCAGTTGGTGTAGCGCGATGCCGACCTACCGCCCCGGTCCCGTCTCGCTGATCCTCGCCGCCCTGGTCGCGCTATTCCTGCTGTTGCCGCTGCTCGCCGTGATCCCGGTGTCGCTGACGCCGAGCCGCATGCTGGCGATGCCGTCGGGCGAACTGTCGCTGCGCCATTACCGGGCGCTGATCGAGGATCCGCGCTGGATCAATTCGATCCTGCTCTCGATCAGGATCGGCATAGTCAGCAGCGCCTTTTCCACGGTGCTGGCGCTGTGCTTCAGCCTCGGTGTCTGGATGTTCCAGCCGCGCTTCACCGCCGCTCTCGTCGGCTTCGTGCTGCTGCCGATGGTGGTGCCGCCGGTGGTCTCGGCAATCACGCTCTATTTCCTGCTGACCTCGATCTCGGGGTTCTCGTCGTTCTTCGGATATGACACCTGGCTGGGTGTCGCCATGGCGCATGCGGTGATGACGGTGCCCTTCGCCACGGTGCTGATCCTGGTGTCGCTCAGCCAGCTCGACCGCCGCATCGACCTCGCCGCCCGCGGCCTCGGCGCGACCGTATGGGAGCGCGCCACCCGCATCATCATGCCCAACATCAAGTTCGGCATCGTCACCGCAGCACTGCTGTCCTTCGTGCTGTCCTGGGAAGAGATCGGCGTCACCCTGTTCATCACCTCGGTCAACGCCATCACGCTGCCGCGGCTAATGTGGATGGGCCTGCGCGACAACATCGACCCGGCGATCGCAGCGCTCTCGGTGATCCTGATCGTCATCACCGTGCTGGTGCTTGTGGCGCGCAGCGTCGTGGTCAGGCTGCCCGCGGCGCAGTAGACGCGCCTCACGCCGTGGTGACTGGCGCAAATGAAACCTTGCGCTACGATTTTCGTTATAGGTAGTTCAACACGTCGAAGGCTTCGCCATGAACCAAGGATGGTTTTCCAAGCCGGTTGCGGTTGCGGTCGGCATCGTGGGAGATATCCGCAACATTTCCAACGCACGTCAGGCTGTCGAGTTGCTGGAAGCCCACTGGCGTGACGCCGGCAGCGCCAAACACGGCTTGGCACTGCGCACATGCCGCCGCGCCATGAGCGACGATCGCTGGACCGAAGCCGCCAGGGACGCGTTCATCGAGGCCGCGCGGGAGGCGCACGTCCTGGTCGAGCGAGCCGTCGAACCGCAGGACCGGTCCAGGCAGGCGGGACCGTGATCGATTTATGAGAGCCTCGGTGGTTCGGCCGATCTATCGCATCTCAGGCAGCATGCAGCCTTGGAATGGCGCTGACGTCGACCTCGCGCTCCGCGTGCCACGCATCGTAAGCGGCCTGCATCCTGAGCCAGATCGCGGCGCCGTCGCCGAACATCTTTCCAAGGCGCGCCGCAACAGCCGGCGACACCGGCTTCTTTTCGCGGATGATGTCGTAAAGCTGCTGGCGCGAGATTCCGAGCAGATTGGCGATTTCCACCTTGGTCTTGCCGGTTGCCGGGATAATGTCGTCGAGCAACACCCCGGGGTGGGATGGGCAGCGCTCCATCGGACGCATCGGCTCATACACGCTCATAATCGATTTCTCCAATCTAAGCTGTCTCGATGGTACAGTTCGAGATCGACGCGGACAGCATCATTGGCGTCGAATTCAAATGTGATGCACCACGGCCCGTTGACATGCACCGTGTAGCGGGTCGGGCTGAAGCCCTTCAAAGCGTGGAAGTCGAAGCCGGGCAGGTCCATGTCGTCAGGCCTTTCCGAGACTTCCAAACGGTCAAGCCGGACAAGGATGCGCTTATGCATCTTGGCGTCGATCTTTCCGGTCTTTCCGGTTTGAAAGAGGTCCGCCAGCGCCTTGTGCTTAACCCATGGCGTGGCGGATTCTCTTGGACAGGCGGCTCAAAAATGCCGGTCTGGACGATGCGTCAAGCTTCCACGACAGCACCGCCGTCGCCATTTTCCGCGGCAACACCCCGACCGACAGGAACCAGGCGGCAAGGATCGCACGCCGCCGCAAGGATGCGGTCATTTCGAGGCTGGCGACGGCGCCGGCCGCCCCGAGCGCCAGCCGGGAATCGTCGGCCACGGGGTGTCGGTCTCGGTCCGCGCAAAGCGACGCCAGCCGCTCTTCCAGATGGACCGGATCGTGGCGGACGGCATCCGACGGCACGATGGTCAGGCCGATCCCGGAGGCTTGGTCGGACAGCGCCTGCATGCGGCGGAAATCGTGGGTTACCCGCCAGCGTGCCCGCTCGGCGAGCTTTTCACCGAACACCGAATGATTGGCGCCGTGGATCCGATAGGCGCCGAGGCATTCGTCGATGGACTGGACGTGCCCGTACATCGGCGCCAGCGTTGCCAGATAGCCGTCGGCGCCTTGGCGGAACTCCGGCTCCGGTATCGGCATGATCGATTCCAGGGTTGCACGGTCGAAGGCCAGCCCACTGGTCACGGTGGTCTGGTAACGGCCTTTGTGCAGCAGTTTCGGCATGACGTCGCCGCTGTCGAAAGGCAGTTCGGGGGGCGGAAAGACATCCTTGATGCGTTGCCCCTCGTCGACGATGTGCAGTCTGGACTGGACCTGAGCGGTTGCCTCGTCCCAGGTCTCGACGATGGTGGAGACGGCGGTCGGATAGAGATAATCGTCGGCATCGAGGAACAGGACGATCTTGCCCGAGCTCGCAGCGAAGCCGGTATTGAATGCCGCCGCATGTCCGCCATTTTGCGCTCGCGGGCATGCGAGGATCTCGTCGTGATACGATTCCATGATTGTGGTGGAATTGTCTTGCGATGCATCGTCGACGACGATGACCTCGACATCCGCGTAGTCCTGCTCGAGGGCGCTGTCGATGCTGCGGTTGAGGAACCGCGCATAGTTGTAGTTCGGGATGATGATGGATACCGGAAGCCGGTTTTGGACAGACTGCATCGCGTTTGACCTCGCATCTTGCTTTGGTTCGGCAAAGGCCCGCTCATGGGCCTGCCCCCTCTTCAAGCGCCGCTCTTGGCGCGCAACGAGTTCCCTGGGAAAAGCTTGCGCCTTCCAACAGGAGACGGGTCACGTTTCGCATTGCGACTTCGTACTGAGGCCGCCATTGCCTTCGAGGCTGCTGCCATTTCAGGGTCGGCGGCAGCAAAAGCTCCGGCGTTCGGCCAAGGTGATGTCGCAGCCAAGCCCGACGGAAATGTCTCGCCTCGCGATCAGGTCGGGAGCGAAGCGGACGGGTGCCCTGAAGACATGGCGGATAGTGGCCTGCAAATGCGGCTGGAACAAGCCCCGCGTCGAAAACAGGGCCACTTCAGGTTGCGTTTCAAGGCGGCATGCCGCGACCGTCAGTGCTTTTGCCCCGGAGCCGGCGAACCGCCTCCGGAGCTTATGGTCATGTGGCCTAAATAGTCAGGCGGCCTGCAAACCCGGCAGCGACAGGTCGACTTCCTCCGGCAAGTCGCCGGCCATAGCGGCGGCGAACTTCGTCTGGTCGAGTTCTCCTTCCCAGCGTGCCACCACGACCGTCGCTACCGCATTGCCGATGAAGTTGGTCAGCGCCCGGCATTCCGACATGAAGCGGTCGACGCCGAGGATCAGCGCCATGCCGGCGACCGGCACGGTGGGGACGACCGAAAGCGTTGCCGCCAGCGTGATGAAGCCGGCGCCGGTGATGCCGGCGGCACCCTTGGAGCTCAGCATGGCGACGGCGAGCAGCAGGATCTGGTCGCCATAGGTGAGTGGCGTGTCGGTCGCTTGCGCGATGAACAGCGCCGCCAGCGTCATGTAGATGTTGGTGCCGTCCAGATTGAAGGAATAGCCGGTCGGGATGACCAGGCCGACCACCGAGCGGTTGCAGCCGGCGCGCTCCATCTTGGCCATAAGGCCCGGCAATGCCGCTTCCGAGGACGAGGTGCCGAGCACCAGCAGCAGCTCCTCCTTGATGTACCGGATCAGCGCCAGGATCGAGAAGCCGTTGTAGCGGGCGACGGCGCCGAGCACCACCAGCACGAACAGCAGCGCGGTCAGGTAGAACGTGCCGATCAGCATGGCGAGGTTGGCGATCGAGCCGATGCCGTATTTGCCGATGGTGAAGGCCATGGCGCCAAACGCGCCGATCGGCGCGGCCTTCATCAGGATGGCGACGAGGCGGAAGATCGGCGTGGTCAGCGCCTGCAGGAAATCGACGACCGGACGGCCGCGATCGCCGACCAGCGCCAGGGCGACACCGAACAGCACCGAGAAGAACAGCACCTGCAAAATGTCGCCTTGCGCGAAGGCGCCGGTGATGGTGTCGGGGATGATGTTCATCAGGAAGCCGACGATGGTCGTGTCGTGGGCCTTCTCGGCATAGGCCGTCACCTTGGCGGTATCGAGCGTGGCCGGATTGATGTGCATGCCGGCGCCTGGCTGGACGACGTTGGAGACGACCAGGCCGACGACCAGCGCCAGCGTCGAGAACACAAGGAAATAGACCATCGCCTTGCCGGCGACGCGGCCGACCTTCTGCAGGTCGGAAACACCGGCGATACCGGTCGCCACGGTCAGGAAGATCACCGGCGCGATCACCATCTTCACCAGCTTGATGAAGGCGTCGCCGAACGGCTTCATCGCCTCGCCGGTTTCGGGATAGAAATGGCCGAGCAGCACGCCGGCGGCGATCGCCGCCAGCACCTGCACATAAAGATGCCGGTATAAGGGAAGTTTGCCGCGCCGCTCGGCGGCAGCGATTGCTGTCTGCATGACGTCCTCCATGGCGCCCCGATCGAAAGCTCGACTCCCCGGGGCAGTTGTTTTGACCAGCAGCCTCGCGACTGCTGAATTCGTGTTTGCAACAGCCGTGCCAGATACGCAGAAGAGTTATTCATCATTGATTTTATTGAGCATTCACAAACGTCCGCACAGCCGGACGCATGGTCAAGTGCGACTCTCCGCATAGGTCGAATTGTGTTTTGTGCGAGTTCATGCACAAATGGGCGATGCTGCAACGCCCCGCCGGTGCCTTGTCTTCGACGCCCGAGCAACTCGCCAGGCGGGCGCGCCGAGCCTGGCTGCTATTTGCGGCCGTCGCGCTTTTGATCGTCACGGCAGCGCTCTACGGCGCCGGCCTTTACGGCCGCACCGCCGAGATCGGGACCCTGGCGGCGCAGGGGCGTACCGATGCCAATCTGAAGGTCGCGCTGCTGCGCGCCGTGCTCGAAAGCCCGCGCGCCCTGCCCCTGCTTTTATCCGCAGACCAGCAAGTGCGTGATGCGCTGACGCAGAAAAACGCCGCGGCAATAGATGTGCTGAACCGCAAGCTCGAGGGGCTGGTCTCCGGCACCAAGGCGTCGGTGCTCTATGTGATCGGCGCCGACGGACTGGCGATCGCCTCCAGCAACTGGCGCGAGCCGATCAGCTTCGTCGGCAACGACTACCGTTTTCGCGATTATTTCTCCGGCGCGATGCAGGCCGGAACCGCCGAATATTTTGCGCTCGGCAATGTCAGCAAGCGTCCCGGCCTCTACATTTCGCGGCGCGTCGGCGATGCCGCCGCACCGCTCGGCGTCGTCGTCGTCAAGATGGAGTTCGACCAGCTCGAAGCCGACTGGCGCGAGGCCAACCGCCCGGCCTATGTCAGCGACGAGAATGGCGTCGTGCTGATCACCAGCGTGCCGTCCTGGCGCTTCATGACAACCGCGCCGCTGGCCGCACCCAAGCAAGCCGCAATTCGCGACAGCCAACAGTTCGGCGACGCGCCGCTTGTGCCGTTGCCGATCATGCACGCGCAGGCGCTCAGCCCGGATGTGTCGATCGTCCACGCGGTGATGCCCGGCGGCAGCGACGCGCAGTATCTCAGCCTTTCGACGCCGGTTCCTTCGACCCCCTGGCGGCTCGACTATCTGATCCCGGCTGAAGCGCCGATCGCCGCTGCCGTCCGCGAAATGCGGCTTCTGGCACTGGGTGTCGTCGTGCCGCTGCTCGGCCTGGCTGCGTATCTGTTGTGGCGCCGGCAGTCGGCGCAGATGCGGATTGCCGCCGAACAGGCGGCGCGCACCGAACTCGAACGCCGCGTTGTCGAACGCACCGAGGATCTGAGCCGAGCCCGCGACCGGTTGCAGGCCGAGATCACCGGCCACCGCAACACGGAGGCAAAGCTCCAGGTGGTGCAGCAGGACCTGGTCCAGGCCAACCGCCTCGCCATCCTCGGCCAGGTCGCCGCCGGCGTCGCCCACGAGATCAACCAGCCGGTCGCCACCATCCGTGCCTATGCCGACAACGCCCGCACCTTCCTCGACCGCAAGCAGACCGGGCCGGCTGAGGAAAACCTCGGCGCCATTGCAGCCCTTACCGAACGCATCGGCTCAATCACCGAGGAGTTGAAGGCATTTGCCCGCAAGGGCCGCACCGCCGCCGAGCCCGTCGAATTGCGCGGCGTCATCGAGGGCGCCGTCATGCTGTTGAGAAGCCGCTTTGCCGGCCGGCTCGACGCATTGGTCGTCGACCTGCCGCTGCCGAGCCTCAAGGTCATGGGCAATCGGGTGCGGCTCGAACAGGTGCTGATCAATCTCTTCCAGAACGCGCTGGAGGCGCTCGACGGCCGCGACGACGCTCATGTGCAGGTCTCGGTCGAAGAGACCGCGGACGGCGTGACGATCAGCGTATCCGACAACGGACCCGGCATTCCGCCGGCGATCCTCAAATCGCTGTTCACGCCGTTCAACACCTCCAAGGAAAAAGGCCTTGGCCTCGGCCTCGTCATCTCCAAGGACATCGTCGCCGACTATGGCGGACGCATCGAGGTTTCGAGCGGCGACAGCGGCACCCGCTTCACCATTCATCTCCAGAAGGCAGCGTAAGCCATCATGACGAACGACAATTCCGCACCGGTGGTCCTGATCGATGACGATCGCGATCTCCTCAAGGCCACCGCGCAGACGCTGGAGCTTGCCGGCTTCTCGGTCTCGGCCTTTGCGGTGGCGGCCGAGGCGCTGGCCTGGCTCGACGCCGGTTTTGCCGGCGTCGTGGTGTCGGATATCCGCATGCCGCAGGTTGACGGCTTGCAGCTTTTCAACCGCATCCTGCGGCTGGATGCGGACATTCCGGTTATCCTCGTCACCGGGCATGGCGACATCGCCATGGCCGTCAAGGCGATCAAGGACGGCGCCTACGACTTCATCACCAAGCCCTTCGCCGCCGACCGGCTGGTGCAGAGCGTGCGCCGCGCAGCGGAAAAGCGCCGCCTGGTGATGGAGAACCGGACCTTGCGCGAGGCGGCCGGAGAGGCGCAGGACGGCCTGCCGCTGATCGGCCAGACACCGGCGATGGACAGGCTGCGCCGTACGCTACGCCAGATCGCCGACACCGAGGTCGACGTGCTGGTCACCGGCGAGACCGGCTCCGGCAAGGAGGTGGTGGCAAGCCTTCTGCATCGCTGGAGCCGCCGCGCCAAGGGCAATTTCGTCGCGCTGAATTGCGGCACGCTGCCGGAGACCGTCATCGAGAGCGAGTTGTTCGGCCATGAGGCCGGCGCCTTCACCGGCGCGCAGAAGAAACGGATCGGCCGCATCGAGCACGCCAGCGGCGGCACGCTGTTCCTCGACGAGATCGAAAGCATGCCGGTCTCGACACAGGTGCAGATGCTGCGCGTGCTGGAGATGCGCGAGGTCACGCCGCTCGGCACCAACGAGGTGCGGCCGGTGGATCTGCGCGTCGTCGCCGCCGCCAAGGTCGACCTCGGCGATCCGCGCCAGCGCGGCGCTTTCCGCGAGGATCTCTATTACCGGCTCAACGTGGTAACGATCTCGATCCCGCCGCTGCGCGAGCGCCGCGACGATGTCGCCCTGCTGTTTTTCTATTTCGCCGAGCGCGCCGCCGCCCGCTTCCACCGCCCTGTGCCGGCAGTGCCGGCGACGGTGCATCGCCATCTGAGCGACCATGACTGGCCGGGCAATGTGCGCGAACTGGCGCATTTCGCCGAGCGGTTTGTGCTTGGACTGGAGGAAGGCGCCGAAGCACAACCCCCTGCCCCGACCCAATCGAACGCCGCCATGAAGCTGCCGGAGCGGCTGGAGCGCTACGAGGCCGACATCATTCGCGAGACGCTTGGCCGCAACGACGGCGATGTCAGGCGCACGATCGAGGCGCTGGGAATTCCGCGCAAGACCTTCTACGACAAGCTCCAGCGCCACGGCATCGTGCGCAGCGATTTTTCCCGGTAATCGCCGCCGGCCTCGACCGGCGGCTCGGTTACTTGGCGTCGTGGAAGATGATGCCGACAGTGTGGCGCATGCCGGAGCGTAGCCGGCTGACCCCGTGCCTGAGGTTGACACGGTAACTGCCCTTGCTGCCCTGGACCGGACGATTGTGGACCGCGAAGGCGACTGCATCGCCCTGGCGCAGCGGCACCACCTCGACGCGGCTTTGCATGCGCGGACGCTGCTCCGTCAGCACGAACTCGCCGCCGGTGAAATCCTTGCCTGGTTCCGACAATAGGATCGCCACCTGCAGCGGGAACGCCAGATCGCCGTAGAGATCCTGGTGCAGGCAGTTGAAGTCGCCGGGGACATATTGCAGCAGGAGCGGCGTCGGCCGCGTCTGGCCCTGCTCGTGGCATTGCTCGAGGAACGCGGCGTGTTCGTCGGGATAGCGCTGCGCGATACCCATGCGCGCGTTCCAGTCGTTGGCAACCGCGGCCAGGCGCGGATAGAGCGCTGTGCGCAAGCCGCCGATCAAGTCGGGCAAGGGATAGCGGAAATAGCGGTACTCGCCCTTGCCGAAACCATGCCGCGCCATGTGCACATGGCTGCGGAAATGGCTCTCGTCCGGATAGAGCCCGGCGATATGCCGGCACTCCTGCGGCGTCAGCAGCTTTTCCATCACCGCGCAGCCATAGCCGCTCAGCTCATCGGCCAGCGTCCGCCAATCATATCCGGCAACGTGCACCTCCGCCGATTTCACCGCCGCTTTCGCGCCTATCGAATGGATGGTCATGGCTTCGCCTCCTGTGGCTTCTCTGTCATTGAGATGGGTGAAACGGCGCGCGCGGACCACCCGTTTCTTGCCGGGTGAGGTTCGCGGGACGGGACGTCATTCAATTTCCGATTTCGTGGTCATGGGCTAAACTTGTTCCACTCAACGGGACCGCCACCTCCATGATCGTCCAGACCTGCATCAATGGCGCGCGCAGCGCCGATTTCCACCCCCGACTGCCGCTTGATCCCGAAGCCATTGCGCGAGACGGCGCGGCCTGCGTGGCCGCAGGTGCGGCCGAGTTGCATGTCCATGCACGCGGGCTCGATGGCCGCGAAAGCCTTGCCCCTGACGCGATGGACCCGACCGTGCTGGCGCTGCGTCGCGCCTGCCCGGGAACGCTGATCGGCGTCTCCACCGGCGCCTGGATCGAGAATGACGACGAGCGGACGCTGGCTGCGATCGCCGCTTGGAGCGAGCTGCCCGACTATGCCTCGGTCAATCTCGGCGAAGACGCCGCGCCCGCTATCATGGAGCGTCTGCGCCAGCGCGGCATTGGCATCGAGGCCGGGCTTGCCTCCGTAGCCGACGCCGAACGCCTGGTGAGCCTCGACCATGGCAACCGCGTGCTGCGCATCCTGATCGAAATCTCCGAGCAGGAGCCGGACGCTGCGCTTGAGATCAGCGACGATATCGCCGCCGTGCTCGACGGCGCCGGAATGCGCCGGGCAATCCTGCTGCACGGCGCCGACGCCACGGTCTGGCCTTTCGTGCACCGGGCGGCGGAACGCCGTTGGTCGACGCGCGTCGGACTGGAAGACGGCAAGGAGCTTCCTGATGGAACAGTAGCACCCGGTAACGCTGCGCTGACAGCGGCAGCCGTCGCTATCTTCGAGACCAGTCGTTAGCACGGGGAAAGCGTCGATGGCCGCCGATCCCCCTCTTCAGGGGGGAGATAGCAAGTTTTGGCAAATAGGCAGGTCTAAGTCGGCGAACTCAAGCGTGGCAGCACGCTAATGTCAGTAAAATTTATATAAAACCTTGCATATTAATTAAACCAGCAATTAATCAACACATCAACGACCCCGTATGTTAGTGCTCTCCCGCACCGGGGACCATTTTTATGAAAATCATTCCGCAGAATGATCACGCCACGCCGCGCCGGATTCAACAGTATACATCGATACAGATCCTGCGGGGGCTGGCAGCCCTCATGGTTGTTACCTATCATCTTCCGGGCGCACTGGGCATGCTCGACCTGCGTATTCCCGTTCTGAACAGTGGCGTCGACTTGTTTTTCGTCATCAGTGGTTTTGTCATGGTTCTCTCGACGGAGAACAGACGCTCAGACCACCGTGCTTTTTTGATGCAGCGGTTCACGCGCGTCGTTCCGTTCTATTGGGTTATGACCTTCCTCATGGTCGCCGCACTTTGGTTGTTTGCCGGTCGTGCAGTGTCTCTTGAGCAGATCACCAATAGCCTGCTTTTCATACCCTATCTCGATACGGTCACAGGCTATGTCCAACCAGTGCTTGGCGTGGGTTGGACGCTCAATCTGGAAATCCTGTTTTATATTCTGTTCGCGGCGACCATGGGTTTTGGCAGGTGGACGCAAATGGCCGCGGTCGGCGTTGTCTTTGCAATCGCCGTAGCGGCGCGCATCATCTTCAAACCCGCCGCCGACACTGTGCTGTTTTTCTACACCACGCCAATCCTGTTTGAGTTCCTCGCGGGCATGGCGCTCGGCCACCTGGTCGGCAGGCTGGCGCGTTTGCCTGCTTTCCTGGGTGCCTCGGCAATCGTGTTCGCCATCATGTCCATGCTGGTGATGGTACTCGGCTTCAACTTGCCGCGAAGCCTTGCTCAGGGACTCCCCGCGTTGATCCTTGTCGCGGCTTGCATCAGCCTGGAAAGCTACTTCCGGCTTTTTGCTCCTCGCGTGCTGGCAAGGTTGGGGTGACGCTTCCTACTCTCTCTATCTGACGCATCCTATCGTGCTGCTTGCGACCGCTCCTGTCGTTGCAAGCGCCAATGTATCACCATGGCTTGCAGGCATGGTTCTTGTCGCCGCCTGCATTGCCGTCTCCCTGGCCAGCTATAGTTTTATTGAAAAGCCGCTTTTGGCCATTTCGCGGATGAGCCTCTCCGCCTATCAGGTGAAGGCACAATAAGTTGCGGCTGCGCCTCGCAACGATTTTGCGACACGACATGCACAGAACAAAGACTTAAAGGGCGTCCCAGGGTCCGTTCAAACGCGACGCGCTCAAAGTGCAAAAAAAGCTGCCCGGTTGGACCCGAAGCAGCTTATTGTTTTATGCACTTCGGCAATTTGCCAGTGGCTACTTTGCAATCATGTAGGCATCGTCAGTGTAGAGTTTGCCAACTCCACCATAGTGACCCACGCCAAACACGAATGACTGAGGTGTACCTGATCCGTCGGAATCCCGCCCGACCGGCCAGGTTGCGTTTGACGATGATTGCCAAAACACCCCGTCCAGATACCAATCGATGCATACCCCTTCATAGAGATCCGCGCGCAGCTGAAACCAGCGGCCTTTCGGTGCGGGAACATCGTTAGCCGGATTATGCACTCCGGCCGCTGCATTCTCCACATGCAGCATCACCACATCGTCAGTCGAATTGTCGGTCAGGTTGACCCACCACGTTGGGTCCTGCTTGAAAGGCGATTGCTCGGTCACCTTGAACTGGAAGATATTCGCCCAGCCGTTTCCCGCGTATTGGTAATCGGAGGGAATGAAAAACCACGCGACATAGGTTCCATCGATCCCTGACGGCGGCACCGCCTGGAGTGGACGTCCGAAAGCGTCGTTCTTGGCCAGGCCGCCTGCAAAGAGCCACTCCTTGTAGACTTTGGAGTGGGGCTTCCCGGCATTGATGGCGGCCAGCGTCGTTTCGAACTTTCCGAAGCTGTTGCCGCCGTGCGAGGATACATTCCCTGCGCCGGTCGAGACAAGGCCGCTGACAATTGCGTTCAGGCTGGGATCGGCTTGCGCGGAATCCTCCGCCTGAACGAAAGACCAGTCGGTGTAGCACGAGGCGCCGGTGCAAGGCCCCTCCTCCCAGTCCGCTCGCCAGTAGGGCGCATTCTGGGCATATGCGGCGCCAACTGGCGCCATGGCGGCGGTAATGGTGCAGATTGCCGTGAGCACCAACAGATGAAAAATCTTCTTCATGTCGATTTACCGTTCCTTTCTAAACATGAGATTCCAGGCACCTCTTGCGCCATTTGCTTCTTTCACCCTTGAACACAGCGCGTCCCGAACGGCGCTGTCCCGCCAACCTCAAGCCGGCGGCGCTGAACCTTCAAAGGTATGGGAAAACAAAAAACCCGCCTCGGGGAGGCGGGTCTTTGGAGCCAATTAGCACCATACCCCGATTAGTAGCATAGCTGCCGGCACAAAGCAAGAACAAAATGTGACGTCCTCGACGAAACTGCCGACAGGCATAGGGGACCGCGGACGACGTGGCTCTTGCCATTGTTAAAAATCTCTCATAAGGTATTTTCATATCCGAAAGAAAATTCGGCCGTTTATTTCCCTTTATGAAAGCCTGAGCGTTTGCGGGAACATCTCGATCAGACCGACCGGCGACTGGTCAAGCTGCTGTCGCAGGATGCGCAGCTTGGCGTCAACCGCCTCGCCGAGAAGATGGCGATCTCGGTGCCGACGGTGCGCATGCGGCTGCGCAACCTGCTCGACCGCAACCTGCTCAAGATCGTCGGGCTGCTCAACCTCACCGAACGCCCCGAGCTGATCTCAGCGATCGTCGGCATCAATGCGCAGGGACGCGGCCGCGCCCGGGAACTGGCGCAGCGCATCTCCGAACTGCCTTTCGTGAACTCGGCAGCCGTCGTCACCGGACGCTTCGACATCATCGTCGACGTGACCGTGGCCGGTGATGTCGCCGATCTCTACCGCGTCACCAGCGAGCTGATCCCCGGCGCCGGTGAGCCGGGCGAAGTCGTGCGCAGCGAGACCTTCGTCGTCATGGCGTCCTGCAACAAATGGGTCAGCCTGCCGGAAGGCTGCTGGTCGGACGAGACGCGGAAGGAAATGGCATGAAGATCGCGGTTCTCGGCGGCCTCGGCCTGCAAGGCCGGGCGGCGATCGCCGATCTCGTTGCCAGCGACGGCGTCGAGCAAGTGGTCTGTGTCGACACCGCAATCGACGGCGCTGCGCGGCTTGGCGGTCTGACCGACCTTGCCCGGGTGCGTTTCGTCGTGCCGGAGGGCGCGATCGGTCCGGTGCTGGCCGATGTGATGAAGGATGTCGACGCGGTCATCGACCTGTTGCCGCAACCGCTGATGCGCGAGGCGGTGCAGGCGGCGATCGCGACGCGCACGCCGCTGGTCACCACCAATTACGGCAAGGCCATCGCCGATCTCGCGCCGGAGGCCGAAAAGGCCGGCGTCTCGATCGTCACCGAATGCGGGCTCGACCCCGGCATCGACCTTGTGCTCTACGCGCGCGCCGCAAGCCAGTTCGACACCATCACCGCGATCGACTCCTACTGCGGCGGCATTCCCGAGCCGAAAGCGGTGGTCGAGCCGCTGCGCTACAAGGTGAGCTGGAATTTCGACATGGTTCTGGTCAGCCAGAACCGCGACAGTGTGCTGGTCGAGAATGGCGAACGGGTCGATGTGCCGGCCGCCCGCCAGCACGACAATCGCTTCATCCACGAGATCGAGGTGGCGGGGCTGGGCAGGCTGGAAGCCTTCCCCAATGGCGACGCGCCGCATTATGCCGGCATGCTTGCCGCCGCAAAGGGGCTGCAGCGCTCCGGCCGATATTCGCTGCGCTGGCCCGGCTGGTCGGCGTTCTGGGCGCCGCTGAAGCAGCTCGGCTTCCTGTCCGAGGAAAAGGTATCCGGCACCGGTGCCAGCCCACGCGAATTCCTCGGCCGGCTGCTCGGTCCGCAACTGCAATATGGCGCCGACGAAAAAGACCTTTGCGTGATGCGCAACGTCTTTGTCGGGAGCGAAGGCGGCCGCCGCAAGACGGTGACCTCGGAGCTGGTCATCGAACGCGATCTCGCCTCCGGCCTGTTCGGCATGAGCCTTGGCGTCGGCTATCCCGCCAGCATCGTGGCGCAGATGCTGGCACGGCGCGAGATCGCCACGCCCGGCCTGCTCAACCCGCTGCTGCATGTGCCCGATGGCCGCTTCCTCGACGCGCTGGCCAGGCGCGGCATCAAGGTTGCCGAAATAGTGAGCTGGGACTGAAGGATTTTCGAACGGTGGTTGCCGCCGGCAACGGCGCTGCCGCTCAAAAAGCACCCGATGGGGTGAAACAACAAGTGGAACAACAAACGACAACAAGGAGGAATGCCCAAATGAAGATTGCCAAGCTTTTCATCGCCGGACTTGCGCTCGCCGGCCTCACCGCTGCCGCCAGTGCCGGAACCCTCGACGAGATCACCAAGCGCGGTGAGTTGCGCGTTGCGGTGCAGACGCAAGGCCCGCCCTTTTCGCTGGTGGGCGCCGCCGGCGAACGCACCGGCAGTTCGGTCGAACTCGCTGAACTGATGGCCAAGGAAATGGGCGTCAAGATCACCTTCCTCGACTTCGACTGGGACGGCCTGATCCCGGCGCTGCTGTCGGGCAAGGCCGATCTTCTGGTCGCCGACATGACGCCGACGCTGGCGCGCGGCATGAAGGTCGCCTTTACCAAGCCTTACATGTACACGGGCAGCACCGTCTTCACCAAGGCTGGGACCGCCTTCAAGTCCACCGAGGACTGCAAGGCCAAAGGCACCAAGATCGCGGTGCTGCTCGGCGCCACCGGCGAGAAAGAAGCCAAGGTCGCCTTCCCCGATGCCGACATCAAGAGCTACAAGGGCGGCGGCCCGCTGCTGCTCGACGCCGTCAATAACGGCCAGGCCGATTGCGGCGTCAACGACGTCTCGGCGGTCAAGGGCCAGTCGACCGCTTACCCAGCCGGCAGCTTCACCATCATGCCGGATATGCTGTCGAAGGAGCCGCTGGCCTTCGCCACGCGCTATGACGAGCAGGACCTGCTGGTCTGGATGAACCTGTTCCTCGACCAGGTCAGCCTCGACGGCCGCCTGCAAAAGAACCTCGATTACTGGGTGAATTCCGACGCCTGGAAAAAAGACCACTAACGGATAGGGAGTAGGGAGTAGGAAGTAGAAATAGGGAGCATGGAGTGGCTGATGGCATTCCGGACACCTTCACTACTCACTACTGCCCACTCACTACTGCCCACTCACCATGCTCGAAAACTTCAGCTTCCGCACCATCGTCGAATATCTGCCCCTGTTCGGGCAGGGTCTCGTCACGACCGTGTGGCTGTCTGCGCTCTCCTTTGCCGGCGCGCTCGCCGTCGGCATCGTGCTCGCCGCCATGAACCTGCAGCGCGGCCGGCTGTTCCGCGTCCCGGCCAAGGCCTATATCGACGCGGTGCGCGCCACGCCCTTGCTGGCGCAGCTTTATTTCCTCTATTTCGGCCTGCCGCGGCTCGGCTTTATCCTGCCCGAGTTCGTCGTCGGTATCCTCGCTTTATCGCTGAACAGCGGCGCCTATGTCGCCGAGATCATCCGTGCCGGCATCCTGTCGATCCCGCGCGGCCAGGTCGAGGCCGGCGTCGCTTCGGGCATGACCTATGTCCAGCGCATGCGTCTCGTCATCCTGCCGCAGGCGTTCAAGGTGACGATCCCGCCGCTGCTCGGCCAGGCGATCGTGCTGGTCAAGGATTCCGCCCTGTTGTCGCTGATCTCGGTTGCCGAGCTGACGCGCGCCGGACAATTGCTCGCGTCCGACCGCTTCATGCCGGCGGAAGGTTTCATCACCATCGCCGCCTTCTACCTCCTGCTCTATTACGGGCTGAAGGGGCTGGCGGCGCTCTCCGGGCGCTGGCTCGGCCTCGCGGGGGCACGGACATGATCTGGCAGCAGCTGCAAAGCATCGCCGGCAGCTATCCCCTCGCCTTGCGCGGCCTCGGCATGACCGTGGTGCTGTCGCTGATCAGCCTGGTGCTGGGCACGCTGCTCGGCTTCGGCCTCGGCATCCTGCGCACCGGCGGCAACCGGCTGATCAGCGGCGCGATCGGCGCCTGGGTCGACCTGATCCGCGGCACGCCGTTCCTGGTGCAGATCTTCCTGATCTTCTTCATCCTGCCGGAACTCGGCATCGAGCTCGACGCCTTCACCGCCGGCATCATCGCGCTGACCAATCTGGCCGCCTGCTTCATCTGCGAGATCGTCGTCGCCGGCATCCGTTCGGTGCCGACCGGCCAGGTCGAGGCGGCGCTGGCGTCCGGCCTGTCGCGCTGGCAGCGCATGCGCCAGGTGGTGCTGCCGCAGGCGATGCGCATCGTGCTGCCGCCGCTGGTCGGGCAATATGTGCTGCTGATCAAGGATTCCTCGGTCGTCTCGGCCATCGGCCTCACCGACCTCACCCGCGTCGGCTGGCTGGTGGTGCAGCGTGTGCCCAATGGGCTGCTGGTCTTCTTCCTCGTCGGGCTCGGTTACTTCATCGTCTGCTACCCCCTGATCATGCTGGCCCGCCGGCTGGAGCAACGCATGGGTGCGGCGCATGGCGAGGTGCAGTTGTGATGTCGAACCTTAGCAAAAATGGCACTGGCATGATCGAATTTCGCGGCGTCAACAAATGGTTCGGCCAGCTCAACGTGCTCAGGGACATCACGCTGAGCGTCGAGCCGCGCGAAGTGGTCGTCGTCTGCGGCCCGAGCGGCTCGGGCAAGAGCACCCTGATCCGCTGCATCAACGGGCTGGAGACGATCCGCGACGGCGACCTGACGGTCGACGGCCAGCGTCTCGGCGACGCCGCCACCAACATGACGCGGCTGCGCACCGAGATCGGCTTCGTCTTCCAGTCGTTCAACCTCTATCCGCACAAGACGGCGCTCGAGAACGTCACGCTGGCGCCGATCCATGTCCGCAAGATCCCGCGCGCCGAAGCCGAAAAGGCAGGGCGCGAGCTGCTCGCCAAGGTCGGCCTCGCCGACAAGGTCGATGCCTATCCCGCGCAGCTCTCAGGCGGCCAGCAGCAGCGCGTGGCGATCGCGCGCTGCCTCGGCATGCGCCCCAAGATCATGCTGTTCGACGAGCCGACCTCGGCCCTCGATCCCGAGATGATCTCCGAAGTGCTCGACGTCATGGTCGCGGTGGCCGAGGAAGGTATGACCATGATGGTGGTGACCCATGAGATGGGCTTTGCCCGCAAGGTCGCACAGCGCGTCGTGTTCATGGACGCCGGCGCCATTGTCGAAAGCGGCACGCCGGATGAGTTCTTCTCCAACCCGAAGACCGACCGCAGCCGCGCTTTTCTGAGCAAGATCCTGCGGCATTAGGGGGCATCAGGAGAAAGCGGACCTCAGACGATGCCGTGCTTTCTCAACAGCGCCTGCTCGTCGTCCGATATCCAGCCGAAAACCTTCGGCTCGCCGTCCAACTTCTGCACGAGGTAGTGGACGTCAAAATCTATCGCCACCTTCGATTGATCCTTGCGGGCATAGGTTCCTGTCCAGGCGACATGAGCCACGCAATGATGTTCGTCTATCGGCGAGAGCCGGACGTTGCGTATCCGCATTTCCTTCGTCCCTATCGCCCGATAGTGCGCATAGCCCTGCGCCATGACCTGCTTGAGTTGCTCATCATTCTTTCCAGTCATGACCCCGGCGGGCGAGGCCGCTATGAAGTCCGAAGCATACAGCGATGCGACTTCATCCATGTCCATGTCGCCGCCGAGGGACTGGTTGAAAAAGCGCTCATATCGCTCGAATAGCTTCCTTACGCTGGTCTCCATAGTTTCATCTCCCAGGTGCGGCTATGTTGGGTGGGACCAGGAAACGCTCCGCCGATCTCCGACATCCGCGATTGCCCCTCAGCCAATCATGACTTCGTCCCAGGGCGGAGCAAGATCCTGCGGCATTGAGGCTTAGATTCAGTCAGTTGGCTGCCACCGATGGCCCAGATGGGTGGTTGGACTTATCCGGAGGTGCGGATCTATCGGCAAAGATTCGACGTCCCATTGGAGAGACCGATCGTGCGCTCAATTGCCTTTATCTGACTCAACACTGCGGTTGGCCAACGCGAGGAAGCGTGCAGATAACAAGTGAATGGATCTCGTCGCAATAGACCATGTTGTAATAAGAAAAAATAGCGTTGCGACAAAGGCAACTAGGGAAAGGCTGACGACGCCAAGAACAGCAAATGGGTCACTTTCCACGGTCGCGATGAAATTGTCAGACGGCCGAAAAGCCCCGGCAATGGCTGATCGGAGCTCAGGATTGTAATGGAAGAAGGCGAGAATCGCAGCGAAGAGACATAAAACTAGAATAGCCGCTAAAACCGATTCTGCGCTTTCAAAGGACGTGCGTTCTTTAAATTTATGGGAAGATTGGATCATCTAAGTACCTATGCAAAGAAGAATTTAGCGATCTGGTTTGCTCATTTATCCATCGGTTTTCTAGCGATTCGATAGAGTCGCGATGCCTTGTCCGCACATTATGAGCAGCGTCGAGGCATATGCAAGCGATGCAGCCAGATGCTTCCGCTGCTTGTGCCGTTGAACAGCATCGGTCGACCGCCCCGCCCTGCGGCGCAGGAACCCAAGCCTATTGCGCATCCGCGTGCGTGCTCAATTCAGCCCTCTTCTCATCCGAGGCAACGGCGAGGTCGAGCACCTTCTGCAATTCGGCGGCATGGCGGAACGACGGCTCGGCCTGAACGCCGTTGCGCACCGCATCGACAAAGCGCTGGTAGTTGGTCGCCACCGTTCCGGCGTCCAGAACCTGCCATTTGGCGTTCTCGACGTCCTCGCCGATGCAGGCTTTCAGCTCCGAGCTGGTCAGATTGTGCACGACTTCGATGCCACCCTTGTCGCCGTAGATGCGCAGGCGGAGTTCGTTGAGATGGCCCGTCGCCCAGCGGCTGGCATGAACGACACCGAAAGCGCCATTGCTGAAATCCAGCGCCATGGTGAAACTGTCATTGGCGTCGAGCTCGTACTCGCCGATCCGGTTGTCGGGCGCCTTGTCGAAGGACCGCAGGCGGCAGAACACATGGTCGATGTCGAGTGCGGCGCCATAGCTGGCGAAATCGAGGATGTGGATGCCCACGTCACCCAGCACGCCGTTGGAGCCATGGCCGCGCGACAGGCGCCACAGCCATTTCGGATCGGTGCGCCAGTCGCCCCAGAACTTGGACACCAGCCAGCTCTGCAGATAGGACGCCTCGACATGCCTGACCGTGCCGATCTCGCCAGCCAGCACCATGGCGCGCGCTCTCTGCAGCGGCGCGACATTGCGATAGGTCAGGTTGACCATGTTGATGATGCCGGCTCGCTCGGCGGCATCGGCCATCTCACTGGCCTTCTCGAAGTTTTCGGCCAGCGGCTTTTCGCAAAGCACCGGCTTGCCCGTCGCGATCAGCATCATGGTGGTCGGATGGTGGATGCGATCAGGCGTCACGTTCGCCACCGCATCGAACTTGCCCCATGCCAGCGCCTCGTCCAGCGACGCGAAGCGGTTGGGGATGCCATAGATGTCCGAAAACTTGTCGACACGCGTACGGTCGAGATCGACGGCGCCGATCAGTTCGACGCCCTCGATCTTGCCGAACTGCCTGGCATGCTCCTCCGCCATCCAGCCCGTACCGAGTATCAACAGACGCATGATTCTTATCCTTAGGACAGGGCTTTATCTTCTTGTTCGATAATGGATTTGTCGTCTAGCGGAAGCCGGTTTCGCCGGCGGAATGAAGTTTTCCGCCACGCTCGACGATCGGCTCGAGCGCCTTTTCCACCGGTACGTTCGGCGCATCGAGGATGGCCGGATTGGAGCCTTGGGGGTTGTGCGCCCATCTCACCGCATTGCGCAGCACCTTGTGGACGTTGGCGTCGTGATAGGTCGGATACGTCTCGTGGCCGGGCCTGAAATAGAAGATGTTGCCGGCGCCGCGGCGATAGGTCAGCCCCGACCGGAACACTTCGCCGCCCTGGAACCAGGAGATGAACACGGTCTCGAGCGGCTCCGGCACGGCGAACTGCTCGCCATACATCTCCTCGTTTTCGAGCTCGAAATACTCGCCGATCCCGGCAGCGATCGGGTGGCTTGCGCTGGTCACCCAGAGCCGTTCGCGCTCGCCCGCCTCGCGCCATTTCAGCGTGCAGGGAGTGCCCATCAGCTTCTTGAAGATCTTCGAGAAATGGCCGGAATGGAGAACGATCAGCCCCATGCCTTCCCAGACGCGGCGCGCCACGCGCTCGACCACTTCGTCGGCGACGGCGCCATGGTCCTTGTGTCCCCACCACAGCAAGACGTCGGTCTCGGCCAGACGGTCGGCCGGCAGCCCATGCTCCTTCTGCTCCAGCGTCGCCCACGATACCGAAATCTCCGGGTCGAGTTTCAGCGCATTGGCGATCGTCGCATGCATGCCCTCGGGATAGATGCCGGCGACCACCTCGTTGGTCCGCTCATGAATATTCTCGCCCCAGACGACAGCGCGTATTGTCATGATGTCCTCGTGATTGTTTGAAGCTGGAGCCGCCCCGGCCGGTCAGTCATAATATCCTCGGCCGGGAATGAAAACCTCGAGATTGGCCCAAACGTCCCCCAGCGTCGTCATCCCAGGGCGAAGCAGGAGCGAAGCGACGTCGCGAAGACCCTGGGATCCATGCCGTGACTTCTATGCGCTGCGACGGTGCAGAACCTCGTGCAGGAGGGATAAGAAGTGAAAGGGATTGCGACAGAACGGCGTCAAATCTGCATCGTTGCATTCTTCGGCTGATGCAACGGCATGGATCCCAGGGTCGCGTCCGCTCCGCCCTGGGATAACGAAGCCGTAAAGGACCGCCGCGAACCTAAGCGCCGCGGCCCTCTTGGGCGACGCGTGTCAGCGGCTTCGACAGGCGCGGCACCACGACGAGCCGCTTGATCTTGCCCTTCTTGTAGGCGGCGAGAAAGCGGGCATAGTCCTTGAAGACGACGCAGCCATTGGATTCGGCGCGCCCGCCGCGCAGCATGTAGGTGTGGGCGAGCAGGCCGTCGCGGCCATATTTGTTGCTGCCGCTGGCAGGGGTGAGACGCAGGGCCTCGACGCCATGGAAGCGCGATTCCCGCAGCGTCAGATTGTAGGTGTCGGGCGGCGTCGGACCGACATTCTTCTTGTGAACGTAGCGCGGCTGGTCGACCATCGCGCCCAGTCCCGAATGTGCCTCCAGCCGTGAGCCGTCGGGCATATAGACGGTCTTGGCCGAGATGTCGTAGACGGCGACGCCGCTGCCCATGTTGGGCGTGGTGAACAGGTTCCTGAAGGCTCCGCCGAGTCCGCCGGAAGGCAAGTCGGGCTTGGCATAGGCCAGCATGTCGCCGCCCTGCGTTCTCGACCGCTTGCCCGACACGGCCGGCACTGCCGCTTGTGACGAATTGCGAGGCGACAGGCTGCCGGGTAGCGTCTCGACCGGCGGAGCGTCGGCCGCCTGGACCTTGCTCGCCCTGGATGCCTGGGCCCTGGATTTCTGGGGCGGCTCCGTTTTTACTGCCTGGGCCTTTGATGCCTGATCCTTTGGCGCCCGGTCTTTCGAGGCTTGAGCCTGGGGCGCCGGCTCATCGATGTCCGCCTGCGGACGCAGGGTCGGCAGCGGAACGCTGTCGGGCATGTCGTCCTGCGGCGGCAGCGAGGCCAGTTGGACCTCTGGCTCTTGCGGCTCTTGCGAAGCTGCCGGCTCGCTTACCACGACGGCTGCCGGGAGCACGTCGATCATCTGCTCCGGCAATGTATTCGCCAGCGCCAGCGCAAGGCGCGACGAACGTTCGATCTCCGCCACCGCCGGCCCGAAGCGCACGGATGCCGGGCCGTTCGGGTCGGGTATGCGTACCGGCTCGGCGAACCGGGCGTCGGCCGGCAGGCTTGCGAGCATGACGGGTGAGCCGGCACGGGCAAACGCGGCGGCAAGCTTCTGCGGCGACAGCCCCGCTTTGGCCACCACGTCGTCGAAGCTTGGATGCCGCGATGCGGCGGCGACAGGCGGCACGGCGGTTCGCTTGATACGCGCCGATTTTCCCTGGTGAACGAAGTTCGACGCCGACCGCAGGCAATTGGCATCGCATCCATGCTGCAGCAGCCGGGCCGACAGCGCTGCGTTTGTCGCGGCCCATGTGGGGGCCTGCGCCTTTGCAAGGCTGCGGCGAGGATCGGCGAGCGCGATGGTGCGCGGCGCGAGCAGGCTTTGCGGGAGACCGTTGGAAGCGGCGGTGAGCGAGGTTCCCATCGAATAAAGGCCGGCCAAGGTCGCCGCCGACCATAAAGCAATGGCTGCGCCGACGGCCGGAACCGCGACCCAGCGCAGGCCGGGCCTCATCGAAGTCAATCCAGTTGCAGGACTGTCACCCCGGGTTTTCGCACTTACAAACGCCATTCAACCACTCTCAATCGGCCGATGCCGGCTAGCGGATTTCGCAGCCGTGACATTCACAGTTCGCCTGGTGCCCCCAGCACGCTTCGCGTCTGTTGCCGATTGATTCAAAAGATGGACAAAGTTGGTTAACCAATCCCTCTACCGACCGCCGATTGGGCGACGGCCACACCGAAAAACGCCCTCCAAAACCTGCATAATTGGCAAAACTGCCCTCCAATGATGACTTTGCTGCCCGTTTTTGTCGGCCGAGTCAAGAAAGCGAAATGACTAGACCTAGCTGGGCGGAGTCGGCCATGGCTGCGAAAGTGAAGCCGGGCCGACCAGAATCTTGCGGCCGGCAGCCGCCGTCATCGAGCCCCGGCGATCGATCAGACCGGTGATTATCGACCCGGCACTTGTCGACCTGCCACTCGGGCGAATGAACGATTACCGTCTGAGAATTCGGGATAGCGGCAAGATGTTTGCCGCGCAGCAGCTGAATGTCGCCAAGTGCCTGAGCGGGATATCCAACACCTAGACCACAGCCACCACTATGTGAGCCTGAATTTTGGCAGCAACCTTGCCGCTGCCATGCCTGTCTGCAATGGCGGCTGCGGCATAGTCGGTTGCAGCGTCCAGCTTCCCCGCCTCTCTGGCCTCGATTTCGTTGCGAAGGAGAGTGCCCTGGCAATAAGCAACGGCCGGAAGGCGCGGCGAGGAGGCACGGCTTTGTTCGGCCCTCGTCTCGATCACCACACCGGAAAAACCTGCGTCCTCCAGCTCGCTACGGATCAGTGCCGTATCGTGGTAGCCATGCGGCCTGCGTGCCAGAAAGCGCGGCGGATCGTTCGGAAAAATCCTCGCCAGAGCATTCGTCACATCGTCCGCAAATACATTCTCTTCGATGCGATCCCATACGCTGAATAGAAAATGGCCTCCGGGCTTCAGGACTCGCCGGGCTTCGCGGTAGGCAGATGAGCGGTTGGGAAAGAACATCGCACCGAACTGACAACAAACGAGATCGAAGGCCGCATTTTCGAACGGTAGCGCCAGAGCATCAGCCTGACGCCATTTGATGCGATCGTCGGGAGCTTGCCGCGAAGCGGCGTAGTCGAGCATCGGCTGGTTGAGGTCGGTTACGACATAGCTTGCATCGGCGGACAGTTTTGGCGCCAATGCGCGGGTGACAACCCCGGTGCCTGCGGCGGTTTCCAGAACGGCGCTTGGCGACAAGGACGCTGCTCGTCGTGCAAGATCTGCGGCGAACGGCTCGAAAATCAACGGCACCATGTAGCGGTCGTAGTTTTCCGGAATTGAGCCAGCGAACACCTTGTCCGTTTCCAACATTGCTATCCCCCGTCGCCCGTTTGATGGCTCGCCAGCATAGCATGGAATTGTTTGCTATTCGGTCGCATTCGACCGAGGGGCGGTCTCGCTCCCGGAAGCTCCGAAACGTCGTGCTGCAATTACCTGCATATGTGCTAATATATTGCGGCCATGCGCATCGATGCGTGGCCAATATAATGGGAGGATACTATGAAAACCATAAATCGCAGGTCTGCAATCGCGCTCGGCGTGACGGCGGCCGCGGTAACGCCTTTGTTCACGCTGGCGGCAGCTGCAAAGGTCAAGAAATACGGCCCGAAGGAAGGCAAAGAGATTGCCCCCGGCGTCAGGGTGGTTGAGGTCGGCACCGGCAATTCCGATATCCCTGCCTACAAGAGCATCTCAATTGTCGATGTGGTCTTTCAGCCGGGAGCAGTCGCGCCTGAAACGGTGATGGACAACGACATGGTGTGCACCATTGCCGCCGGTGAATTCACGATCAAGAAAGCCGACAAGCAATTCAAGCTTAGGGAAGGCGACATGTACACCTGCGCCAAGGGTAAGACCGACGCGGCAACGAACACCAGCAAGGTGGTCGGCATTCATCGCATCGCCGTCTTGATACCTGCCTAGCGCATGCCAGCGAAAACCGGCCCGTGTCCTCGTCCGGACGCGGGCCTTTTGATGAGGTGCGTGCTTATGAGGACGTTTCTGCCTCCGCCCGCTTTGCAGGTGTGCGCTATATTAGAAATCACGCAAGTTTCTGGATGACTGCAAACCGGTCTGCCGGCCTGCAGTGGCGCCCCTGCATCGCCGCATTCGCAGGCCGGCACCGCGCTGGGCGTTTGGCTTCACGAACCGGCGCGGTGCTCCTCCCGAGCTGCCTCCCAGACCTCGCGCGCCGCGTCTGCGTTCAGCGCCGCAATTCCGAGGCCGACGATCAGATCCGGCCATGCCGAGCGCCATAGGAAGGCAGTTATCAACCCGGCCAGTATGATCGCGATGTTGGCGACGGCGTCGTTGCGGGCCGAAAGGAATGCCGCCCTGGTAAGACTGCCGCTGTGACGGCGGTAGCGCGCCAGCATGTAGGCGCACGACAGGTTGACCGCCAAGGCGCCCAACCCCGCCAGCGTCAGCGCTGCCGGCTGCGGCGGCACCGGCATGTTGAACTTTTCCCACGCGGTCCACAGCGTCGCCAGGCCGGGCACCAGAAGGATAAGCGCCAGCGCCATGCCGACCCGCGAGCGGGCACGCAGCGACCAGCCCATGGCGAGCAGTATCAGGAGATTGACCGAGGCATCTTCCAGAAAATCGACGCTGTCGGCGAACAGCGACACCGAGCCGATCGCCAGCGCCACGGCGAATTCGATGCCGAAGTAACCGAGGTTCAGCAGCGCGACGACGAGCACCACCCGGCGAAGGCCGTCGGACGTAATGGCTTGCTGCATAGTCTGTCCCGATGTGACGCCGTTAATGTTGTTGCTGGCCGTCCCGTTCTTCGACCGTCTCGATCTCCCGGGCTTTGAGGCCAGCCTAGGCCGAACATGGCACGTCTGTCACCAAAACGCCTGCGAGCCAAAACAGGATGGCCATCCTGTTTTGGGCGTGCCCTCATGCGCGTCGCTCGTCAGGCAAAGCCGGGAACCGGCTTGGTCTTGCCGCTCAGTTGCGCGCCCAATGTCAGGGCCTGCGGGAAATTCCGGACGATCGCCGCCATTACGGTGGCGCTGCCGGGGCGAAGGGCAATTCCGGCGAGGGCCGCGGCGGCGTGGACACGTGTCGAAAACAGTCTTTTCCAGGCCGCCTCGTAGCGTCTGGCGGCGGCCTCGCGCCCCGCTTGTCCACTTGGCGCGGATGCGAGTTCGCAAGCCAGCAGCCAGCCGGACTGAAGCGCCATCGAGATGCCCTCGGCGATGACTGGGTGAGACTCTCCGGCTGCATTGCCGACCCGGAAGATGTCCTGTTCGTAGCAGGAGCGAATTCCCGGCCGGATCGGACCCGCGGCAAGCCAGGGACCATCGAGGTGCGCCGGTTCCAGGGCGTCTCGCACGCCCCGGCATGAATTCATGAGATGGCGCGAGACCACATCGGCGGCTGACACATGGCTCCGGTGTTCGGGGTCATGTTGTTTACGCAGCCGCGCGAGCACATCGCGGCGAATGCAGCACGAGATCGACAACCGTCCATGATCCGCCGAGACCATGCCACCATAGCCGCCGGGAAAAGCCAGCAGAGGCATCAAATCCGGTGCAAGCGACGACCCGGTGAAATGCGCCTTGAAGCCGAGCAGGTCCGACGGCCGATTGGTCTTTGCGAGCTGGCTGGGTAGTGGTCCCGGCTCCCAGGAGCCGTGTGCGGCGACAATCACCGGCGCACGCAACATCACCGCTTCATCCCCGGCCTGAACTCGTTGCATCTCACCGTCCCGGTCGATGGCGACGGCGCGGCAGGGCTGGAAGATTTCGACGCCCGCCGATCGCGCCGCTTGCAGAAGCAGAGAGTCGAGAATGTCCCGGCCGAGCGCCCGGCCGAAGCCGTCTTTCGCACGGGACCCAGCTCCCGGACGTGGCATAGCCGCTTCGACGCAGGTCTCGCCGGAAAACAAACCGACGCGGCGGATTTCGGGGCCGGCATTGGCACGCCAGGCATCGCCGATCTCCAGCTGGTCGAGAAGCGCAAGATTGCTTGCCGAGATGTATTCGCCGCAGACCTTACGGCGCGGAAATGCGGTCTTCTCCACAATTGCCACGGCCCATCCACGCCGGGCCAGCGTGAGCGCGACAGATGTGCCCGCCGGGCCGGCGCCTATGATGATCGCATCATGGGTCGACAATCGCGTCATGGCTCGTTACTGGCGCTGGCGCCGACGAAGATGTGGGAAAACAGGCCAGCGCGCCGTTCCTCGACCGGTTTGCCGTTGGCCGCAAGCCAGAGGCCGGAAAGCTCGCGGCCGCGAAAACCGGCACGCACGCTCTGAGCCGCGTCGTTTCGTGTGACGTCGTTGGCGCCGATTGCCGGGAGAAGACGGGTCGCGGCCAGCGCCAGTTTCGCCCGCAGCGGCTCTGTCGCGATGAGCAACGGGGCTTTCGGCCTGATGAGCGAAAACAGACGCACGAGCTGCGCATCGTCGAGATGATGCAGAAACAGATTGACGGTGATGGCGTCGAACCGCACGCCCTCGATCTTTCCTGCCCAATCGAAGATATCGGCGGTAACGCCTTCGGCCTTCCATCCCAGGCTGTCGAAATCACCGCGCAATTGCGCGGTGACGAGGTCGACGCGGTCGAGCATCACCAGTTCGACCCCGGGCCAATGCCTGGCCATGCGCCGCGCCACCGCCAGCATGAAGGAGCCATCACCGGCGCCGATCTCCAGGATGCGGCGTGGCGGCGTTGGCACGAACCTCCTGAGCAACGACGTCATGATCGGCGCCTGAAACATCAGCATATTGATGCGACGAAGGTCGCGGCGCGCGACAAGCGCTCGCGGATCGTCGGCAGCAAGTCCGTCGAGGATTTCCGGCGCAAGCTGCCGACGCTCCAGGCCGCTCATGACACCGTTCGAAAGAGCATGGTTTCCGCCGTCAATCCTGGTCCGAACGACATGCCGCAGCCGAGCAGGCCGGGTGGCGCCTTCAACATCTCCTTCATCACGAACATGACGGTCGCGGACGACATGTTCCCATACCGGCGCAACACCTCGCGCGATGGGTCCAGCGCGGTGGAGACCAGTTTCAGGGCCCTTTCGACGGCGTCGAGAACCGAACGTCCACCCGGGTGCACGGCCCAAAGGTCGATGTCTTCCGCCGGTCGACCGCCGAGGATGGCGGCCTGGTTGCTCCGCAACGCTTCATGAATGGCTGCCGGAACCTGGCCGGAAAGAACCATTTCGAAGCCGTGGTCGCGAATGTTCCAGCGCATCAGCTCCCGCCGCTCCCTCGCCACCAGACAGTGAAAGCTATCGAGCTCGATGCCGGCCGGCTCGGCGGTCACGAGCGCGGCCGCGCAGCCGTCACCCCAAAGGCAGAACGACAGCAGTTTTTCGAGTTCAGTGGTTTCGCGCAGATGCATCGTGCAGAGCTCGATATTGACCAGCAGGACCTTGGCCTGTGGGTCGGAGCGGACGATGTGGTGGGCCAGCTTGAGGCCGTTGATTGCCGCGTAGCAACCCATGAACCCGATCATCGTGCGTTCGACACTGTCCGGCAGCCCGCAACGGGCAACCAGTTCGAGATCGATGCCCGGCGCCGAAAAGCCGGTGCAGGTAGTGACGATCAAATGGGTGATGCGGGAGGCGTCGTCGCCAAGCTGCAATCCGTCGATGCCCTTTTGCGCCAGAACGGGTGCCGCATCGTCGAACATTGCCATTCTCATCGCCGTTCCGGGAAACGCACCGCGGATGAAGGTCCCCGCCAGGTTGGCGGACGGTCCCTCGGGGTCGGACGCCGGCGCAAAGCAGGAATAGCGGTGCTCGATGCCGGCAAGATCGGCCATGCGTTCGAAGATCCTCCGGCGATCGACCGCGAGCATCGAGGCCGCAAAACGCAGGTAGAATTGATGAACCTCGTGCTCCGGCACCGCTGTCGCGATCCGGTTGATATAGGCTTTGACGGGCATATTCTGTCTCCTCGGCGTATGCACGGTGTGCCGCCGGAGGGTCTTTGGTTATTGACACCGATGTCGAACACCGGATTGAGCTGTTCGATAAACGTTTCCGAAAACTGATTTCTTCCCGAAGGTTCAGTAGGTGCTGTTGGCAGGCAAACGGTTGGAGCCGGTGGGCGGTTGCGTCGGGCATCCAAAATCGCCACATCATGTTGACCTTCCATCTACTGGAAGGTCTATTTCCTCCGACAAAGGAGATTTCCGCCATGAACATCGGCGTCGCATCCGAAAAATCCGGCCTGCCGGCCAAGACGATCCGCTACTACGAGGATATCGGTCTCTTGCACCCGGCCCGGACAGACAATGGCTATCGCGATTACTCGACGGCCGATATTCACCGGCTGCGCTTCCTGCAGCGCTCGCGAAGCCTGGGGTTTTCGGTCGACGAATGCCGTCAGTTGCTGTCGCTGTACCAGGACAGGGAACGTGACAGCGCCGACGTGAAGGCGATTGCGAATGCCAAGCTGGTGGAGATCGACAGGAAGATCGCCGAACTGGTCGGATTGCGCGGCTTGCTCCACCATCTGGTCAGTCACTGCCACGGCGACGAGCGGCCGGATTGCCCAATCATTGACGAGCTGGCGGGACAAGGCATGGCGCAGTGAGGTTCGCAGCTGCTGCAACAGTGCTGTCGCTTGCCTGCGTCTCTGGCGTACTCGCCGCCGCCCATTCGGACCGTGATGCGATCATCGAGGCTCGCCAGACCTCGATGAAGGAAATGGCCGAGGCGGCAAAGACGATCGCCGGGATGTTCGACGGCAAGCGGGCATACGACGCCGCAGCCTTCAAGGCGGCGGCCGAGACCATCCGCGCCCGCACCGGCCCTGCCTTGATTGCCGAATTCCCCAGCGCGACGTTGGGTGCGCCTTCAGGCGCCAAGCCGGATATCGACCCCGCCCGCGCGGAGTTCGAAGCACTGGCTCGTCATATCGGGACGCTGGCCCGCGCTCTGGCCTCCGACGCCGAGCAGGCGCCGCCGCGCATCACCGATGACATGAGAATGGGTTCCGGCCTGGCGATGGGCGGTGGCAGCCTGCTTGGCAAGCGGCCATCACTCGCGGAAGCCGATCCCACTAAATTGCCGGCGGAACACCTCCTGCACCTCATCTTGCAGGATTGCTCGAGCTGTCACTCGAAGTTCCGGCAAAGGGTCGAGTGATGGCCGGCTGGACGCCAGCCGGCAAGATTCGACCATCGGTCCTGGGTCAATTTCTGTGCCTAGTTGTGCCGCCAGATCTTGTATGCCGAAATGACCAGGATTGCGGCCAAGATTGGCAAGAGGACTTGCTCCGGCACAATGCCGAGCAGCAAGCCCCCGATGAACGTTCCGACAATTGAACCCGCTGCGATGACAAGCAAGAACGTCTTGTTCCTGCCGATCACTGAAAAGCTTTGATCCCGGCTGTAGCGGGTGAAGCCCACGAGCATGGTTGGCAAGCTCACCGCAAGCGACAGAGAGCCCGCCAGCTTAATATCGGCGCCGAACAGGAGAACCAGTGTCGGGATAAGAAGCTCGCCTCCTGCCACGCCTAGCAGAGATGCCACGATGCCGATTGCAAAGCCGGCAATGATGCCGGCGACGATCAGTGCCGCACCACTGAACAGCGGTTTGCCTGTCGCGCTCGGATCGTGACCAAAGACCAGAACGATAGCGATCAACACCAGCAAACCGGCAATCACCTTGTAGAGCGTTTGCGACCTCAATTTCGTTGCCCATCCTGCTCCGAACCAAGCGCCTAGAAGGCTGCCGGCCAACAGATTGAGTATGATCGGCCATTGCGCCGCGACGGAAGGCAGCGGCACCGCCGCCGCTCGGAACGGCAATGCCGTGGCGACGACGACCAAACTGGTCGCCTTGTTCAGGATCACAGCTTCGAGGGCGGCAAAGCGAAACAGGCCAATCAGGAACGGAAGGCGGAACTCTGCCCCGCCAAGCCCAATCAGTCCACCAAGCGAACCGACGCCAGTTCCAATGATAAAGGGAAAGATTCCACGTCGAATTGTCATCCGCCCATATGCTGCGAAGGCATCGAAGTTTTCAACCAGCGCGGCTTTATACGTTCCGCTCTGGATTACTCAGCAGTCCATTCGAAGTTCCGGCAAAAGGTCGAGTGATAGCGTCAGCTCCGCAGCTGCTGATCCGCCATGAAACTGCGCCAGCCGCCAAAATGCGAGATCTCCTTTGCATCGGTGAGGCCGGCACTTTCGACGAGGAAGCCTTTTGGCGACGTTCCATCGTCGAGCAGAAGCGTCCCGATGCCGAGCGGCGGCGGGATCGCGGCGACGAAGCGCCCGAAGGCTTGCGGCGAGAGCCGCCAGACTTCAACCTCGATCGCTGTCCCCTTGCCATTGCAGGTCCGCTCGAGCCCCGGTCGCGGCACCGACTGGCCGGCAAGCGCGTAAAGCCGGTAGAGCGGCGCCGTTCTCGCGGCCCGGGCGAACATTGCGCCGAGCTGCTGCAGCTGGCCGTTCAGCGCCATCCCCGACAGATGCGCGCCGACCACGGCCAGCTCGATCGTGCCTTCATCCACGTCCGCGCGAGCATTGCCACGCGGCGGCAGCGGCCAGCCGGTAGCGCCCAGCGAAAGGCCGCTTGCCGCATGCACGTCGCGCGCAAGCGACGCCGTCAGATGGTCCTTGCCCGCCGCGGCAAGCAAGGTGACGCTCATCGGCAAACCGTCGCTACGAGTTCCGCTCGGCACCGAAATGCCGCACATGTCGAGCAGATTGACGAAGTTGGTGTAGGTGCCGAGCCGGCTGTTGGTGACGATAGGGTCAGCCAACACCGCTTCAACCGTGTAATGCGTCGGCGCGGTCGGCACACAGAATAAGTCGACCGAGGCGATGACCGGCGCCAGCTTGGCCTTATAGCCTTGCAAGGCATAGAGCCCGTTGAAAGCGTCCGCCGCCGAAAGCTTTCGCGCACCGCCGATGATCTGCCGCGTCACCGGATGCATGGCCGCCTCGTTGGCTTCCATGAAGTCCTCGATCGCGGCGTAACGCTCCGCCACCCAGGCGCCCTCGTAAAGCAGATTGGCGGTGGCGTAGAAATCGCCGAACGGGATTTCGACCAGCCTGCAGCCCAGCTCTTCCAGCGCGGCAAGAGCGGCCTCGAAGCCCGCCTGCATCGCCTGGTCGCCGAAGAACGTCCAGTCGGCCCTGGCCGGTACGCCGACCGTCAGCACCGGCGGGCGCGCGGCAAGGGCCTGAATGGCGAAGTCGCGCGAATAGGGATCGGCGTTGTCCTTTGCCGCCGCGATCTCGAATACCCTGTAGGCGTCGTCGACGGTGAGCGCGAACACCGAGACGCAGTCGAGTGTCCGGCAGGCCGGCACGACGCCGGCGGCCGACAGCGCGCCGACGCTCGGCTTCAGCCCGACAATGTTGTTGAGGCCGGCGGGTATGCGCCCCGAGCCGGCGGTGTCGGTGCCGAGCGCGAACGAGACGATGCCGCGCGCCGTCGCCACGGCCGAGCCGCACGAAGAGCCGCCCGGCACCAGTTTTGCATCGATCGCGTTCCTCGGGATCGGATAGGGCGTGCGCACGCCGACGAGGCCGGTGGCGAACTGGTCGAGATTGCTCTTGCCGACGACCAGCGCGCCGGCGGCCTTGAGGCGTGCGACGACATTAGCGTCTTTTACCGGCAAGTAGGCATATTCCGCACATGCTGCCGTCGTCGGCATGCCGGCGACATCGATGTTGTCCTTGACCGCGAATGGTACGCCCCACAGCGGCTTTGCCACGGGGTCGAACGGGCCGAGCTTTTCTGCTTCGGCAAGCATCTCCGCCCTGCTCGCCAGATGAATGAAGATGCCCGGATCGTCGGCTGTCGCAAGCCGCGCATGGATCGTATCGATCACCTCGCCGATGCCGACGCCGGCCTGATAGGCGGCGTGCAAGCTCGCTATATCGAAGCGGATGTCGCTCATTTGGCCTCGTCCAGAATGACTACCGGCAGGTTCCACTGGATCAGTACGACGCAGCCGTCTTTTGTCCACACCGAATGCTCGGTTCCGACCGGGTTCAGGATCACGCTGCCCGCGGCATAATCGCCGTTCCCGTCGCTCTGTGTGCCTTCCAGCACGATGATCGTTTCCAGCCCGGCATGGCGATGACGCGGCACGCCGGCGCCCGCCCGGTAGTTCAGGATCGCCACCGACGGTTCCGTCGGTCCGCCGTTGAGCAGCCAATGCACTGTAATGCCATCGCGGAAACGCTCGAACGGCAGGTCGCGCCAGCCCCCTTGAATGAGAGCCCGGTATGCAATGTTAGGCATTGGAAATTCCCTCGAGCACCTGATCGGTCGTTGCGGTCCAGCCGACGATGGCGCCCTGCGCCCTGATCATGGCCAGCGCTGCCGCCTTGAACTCCGGAAAATAGCTCTCCGTCGCATCCTCGGCGAGCAGGCATTCATAGCCGCGGTCGTTGGCCTCGCGCATCGTCGTCTGCACGCAGACCTCCGTCGTCACTCCGGCAAAGACCAATTGCTGTGCGCCGAGCCGCTTTAGGTCGTCGCCGAAGCTGGTGGCATAGAACGCCCCCTTGCCGGGTTTTTCGATGACGATCTCGCCAGGCAGTGGCGCAAGTTCATCGAGGATCGCCGTTCCCGGCTCGCCGACGATCAGCACGCGACCCATTGGACCGACGTCGCCGATCCGGATCGATGGGTTGCCGCGGTTGCGCTTGGCCGGCGACAGATCCGAAAGGTCTGCCTTGTGGCACTCCATCGTGTGGATCACCGGCAGGCCGGCGGTGCGGAACCCCTCGATCAGCCTCTTCACCGTCGGCACAATCGCCGTGACCCGGCTGACGTCGTTGCCGAGGCTGGCGCCGAAGCCGCCCGGCTCGGCGAAATCGCGCTGCATGTCGATGACGACCAGCGCCATCGTCTCAGGCTTGAAGGCAAACGGAAACGGCAGCGCCTCGATCTCCGCCATCAATGATGTCCCGCCATGTGCTCGCCGATCGTCTGCACGCTCGCCTGCGCGATCGGCGTCTCGTAGACCAGCGCACCGTCGGACATGACGAAGATGCGGTCCGAAAGTTCAAGCAGTTCGTCGAGATCTTCCGACATCAAGAGCACCGCGGCGCCGGCATTGCGCGCCTTCATGATACGGGCGCGGATTTCGGCGACGGCGGAGAAGTCGAGGCCGAAGCACGGGTTGGAGACGATCAGAAGATCGACTTCGCCGGTCAGCTCGCGCGCCAGCACCGCGCGCTGCAAATTGCCGCCCGACAGCGACGAAATCGGCGAAGCGAGCGAGGCGGTCTTGACCTTGAACTGTTCAACCAGACGCGCCGCGTAGTCCCTGATCGCGCTCATCCTGATCCAGCTGACCGGCTTGCCGGCCTCGTCGAGGTCGAAGGTCCGGAAGGCCATATTTTCCGCGACCGTCATCTTCGGTGCGCAGGCATTGCGCAACGGTTCCTCCGGAATGAAGCGGACATTGAGCGTGCGCGCCTCGCTGCGGCTGGCGCCATAGGGCGAGCCCTTCACCAGAACGTGGCCGGCATTGCGCGCCCGCTGTCCGGCAAGGACTTCGAGAAACTCCTTCTGGCCGTTGCCGGAAATGCCGGCAATGCCGACGATCTCGCCGGACTTCACATCGAGCTCGCCGATGTCGATGGTTTTCAAGCCGGTGCGGTCGGGCGCCTTCAGCGACTTCACCGTCAGCACCTGCCGGGCTCCGGCCGGCACCGGAGCACGACTGTCG
This sequence comes from Mesorhizobium sp. M0340, assembly GCF_040321535.1. Classification (NCBI taxonomy): domain Bacteria; kingdom Pseudomonadati; phylum Pseudomonadota; class Alphaproteobacteria; order Hyphomicrobiales; family Phyllobacteriaceae; genus Mesorhizobium; species Mesorhizobium sp. M0340. The sequence continues at coordinate 135,141 of NZ_JAMYRR010000011.1, read as the reverse complement.
AGCGCTGAAATCGGCTGGTCGCCGATCATCATCGCCGCCATCTGCTTGTGGGAGAGTTCGGAGACCTTCCCGGTTCCGGTCAGCCTGCCCTTGCGCAGCACTGTGATGTCGTCGGCAAACGCCGTCACCTCGTGGAATTTATGCGAGATCATCAGCACCGTAAGGTCGCCGCTCCTTGTCATGTCGCGCACCAGCCCAAGCACCTCCTGCGCCTCGCCGGGAGTGAGCACCGAGGTCGGCTCGTCGAGCACCAGGAAACTGCGGCCGAGATAGAGCTGCTTGATGATTTCGAGCTTCTGCTTCTCGCCGGCCGCGAGTTCGGCCACCTTGACGTCGAGCGGCAGCTTGAACGGCATACGCTGCATGAATTGCGCAAGTGCGGCGCGCTCTTTGCGCCAGTCGATGACCCCGGGCACCTTCTCGCGCGAAATAACCAGATTCTCCGCGCCGGTCAGCGACGGGACGAGCGTGAAATGCTGATAGACCATGCCGAGCCCTAGCGCCGAAGCGTCCTTGGGACTGGCGATCGCGACCTCGCGGCCTTCGACCAGCATGTCGCCGGCGGTCGGGTGATAAAAACCCATCATGCATTTGACCAGCGTCGACTTGCCGGCACCGTTTTCGCCGAGCAGCGCATGGAACGATCCCGCCGGCACCTTTATCGAGACGTCGTCCAGCGCGGTGAAGGCGCCGAAGCGCATGGTCATGCCGATGGTCTCGACGCCGACGGCTTTCTTGGCTCCGCTCAAGATCGTGTCCTCACGGCAGCTGCGCGACGAAGGATGCCGAGTTCGACACCGCGCCGAACACGCCGCCCTGCATCTTGATCATCTTGATCGCGGCAAGATGGTTGCCGTAATCGGTCGCGCCGCAGCAATCCTCCAGCATCACGCATTCGAAGCCGCGATCGTTGGCCTCGCGCATCGTCGTGTGGACGCAGACATCGGTGGTGATGCCGGTCAGCACGATGTTTTCGATGCCGCGCTGGTGCAGGATCAGTTCGAGGTCGGTGGCGCAGAACGAGCCCTTGCCCGGCTTGTCGATGATCGGTTCGCCCACCGCCGGATAGAGGTCGGGGATGATGTCCCAGCCGGGTTCGCCGCGCACCAGGATGCGCCCGCATGGTCCGGGGTCGCCGATGCCGGCATTGATGCGGCGCGAGCGCCAGCGCTTGTTGGCCGGCAGGTCGGCGAGATCGGGCCGGTGGCCCTCGCGCGTGTGGATGATGGTGTAGCCCTTGGCCCGCATGGCTGCGAGCACCGACTTGATCGGCTCGATCGGCGCCCGCACCAGCGAAAGATCGTAGCCCATATGATCGACATAGCCGCCCGGCCCGCAGAAATCGGTCTGCATGTCGATGATGATCAGCGCCGTATTGTCTGGCCGCAGCTCGCCATTATAGGGCCATGGATAGGGATCGGCATCGATGTAGCGCTGGGTGATCTCGGCTCTGGCGTTCATCGGAAAAACTCCAGTTATTTGGTGATCGACAATTCGCCCGGCGCGCCGGCAAGCGAGCGGCTCGGCGACGAGGTGGCGATCATGATGATGAGCGTGAGGATGTAAGGCGCGGCGTAGAAGAGATAGTAGCCCTGCGTCACCCCGACCGATTGCAGTGCCGGGCCCAGCGCGCCCGCACCGCCGAACAATAGTGCCGCGGCAAAGCAGCCGAGCGGATTCCAGCGCGCGAAGATGACCAGCGCCACCGCCATCAGCCCCTGCCCCGACGAGATGCGTTCGGTCCAGCTGCCGGGATAGTAGAGCGACAGATAGGCGCCGCCGATGCCGGCGAGCGCACCGCCGACACCTGTCGCAAGCAGGCGCACGGTGTTGGGATTGAGGCCCATGGCGCGCGCCGCATCGGAGCTGTCCCCGACGACGCGCACGATCAGGCCGGCGCGCGTGTTGCGAAAGGCCCACCATAGGAACACGGCAAGTGCCGCACCAATCAGGAACAGGATGTTGACGCTGAGCGCCGCCTGCACCTGCGGAATATCCGACCAGCCACCGAAGGCGATGGCCGGCAGGTCTGGTGCCGAGGGCTGGATGAACGGCTTGCCGAAGAAGAAGGCGAGACCGGAGCCGAACAGCATCAGCGCGATACCGATGGCGATGTCGTTCACCCCGCGGAATTTGCAGATCCAGCCGTGGAACAGCCCGAAGCAAAGACCGGCACCTGCGGCAGCCAGCAGGCCGAGCCATGGCGAGCCGGTCGTCACCGCGACGGCGTAGGCGGTCATGGCACCGAAGACCAGCGTGCCTTCGAGGCCGAGATTGATGCGGCCGGAGCGCTCGGTGATGGCTTCGCCGAGCGAGACGAAGATAAAGGGCGTCGAAACGCGGATGGCGCCGCCGAGAATGGCGAGCGGCACGCCCCACAGGCCGATCTCGGCCGCGTCCATCAGGAGCCCCTCTTCCACAGATCGGGATTGAAGACCTTGAAGCGGCCGTAAAAAGTTTCGCTGAACAGGATGACGACGAAGAGCATGCCTTGCAGCACAAGCACGGTGGCGTCGGGGAGGTCCATGCGGCGCTGGATCAGCCCGCCGGAAGCGCCGATGCCGCCAAGCAGGAAAGCGACCGGGATGATGGCAAGCGGATTGTGGCGGGCGAGGAAGGCGACGAGGATGCCGGTATAGCCGTAGCCGGCGGCGAGCGAGGCGTTGGCGCTGCCTTGCACGGCGCCGACCTCCAGCATGCCGGCCAGCCCGGCAAAGCCGCCGGCGAGCCCGGTGAAGCCGACGATCAGCGGCCCGACGGCAAGCCCCTGCACCTGAGCTGCCCTGACATTGCCGCCGGCAATGCGGGCGGCAAACCCCCAACGCGTCTTTTCGATCAGCAGCCAGGACAGGACGCAGGCGACGATACCGAGGACAAGGCCCCAGTGCACGTCCATGCCTGGAATGTTGCCGATGCGGTAGGCATCCGCCAGCGGCTCGGTCGAGGGTTTGTTGAGCGAGGCCGGATCGCGCAGCGGCCCTTCGACCAGATGGTTCATCAGCGCGATGGCGATATAGGCCATCAGCAGGCTGGAGATGGTTTCGTTGACGGCGCGGTAGTGGCGGAGTGCGCCGACGGCACCGATCCAGATGCCGCCGGCGACCACGCCCGCCACGCCCATCAGCAGGATGACCAGAAAAGCCGGCGCGCCATTCACTGCCACGCCGATGGCGGCGGCGGCAACGCCGCCCAGCGCGATCGCGCCTTCGCCGCCGATGACGACGAGGCCGAGTCGTGCCGGCAGCGCCACGCAGAGCGCTGCCAATAAAAGCGGTGCTGCCCGCGACAGCGAGTTCTGGATGGAGAACCACGAGCCGAAGCCGCCACGCCACATCGTCTCGTAGAGCTGCACCGGCGATTTGCCGACCAGCGCTATGAACAAGCTGAACAGCGCCATGCCGACGATCAGCGCCGCGAGCGGTATGACGAAGGCTTCCGCCCGCCGCGCCGCCCATTCGAGCGCCGCCGGATAATTCCTGGCGCCAAACAGCGCCGGTGCGCCCGCAGTGCCGACCGTGTCTGCCATGGCCCCGTCTCCGATCCGGTTCAGGCGGTCGAACCGACGACGCCCTCGACCAGGTAGTCCATGCTTTCGAGTTCGAGCGCGGTCTCGACGAAGGCTTGGCCCTCCGTCGCGACGACGACGCCCTTGTTGCTCTTCAGCGGACCCTTGATGACGGAAAATCCGCCTTTCATCATTTCGGCCAGCGTGCCGTCGAACTGCTTGCGGGCGGCGTCGCCGACGGCGGGGCCGAGCGGGCTCATCTTGACGAAGCCGTCGGCCAGGCCGCCGCGCGTGAAATTGGGCAGCGGCGTGCCGGCCACCAGATCGTCGACGAACATCTTGTAGACCTTGGCCCAGTTCCATTCCGCGCCGGTCAGGTATTTTTCCGGCGCCAGCGGGCTCTGGTTGGCATGATAGCCGCAGACGAAGGCGCCACGCCCGGCCGCCGTCTCGACCACCACCTTGGGGCTGTCGACATGACAGGTGATGACGTCGGCACCCTGGTCGACCAGCGCATTCGCGGCCTCTGCCTCCTTGACCGCCAGCGACCACTCGCCGGTGAAGATCACCTGGCAGGTGATGGTCGGGTCGACCGAGCGCGCGCCGAGCAGGAAGGAATTGATGTTGAGCAGCACCTGCGGGATCGGCTTTGCCGCGACGAAGCCGAGCTTCTTGGTCTTGCTGGTGTGACCAGCGACGACGCCGTTCAGATACTGGCCCATGCCGATATAGCCGAAATAGGAGCCGGCATTCATCGGATGCTTGTCCTTGTTCCACATGCCACCGCAATGGCGGAACTGCACGTCGGGGAATTTCGCGCACATGGCCAGCATGTGCGGATCGAAATAGCCGAACGAGGTCGGGAAGATCAGCGACGCGCCGTCGAGATTGATCATCGATTCCATCGTCTTCTGGACGTCGACGGTCTCCGGCACGTTCTCCTCTTCGACCACGGAAATGCCTGCGATTCCCTTCAGCGTGGCAGCGCCTTCGGCATGCGCCTGGTTGTAGCCGTAATCGTCCTTTGGCCCGACATAGATGAAGCCGACCGTGGCCGTCGCGGCGAAGGCCCTGCTGATCGGAAACGACGCGGACGCAAGACTTAGTGCCGCTCCGACGGCGGAGGTCTTGAGCAGCTCGCGACGGCTAAGCATGAATCTCTCGGACATTGAATGCTCCCTCTATGGGGCCTTTGGGGCCGGTTAACACCTCAATGAAAGAAGTGTATGCAATCAGCGTGCCAGTTTCAGAAATTGGATTTATTCAGCAATATCAATGAGCGTGCCGATGTGGACTGCACAAAGCCGGAGCAATTGCATACACTTTTTGCCTTCAAAATCGCCAATTTGACATGAAGGCTAAAACATAGGCATACAGAGCTGCGGAGGAATCGAAGCCGGTGAGTGGCTTACGGCTCTAGCGAAAAGACTGGACGGAGGAGACGTGTCGGGAAAGCGCAATTTGATCAGGTCGGGCACGACCGTCGATCAGATGGTGAGGGCGATCAGCGATCGGATCGTCACCGGTTTCCTGCGCCCAGGCGAAAAGCTCGACGAGGCCTCGCTCGCCGCCCGCTTCGACGTCTCACGCACGCCGATCAGAGAAGCGCTCAGCCGGCTCAGCGCCATGGGACTGGTCGAAAGGCGGCCGAACCGCGGCGCCACCGTCGCCGTGGTGACGCAGGAGCACCTCGCCTCGATGTTCGAGAGCATGGCCGAGCTTGAAGCGATCTGCGCGCGCTTCTCGGCCGAGCGTATGACGGCGGGCGAGCGCCGCACGCTGGAGGCCGAGCACCAGGCCTCGGCGCGCTTGGTGCAGCTCGGAGCCGAAGAAGAGTATGAGCTTTTCAACACCCAATTCCACACCCGGCTCTATCGCGGCGCCCACAGCAAGCACATTTATGAACTGACCGTCATGACCCGCGGCCGCCTGGCGCCGTTCCGGCGCGCGCAATTCATGCTGCCTGGCCGGCTGGCCCAGTCGTGGCAGGAGCATGACGCCATCGTCACCGCAATCATGCGCGGCGACGGTACGGCCGCCGGAATAGCCGCCAAGGATCATGTCTCGATCGTCAGCGAGGCGAGCGCCGTCTTTGCCCTCGGCGATCGCCCCAAAGGCTCGGCCGAGCCGGTCCCGACATCGGCTTCCTAGAGCATTTTGCAGCCAAGGGAATCACTTGGCGTCGCAGAAAATGCGGCTAAACAAACAGATAGAGCGGGATGGCCGTTGAACGCATCCCGCTCTAGCCCTCAATCGACCAGCACGGCGACCACGGCAGCGCAGTCGCCGGCCTTGACCAGCCCCGGAAAATGCCGCGCCGCCAACAGACCGGACATTTTGGCCCGGATCTCCTGCGGCGCGCCGCCGGTGCGGCCTATGGAATGGATACGTGCCAGCACCTGGTTTTCTGCAACTGGCTCGCCGAGATCGATCATCGTTTCGATCATCCCGTCGTCCTCGGCGAACGAGAAGCAATCGCCGGACGGCATGTCGAGCCAGCAGGTTGGCTGCATCTCGACCGCGCCGGCGACGATGCCGGCATGGCGCAGCACGTTGAGCACGCCCCGACGGGCGATCCGCACCGTTTCTGCGCGCGAAGTCCCGCCGCCACCGAGCTCGGTTGTGATGAACAGCTTGCCCATATCCTCGGCGGCAGTGTCGAACATGCCGACCGCGTCGATCTCCAGCATCTTCATCGACCAGGGTGCGGAGAACGCTGCCACGGCAGCGAACCCCTTCGCTTCCAGCACCTTGTCAGGCCGGATGTGGGCGGCGCAGAACGGCACGAAGTCGAGCGTCTTGCCGCCGGAGTGGAAATCGAGCGCGATGTCCGTACGGGGCAGAAGCTCGCGCTGGAAATAATCGGCGATCTTCTCGGTCACCGTGCCGTCGGGCCGGCCGGGAAAGCTGCGGTTGAGATTGCCCTTGTCGATCGGCGAGGTGCGGGTGCCGGCGCGGAACGCCGGATAATTCATCGCCGGCACGATGATGACCGTGCCGCTGACTTGCTTCGGGTCGAGCGTACGGGCGAGGTCATAGAGCGCCAGCGGCCCCTCGTACTCGTCGCCATGATTGCCGCCGGTGAGCAATGCGCTCGGCCCCTTGCCGTTGCGGATGACGCAGATCGGGATCATCACCGATCCCCAGGCTGAATCGTCGCGGCTGTAAGGCAGGCGCAGGAAACCGTGCTGCACGCCGTCGCGCTCGAAATCGACGGTCGGCGTGATCGGTGACGGGCGAAGGCTGAACATCGGGCTCAATTCTTCACCACCAGTTTGCGCGGCACATTCGCCAGGCACTCGACGCCTGTCTCGGTGATCAGGATGGATTCGGTGATTTCCAAGCCCATCGTGTCAAGCCACAGGCCGGTCATGAAATGGAAGGTCATGCCGGGCTTCAACTCGGTGCGGTCGCCTGGGCGCAGGCTCATCGTGCGTTCGCCCCAGTCCGGCGGATAGCTAAGCCCGATCGGGTAGCCGGTGCGGTTGTCCTTGACGATGCCGTATCTCTTCAGCACCGCGAAGAAGGCGTTGGCGATGTCCTCGCATGTGTTGCCGGGCTTTGCGGCGGCAAGTCCCGCCTCCATGCCTTCCAGCGTCGCCTTTTCGGCGTCGAGGAACTCCTGCGTCGGCTTGCCGAGGAACACGGTGCGCGACAGCGGGCAGTGATAGCGGTTGTAGCAGCCGGCGATCTCGAAGAAGGTACCCTCGCCCGATTTCATCGGCCGGTCGTCCCAGGTCAGGTGCGGCGCCGATGCGTCGGCGCCCGACGGCAGCAGCGGCACGATCGCCGGATAGTCGCCGCCGACGCCGTCGACGCCGCGCGTGCCGGCATCGTAGATCTCGGCGACCAGGTCGCATTTGCGCATGCCGACTTCGATCTTGTCGACGATGCGCTGGTGCATCGCTTCGACGATGCGGGCGGCTTTGCGCATGTAGTCGATTTCGGTCGGGCTCTTCACCGCGCGCTGCCAGTTGACCAGCGCCGTGGCATCGACGAAGCGGGCATTGGGCAAGTGCTTCTGCAGCGATGCGAAGGCAGCGGCGGAGAACCAGTAATTATCCATCTCGACACCGATGCTGAGCTTCCCCCAGCCGCGATCGGAGAGCACGCCGGACAGAAAATCCATCGGATGGCGCTCGGTCGACTGCACGTAGTTGTCGGCATAGCCGACGATGTTGTCGTGCGCGAGATAGGCGGTGCGCTTGGCGCCGTTGGCGTCCTGGCCGCGCCCGTACCACACCGGCTCGCCCGACGGCGGCACGATGACGGCCTGGTGCACATAGAACGACCAGCCGTCATAGCCGGTCAGCCAGGCCATGTTGGACGGATCGCTGACAATCAGCAGATCGACGCCCTTGGCCTCCATCGCCTTCCGCGTCTTGGCGAGGCGCTCCGCATATTCGCCGCGCGAGAATTTCAAATTTGGCTGCATTGTTCTTGGTCCTCGTTTGTTGGGCCTTGCGGCCAGCATCAGCTTTCGAAAATCGTACCGGTCTTGGCCGCACGCGCCCGGTCGCGGGCGAGCGTGGCGATTGCCGTGTCCTGCACGCCTGTGCCCGTCAGATCGGCAATGGTGATGTCGCTGCCCGAGCGCCGCCCATGCCTTTCGCCGGCGATGATGTGGCCAAGCTCGGTGATTTCGGCATCGGCCGCCATCACGCCCGCCGCGATGGCATGGTGCAGTTCGCCCAGGCGCCGCGTCTGCTTGGCGCTGTCAGCGACGTAGAGATCGGCCATGCGCAGGATCGCCGGCGCGATCTCGTTCTTGTGCTCGGCATCCGAGCCCATGGCAGTGATATGCTGGCCGGCGGAGACGAAGCCGGGCTTGATCAGCGGCTCGGTCGACGGCGTCGTGGTGACGATGACGTCGGCATCGGCCGCAGCCTTTGCCGCGTCGGGCTCGGCGTGAACGGCGATGCCCAGTCTTTCGGACAATGCGTCTGCCGCAGCTTCGGCCTTGGCGGCATCCCTTGCCCAGATGCGGGCTTCCGTGATTGGCCGCACCAGCATCAGCGCCTCGAGCTGCAGTCCGGCCTGAACACCGGCGCCGAAGATCGCGGCAACGGAGGAGTCCGCCCGCGACAGATGTTTGGCGGCGACCGCGCCGGCGGCGGCGGTGCGGATGTCGGTGAGATAGCCATTGTCGAGCAGCAGCGCCTCGACCAATCCGGTTTTGGACGACAGCAGCACCATCATGCCGTTGACGCTGGGCAGGCCGAGCTTCGGATTGTCGAAGAAACCTGGGCTGATCTTGATCGCAAAACCGTCGATGCCCGGTACATAGGCGGTCTTGACGTCGACCTCGCCGCGATGCTCTGGAATGTCCAGCCGCAGGATCGGCGGCATCGCCACCGGTAAGGTAGCGAGCGCCCGGAACGCGTTCTCGACGCAGGCGACGGCATCAAGATCGAGCTTCACGATCTTGCGCAATTCAGCTTCGGTGAGGATCGTCATCCGGCTCATGCTGCGCTCTCCGCAATTGCTTCGCCGCAGATGATCTTGCGGTGCAGTGCCATGTCGATGTTGCGGCCGGACAGCACGAGCACCGTCGGGCCGCTCGCCCTGACCTTGCCGGCAAGCACGGCTGCGATGCCGACCGCGCCGGCGCCTTCGACGATCTCGCGCTCCTGTTCATAGGCATGGCGGATGCCGGTGGCGATCTCGTCCTCGCTGAGCAGGATCACATCGTCGAGCAAGTCGCGACACATCGAGAAGGTCAGCCGGTTGTCGAGGCCGATGCCGCCGCCGAGCGAGTCCGCCAGCGTCGGCAGTTCCTCGACCAGCACCGGATGCCCGGCGTCGAGGCTCGCCTTCATCGCCGCACCGCGCGCCATTGAAACGCCCATCACCTTCGTCGCCGGGCTGACGCCCTTGACGGCAGCGGCAACGCCCGCCGCCAGTCCACCGCCAGACAGCGGCACCAGCACAAGGGCGGCATCAGGAACCTGTTCGATGATCTCCAGCCCAAGCGTGCCTTGCCCGGCGACAATGGCAGGATGGTCGAAGGGCGGCAGCATGATCAGCCCGTCTTCCGCGACCAGCCGTTCGACCTCCCGCTGCGCATCGTCCTGGCTGTTGCCGACGATGCGGATCTCGGCGCCGAGCCGGCGGATCTCGTCCAGCTTGTTCTGCGGCACCAGCCGCGACATGCAGATCGTCGCGTGGATGCCTTGCAGTTGTGCGGCATAGGCAAGCGCCCGGCCGTGATTGCCGGTCGAGGCGGCGACGACGCCGCGCGCCTTCTCCTCTTCTGTCAGCGAAGCGATAGCGTTCGAGGCACCGCGCAGCTTGAAGGCGCCGGTGGTCTGCCGATGTTCGAGCTTGAGATAAACAGGAGCGTCCAAGTGCTGGGAAAGACTCCGGGAAGGAACGGCCGGCGTACGCTCGATCTTGTCTGCGATGCGCTCGCGCGCGGCGCGGATTTCGGGGAGGCTTATCTGGGAAGTGGTCATGGCTCATCAATCAGTTCAACGGCAGCGTCATCAGACGGCCGAATTCAGGGCGCGGCTCGTCGTCGTCGCAAAGCCGCAAGCAATTCCAGGCCGTCGCCTGGTTGCTGGTGACGACGGGGCGGCCGATAGCCTCTTCCATGCCGACAACTGCCGCCGCCGACCGCAGCGCCGTGCAGGACACGAACAGCGCGTCGGCCTGCGAGGCCATCCCATCGCGGACCAGATCGACCAAGGATTTCGGAGCAATCCGCGCCATCTCGCGATCATCCTCGAAGCCGAGGCAAGTAAAGCTGGCGATTTCGAATCCATGCTCGGTGAAATAGGTCGCCATCGGCCGGCTGGTCTCGACCGTATAAGGGGTGAGGATGCTGACCGTCCTGGCGCCCAGCGCCTTCAGGCCGCGCACCCCGGCCATCGGCGGCGTGACCACCGGCACGCCGGGCTTGGCGGCCTGCACCGCCGCCTCGATTTCGGCATCGCCGATCACGACCGAGGCCGAGGTGCAGGAATAGCAGATCGCGTCGAGCGGCTCGTCGGGCAGGATCAGGGCCGCCCCCGCCGTCAGTGACGGCTGCATCTTGCGCAAATTGTCCGGCGTCGTCGGGTTGGCGTAGGGGATGCGCGCGACATAGACGCCGATGCGGTCGCTTGCCACCATGCGGCGAAAATCCGGTTCGCTCGTATGGTCGGTGGCAAGGATGATCAGGCCGACCCGCTTTTCCAGCGGACGCGCATCGAGCGGCGGCCGGACCGAGCGCAGGCGGAGATCGGGTGCAGCGCTCATCGTTCGATCCGTCCATAACGGTGTTCCAGCCAGCGCAGCAGCACCACCGAGAACAGGCTGATGGCGAGGAAGAAGGCGCCGACCAAGGTGATCGGTTCGATATACCGATAATAGGTGTTGGCGACGCTCTTGGCCTGGTTCATCAGTTCCAGCACGGTGATCGCCGACAGCAGCGGCGTCTCTTTGAACATGGCGATGAAATAATTGGCAAGCGCCGGGATCATCGGCGGGATCGCCTGCGGAATGATGATGTGCGTCCAGGTCTGCGTGGCATTCAGATTGCAGGCCTTGGCCGCTTCCCATTGGCCGCGCGGCACATTGTCGATGCCGGCGCGGTAGACCTCGGCCGTGTAAGTGCCGTAATGCAGTCCGAGACCGATGACGCCCGCCACCAACGGCGGCAACAGGACGCCGAAATCCGGCAGCACGTAGAAGATGAAATAGAGCTGCACCAACAGCGGCGTGCCACGGATGAACTCGGCAACGAAACCGACGGTGCGCGACAGGGCCCGGTTCGGCGAACGGCGCGCCAACGCAATGCCCAGCCCGACGACGGCCGCCAGCACCGAGCCGAGCAGCGTCGCCAGGATGGTGATCTTCACCCCCTCGATCAGCGTCGGCAGGATTTGCCGGACAAAATCCCAATCCCATTCCATTAGCAGGCCCGATCAATCATACGCGCACCCCGTCGAGGCCACGAGCCATGCGGCGTTCCAGCGACCGCACGCCCCAGGAGATGAGCAGCGCCAGGACGAAATAGATGACGAGGATGGTGCTGAACGGCACCAGTGTATTGCCGGTCTGCGAGCGAACCACCTGCGCCTGGAAGGTCAGGTCTGCAAGCGAGATCAGCGAAACGACGGCGGTGGCCTTGAGCAGCTCGATGGCGTTGTTGCCGAAGGTCGGCAGCATCACCAAAAGCGCTTGCGGCAGGATGATATGGCGCATGGCTTGCCAGCGGCCGAGATTGAGCGCGGTGCAGGCCTCATATTGTTCGCGGCCGATCGACTTGATGGCGCCGCGCACGACTTCCGCCGCATAAGCGCCGACATTGAGGCCCAGCGCCAGCACGCCGGCCTGCAGCGGCGTCAGCGAAATGCCGGCGAAAGGCAGCACGAAATAGGCCCAGAACAGCTGCACGAAGATCGAGGTGCCGCGGAAGAACTCGATATAGGCGGTGGCCAGCGCGCGCAGCACGAAAAACCGCGACAGCCGCCCCAGCCCGGCAAGAAAGGCCATGACCAAGGCCAGCACCGACCCCATCAGCGTCAACTCGATGGTGACGAGTGCTCCTTGCAATATCAGGCCGAAATAACCGGACCATTGGGTCATTGGGTCGAGAGTTTCCGCATTGAATGTCCAGCGAGACGTTGGCTTCAGCCTCCTTCTCCCCGTTCACGGGAAAAAGATGCCGGCAGGCAGATGAGGGGCAGAGCCAGCTTGGCAGAACTTTGTGCTGCCCCTCATCCGGCCCTTCGGGCCTCCTTCTCTCCGTGAACGGGGAGAAGGAAGACCCGCCTATTTCGCCGAGCAGAGCTTGTCGCGGCTCGTCGACATTGCCGCCGCCGCCGAGAAGCCGTAAGGCTCGATGATCTTGGCGAACTCGCCGGACTTCTTCAGTTTCGCCAGCTCGACATCATAGGCGTCGCGCAGCGCTTCGTCGCCCTTCTTGAAGGCTGCGCCGTCGCAATAGACCGGCGCACCGACCACCGGCGCGATGACTTCGAGGTTCGGATCATTGGCTTTCTTGACCAGGTCGTTGATCGACAGCACGGGCAGTGAATAAGCATCGATGCGGCCGTCCTGCAGCATCTTCAGGCCGCTCTGGCCGTCCGGCACGACGATGACGCGCTCGCGCGGCACACCTGCGGTGAGCGCCAGCTTTTCCTCGGTGCCGCCACCCGGTGCGCCGATCGTCGCGCTGGTGTCCTTGGCGACGTCCTCGTAGCTCTTGAAGCCCTTCGGGTTGCCCTTCTTCACCAGCATCGCCTCGGCGTCGCACAGCACCGGTTCCGAATAGGCGACCGCAGCGCAACGTTCCGGCTTCATGAACAGGCCGGCGGTGACGACGTCGAAACGGCCGGCCTGCAAGCCGGGGATCATGGCGCCATATTCCGAGATCGAGGCGACGATATCGTTGACGCCAAGACGTTTGAAGATTTCACGGGCAACGTCAGGCGCCGCACCCGAAACCTTGCCGTCGGCAGCGACCGCCGTATAGGGCGGCTCGTTGGCGATAGCGACGCGGGCAAAGCCTTGCGCCTTGAGCTCTTCGAGCTTGCTGTCATCGGCCGAGCCGGACGTCGAGGCGGCCAGCACCGCCGCCAGCGCAATACCGGCGACGCCGGCCAAAATGGCAAATTTCTTCATTGTTCCCAACTCCTTGTTTGTCTGTCTTCTTGGCTTGCTTGAGGCGTCGCCGCCTCGCATGGCAGTCAGACCCGATGTCCGGCCGCAATGATCTTCTTCAGGAAACCTTGCGTACGCTCCTGTTTGGGATGGCGGAAAATCTCGTCGGGCTTGCCTTCCTCGACTATTCTGCCGCGATCGAAGAACAGCACCCGGTCGGCGAAGTCATGGGCGAAACCCATCTCGTGGGTGACCAGCAGCATGGTCATGTCGGTCTCGGCGGCGAGCTTGCGCATGACGTTGAGGACCTCGTCGACGAGCTCCGGGTCGAGCGCCGAGGTGACCTCGTCGAACAGCATAATCTTCGGCGACAGCGCCAGCGCCCGGGCAATCGCGACGCGCTGCTTCTGTCCGCCGGAAAGCTGCGCCGGCATCGCTTTGGCCTTGTCGACCATGCCGACCATGTCGAGCAGTTCCATCGCCCGCTTTTCGGCGGCGGCCCGCGGCACGCCTTTGGTCAGCATCGGTGCCAGCGTCACATTGTCGATGACGCATTTGTGCGGAAACAGATTGAACAGTTGGAAGACCATGCCGATCTTCTGGCGCATCTTTGCCAAATGCCGTTCATCGGCCGTTAGCAGCCGGCCGTTACGCTCCATGTGGTACAGCTGTTCGCCGTCGACCTGGATGTGGCCGCTGTCGATGCGCTCAAGCGTCATCAGGATACGCAGGATCGTCGTCTTGCCCGAGCCCGATGGGCCGATCAGCGCCAGCTTCTCGCCCGGCATGACTTGCATCGAGAGGCCGTCCAGCACCTTGAAGGTGCCGAAGCTTTTCGAAATGCCGTCGATCTTGATGATGGGCGCCGACAATGAATTTCCCGTGCTGGAGAAGCTATGCCTTTAACGATGCGGATCGCGGCAAATCATGTCAATCAAGAAAATAATATCATGACAATATTTCGAATTCCGCACAATTCCCCGCCATTTGTTGCCTAGATGGCAAGCAGGAGATGCTCGGGATCGCCGAGCAGAAGCTTTGTGACAACGCCGAGACCGGCACGCAGTTCCCCCTCCGTGGTCGAGCCCAGCGAAATCCGGACAGCTGGATGCCAAGGCATTTGCGAAATGCGAAACGACGTGCCGGGCGCAATCGCCACGCCCTGCAGGCGCGCCTGGGACACAAAGCTTTCCTCGCCGCGATCCTCGGGCAGCCGCAGCCAGACGTGAAGCCCGTCGCGATGAGCGCGATAATCCACCCCGGCAAGCACCTCGGCGGCGATGTCCAGACGCCGCCGCAAGGCCAGGCGCTGCCATCGAACGAGTTCCATCGCGGTGCCGTCGGTCACCCATTTGCTGGCGATCTCGGCCACCATCGGAGTCGCCATCCAGTTCGAGACCAGGTGGCGGTTGGCAACCGCGGCGACATAACGATCGGGTGCTGCGAGATAGCCGATGCGCAGGCCGGGCACCACGATCTTGGTGAAGGAGGTGACATAGAGCGTGCGCTCGGGGGCAAACGCCGCGACCGGCGGCGGCCGGTCCTCGACCAGCGGGCCGAGCACATCGTTCTCGATGATGGCGATGTCGTGCCTGCGCGCCACCGCCGCGATCCGCTCGCGCCGGGCGGCATCCATCAGCGTTGCCGTCGGGTTGATCACCGAGGGCTGCACGAACACGGCGCGGATGTCGGACAGCCGGCAGGCCTCGTCGAGCGCTTCCGGGATCAGCCCATTGCCGTCGATCGGCAGACCCTCGAGATTGAAGCCGAGATAGCGCGCCAGCGGGATCAGCGTGTGATGGCCGATCGCTTCCGTGGCGACGGTCGAACCGGGCGGCGCCACGCTCATCAGCGCTACCGTCATCCCGGCGGTGGCGCCGTTGGTCAGGCTGATGTTCTGCGGCGACGCGTCGAGGCCGCAGAGCCGCAGCCACTCGACGCCCACCGCGCGGTGGCGCGGGAACACCATGTTCGGCCTGAACGACAGCGCCGAGCTCGACGGCAGGTTTTCGGCGAGCCAGCCCAGTGCCTGCCTCAGCCGCTCCAGATGCATCGGTTCGCAGACCGGCTTCAGGATGGAGAGGTCGATGACCTCGCCCAGCCGCTCCGGCAGATAGGGCGGCTCCGGCTCGCGGCGCTGCGTCTGCACGAAGCTGCCGCGGCCGACCTCGCCGGAAACCAGCCCGCGGCGGATCAACTCCTCGTAGGCGCGGCTGACCGTCTGCACGGAAAGTTTCAGATCGTCGGCCAGTTGCCGGTGCGTCGGTAGGCGCGCCCCAGTGGCCAGACGCCCGTCATGGATGGCCCGCGCGAACTGGTCGGCGAGCGATTGATACGCCGGCCGCCGGATAAGAGCGGGATCTGGTCGCCAAAATGTCATGACTTATTAGAGATCGAAATCAGTGCAATTGACAATCGAAATAATGCGCCGTCATGGTGTCGGGCACTGGAAGTGGGCGGTCATGGCTGCAGCGAAACTCGATCCGATCGATCTCAAAATCCTCGACGCCATCCAGCGCGACGGGCGCATCACCAAGCTGGCGCTGGCCGAGAAAGTCGGCCTGTCGCCGACGCCGTGCTGGATGCGGCTGCGCAAGCTGGAAAAGGCCGGCATCGTCTCGGGCTACCATGCCAGGATCGCCATGCGCGCCATCTCGCCGGTCGCTACCGTGCTGATGGAGGTGACGCTGGCAAGCCACCGCCAGGCCGATTTCGACCGTTTCGAGCGCGTCATCCGCGACATCCCCGAGATCGTCGCCTGCTGGTCTGTCGGCGGCGGCGTCGATTACCTGCTGAAGGTGATGGCGCGCGACATCGACGCCTATCAGCGGCTGGTCGACGCCCTGCTCGAACGCGAGATCGGCATCGACCGCTATTTCACCTACATCGTCACCAAGACGGTGAAGGAGGAGAGTGTGCTGCCAGTGGCGGATCTGTTGCCGGCATCTTCCTGATGCCGGAGAGATCGTCTGGCGGGGCAGGGCAATAGAGACAATCTCTCTACGTGCAGGCACGCAAACAGCCTCTCTGTTTGCGCGGCAGAGATAGTCTTGCGGCATTACCCGAACCGGGAGCCCGATGATGTCTGCACATTTTGCCCGCTCGCACCGCCATGAAGCACTCGATCGCCTCGCCGACCGACGGCTGCTGCGCGAACTCGCCTATGTCGCTGGCCACTGGACGGCGAGCGAGACCGCGGAGAGTTTCGAGGTGACCGATCCGGCCACCGGATCGACCGTCGCTTTTGTTGCCGCGCTCGATGCCCGGCAGACGACATTGGCGATCGATGCGGCATCGCGCGCCTTTCCTGCTTGGCGCGCATTGCTGCCGCAGGAAAGGTCGAAAATCTTGCGAAAATGGTTCGATCTGATCGTCGCCGCCAAGAATGACCTGGCTCTGCTGATGACGCTCGAACAAGGCAAGCCGCTGAAGGAATCGCTCGGCGAGATCGACTATGCCGCCTCTTTTGTCGAATGGTATGCCGAGGAGGCCAAACGTCTCAACGCCGAAAGCGTCACCAGCCATCTGCCTGATACCGAGATGATGGTGCGGCGCGAGCCGCTCGGCGTCGTCGGCGTCGTCACGCCGTGGAATTTTCCAGCGGCCATGCTGACCCGCAAGGCGGCTGCCGCCCTTGCCGCCGGTTGCACCATCGTCGCGCATCCTTCCTCGGAAACGCCGCTGTCGGCACTGGCGCTGGCCGAGCTTGGCGAACGCGCTGGCCTGCCGGCCGGCGTGTTCAACGTCCTCACCGGCAGGGCTTCGACTATCGTTGGGCGGATGTGCGAAGACCCGCGCGTTCGCGCCATGAGCTTCACCGGCTCGACCGAGATCGGCAGGCTGATCGCCGCACAGACTGCGCCGACGATGAAGCGTCTGGTGATGGAACTCGGCGGTCATGCGCCGCTGATCGTCTTCGCCGACGCCGATCTCGACAAGGCTGTCGCCATTGCGGTCGACGCCAAATTCGCGACCTCCGGCCAGGACTGCCTCGCCGCCAACCGCATCTATGTCCAGCGTCCGCTCTACGATCGGTTCTGCGCTGCTTTCGCCAAACGCGTCGAGGCATTGCGGACCGGCAATGGCCTGGCTGACGACACCGAAATCGGGCCCTTGATGCACGAACGCGCTGTCAAGAAGGTCGAGGAGCAGGTGGCCGATGCGCTCGCCAAAGGCGCGCGCTGCCTGACCGGTGGCAAGCGCCATTCCGCCGGGCCGCTGTTCTACCAGCCGACCCTGCTTGCCGACGTGGGAGACGACGCTTTGATCATGCGCGAGGAGACCTTCGGTCCGGTCGCCGCCGTGACGCCCTTCGACAGCGAAGAGGAAGTCGTCGCCCGCGCCAATGCCACCGAATACGGCCTCGTCGCCTATGTCGTCACCGAAAACGGCGGTAGGCAATTGCGCATTGGCCGCGCGCTCGACTATGGCATGGTCGCCATCAACCGCGTCAAGATCACGGGCGCGCCGATCCCTTTCGGTGGCGTCAAGCAGTCCGGCATCGGCCGCGAGGGCTCGCGTCATGGGCTCGAAGCCTTTACCGATCTCAAATATCTCTGCCTCGACGTGGCGTGAGCCGCCCCGACAATTTCCTTCAGGAGTAAAAAATGCTCGACCGGTCAAACGAACTCGCCGCCTGGGACCGCGATCACTTCTTCCATCCCTCGACCCATATGGGCACCCACGCGCGTGGCGAGAGCCCGACCCGCGTGATCGCCGGCGGCGAAGGCGTCACCATCTGGGACAACAACGGGCGCAAGAGCATCGATGCCTTCGCCGGACTCTACTGCGTCAATGTCGGTTATGGCCGCCAGAAGATCGCCGACGCCATCGCCGCGCAGGCCAAGAATCTCGCTTATTACCATGCCTATGTCGGGCACGGCACCGAGGCGTCGATCACGCTGTCCAAGATGATCATCGACCGCGCGCCGCAAGGCATGTCGAGGGTCTATTTCGGGCTCTCCGGTTCAGACGCCAATGAAACCAACATCAAGCTGATCTGGTACTACAACAACGTGCTCGGCCGGTCCGAGAAGAAGAAGATCATCTCGCGCTGGCGCGGTTATCACGGCTCCGGCATCATGACCGGATCGCTGACCGGCCTCGACCTGTTCCACAACGCCTTCGACCTGCCGCGTGCGCCGGTCCTGCACACCGAGGCGCCCTACTATTTCCGCCGCGCCGACCGCTCGCTGAGTGAAGAGCAGTTTTCGCAATACTGCGCCGACAAGCTCGAGGAGATGATCCTCGCCGAAGGGCCGGAAACGGTCGCCGCCTTCATCGGCGAGCCGATCCTCGGCACCGGCGGCATCGTGCCGCCGCCGGCCGGCTATTGGGAAAAGATCCAGGCGGTGCTGAAGAAATACGACGTGCTTTTGATCGCCGATGAGGTAGTCACCGGCTTCGGCCGGCTTGGCACCATGTTCGGCTCCGACCATTACGGCATCAAGCCCGACCTGATCACCATCGCCAAGGGCCTGACCTCGGCCTATGCGCCGCTCTCTGGCGTCATCGTCTCCGACAAGGTGTGGCAGGTGCTCGTCCAAGGCTCCGACAAGCTCGGCTCGCTCGGCCATGGCTGGACCTATTCGGCGCATCCGATCTGCGTGGCCGCCGGCGTCGCCAACCTGGAACTGATCGACGAGATGGACCTGGTGCGGAACGCCGGCGAGACCGGCGCCTATTTCCGCGCCGAGCTGACGAAAGCCGTCGGCGGCCACAAAAACATCGGCGAGGTGCGCGGCGACGGCATGCTGGCGGCAATCGAGTTCGTCGCCGACCGGGACGACCGCGTGTTCTTCGACGCCTCGCAAAAGATCGGACCGCAGGTCGCGACCACCCTTGCGGCAAGCGGCGTCATCGGCCGCGCCATGCCGCAGGGCGACATTCTCGGTTTCGCGCCGCCGCTCTGCCTGACACGGCAAGAGGCCGACATCGTCGTCTCCAAGACGGCCGACGCGGTGAAGAGCGTGTTTGCCAACATCTGAAGAACCGACATGAATGCCATGACCAAAACCCTCCCCGCCACCATGGCCGCCGTGCAGCTGATCGGGCACGGCGGACCGGAAAAGCTCGTCTACCGCACCGACGTCAAAGTGCCCTTGCCCGCTCCGGGCGAGGTGCTGGTCAAGGTCACCGCTTGCGGCATGAACAACACCGATGTCTGGGTGCGCCAGGGCGCCTATGGCACTGAGGAGGATGCAGCCGCCGTCTCGACATGGCGGCGGCAAGGCAACACACTGACCTTCCCACGCATCCAGGGCACCGACACGGTCGGCAACATCGTTGCCGTCGGCGACGGCGTGTCGCCGGCCCGCATCGGCGAGCGGGTGATGGTCGATTTCTCCATCTACAATCGCGACGACGATTCACTCGCCGACATCGACTATATGGGCCACGGCCGCGACGGCGGCTATGCCGAATACCAGACAGTGCCTGCCGAGAACGCCCATGTCGTCAGCACCGATCTGAGCGACGTCGAACTTGCCACTTTCTGCTGCGCCTATCTCACCGGCGAGCAGATGCTGGAACGCGCCGCATTGAAAGCCGGCGAGCGCGTGCTGGTCACCGGCGCCTCGGGCGGCGTCGGCTCGGGCATCGTGCAGCTGGCGCGGGCGCGCGGCGCCATTCCCTATGCGGTTGCCGGCAAGGGCAAGGAACAGGCCGTGCGTGACATCGGCGCCGAGGCGGTGATCACCCGTGGCGTTGCCGATCTGCCGGCCGCCGTCAACGAGGCGACCGGCGGCCGGCCGATCGACGTGGTTGCCGACCTCGTCGGCGGCGCGATCTTCAACGACCTGCTGCGCATCCTCAGGCCCGAAGGCCGCTACACGACGGCGGGCGCGATTGCCGGCCCGGTCGTGCAGCTCGATCTGCGCACCATGTACCTGAAACAGCTCCAGCTGCACGGCTCGAGCCAGGGCACACGCGCGGATTTCCGCCGCATCGTGCGTTACATCGAGGAGAAGAAGATCCGGCCGCTGGTCGGCGGCGTCTACAAGCTCTCCGATTTCCATCGCGCCCAGGCCGATTTCATCGCCAAGGATTTCGTTGGCAAGCTGGTCGTCGTGCCGGATGCGGTCGGCGTCGCTAAATAGCACGATCAGCTCTGCGATCGGACCTCCTTGGCGGCAGCCTCGAGCGACCGTTCAAACGCGTCGATCACCTGGTCGACCTGCGGCTCGGTGATGATCAGCGGCGGGCAGAAAGCCAGCGCATCGCCCATATTGCGCGAGATGACGCCGTTCTGCTGCATGAAGCCGTTGACGAGTCCGCCCAAGGCACCCACCGTGCCCCACGGCGCCTTGTTCGCCTTGTCGCCGACCAGTTCGACCGCCGAAATCAGGCCGATGCCGCGCACCTCGCCGACAAGCGGGTGCGAAGCGAGATCGCGCAGCCGCTTCTGCATGTGCGCCCCGACGGCGCGCGCGTTGCCGACAAGGTCGCGCTCCTCGATCAGCTTCAGGTTCTCGAGCGCGACCGCTGCCGCAACTGGATGGCCGCCGCCGGTGAAACCGTGGCCGAAGGTGCCGATACGGTTGCTTTCGTCGGCGAGCGGCTCGAATACCTTGTCGTTGATCAGCAGGGCTGAGATCGGCAGGTAGGACGAAGAGATCTGTTTCGACAACACCATGATGTCGGGCCTGATGCCGAAGGTCTGCGAGCCGAACATCTCACCTGTTCGGCCAAAGCCGCAGATCACCTCGTCGGCGATGAGTAGGATGTCGTATCTCGACAGCACCGCCTGTATCTTCTCCCAGTAGCCGGCCGGCGGAACGATGACGCCGCCGGCGCCCATGATCGGTTCGCCGAAAAAGGCGGCGATGGTTTCCGGTCCTTCGGCGAGGATCAGCGTTTCCAGCTCGTCGGCAAGCCGCGTCGAAAACAGCTCTTCGCTTTCACCCGGCAGCGCCTCGCGCCAATGGTGCGGCGTCGAGGTATGCAGCACATTGGCAATCGGCAGGTCAAAGGAAGTGTGGTTGTTGGGCAGTCCGGTCAGGCTTGCCGAGGCGATGGTGACGCCGTGATAGCCCTTCTTGCGGCTGATGATCTTCTTGCGCGCCGGCTGGTCGAGCGCATTCGACCGGTACCAGATCATCTTCATGGCCGTATCGTTGGCCTCGGAACCGGAATTGGTGAAATACGCCTTGCTCATCGGCACCGGCGCCATCTGCACCAGTCTCTCGGCGAGATCGATCAGCGGCGAATGCGATTTGGAGCCGAAATCGTGATAGTAAGGCAGCTTCGACATTTGCCGTACTGCCGCATCGACCAGCCGCTTCTCCGAAAAACCGACCGCGACGCTCCAGAGCCCCGCCATCGCCTCGATATAGCGGTTGCCGGCAAGGTCCTCGACATAGATGCCGTCGCCTTTCTCGATGACGAGCGGCCCCAACTCCTGATGCTTGCGCGCATTCGTATAGCCATGCATGTGAAAGCTTATGTCGCGGGCTTCGGGTGAATTCGGTCGTGAGTCCATGATGGCTCCTGTGCTGCACGCGAAACAGTCCTGCCGCCGGGCCGGCTCGGCAGGTCCCCGTGCATTATGCCGTTTGATGCATCTTTCTCGAACGGTATAGTGTCAAGCGCTTTCGACAGGGCCAGCGGATGGGTGGACGCATGCAGAACTTCGGCTTGACCTAACCGTGGACCATGTCGACTGCATTGTCGCCGGCGCCGGCGTTGTTGGCCTGGCGATCGCGCGAGAGATGGCGCAGCGCGGCATCGATACGCTGGTCCTGGAAGCCGAGAACGCTATCGGCACCGGGACAAGCTCGCGCAACTCCGAGGTCATCCATGCCGGCCTCCACTATCCGGTTGGATCGCTGAAAGCCCGGTTCTGCGTGGCCGGCCGGGAAAGACTCTATCGCTATTGCGAGGAGCGGGCGATCCCGCACGCGCGCTGCGGCAAGCTCATCGTTGCCACAAATGCCGAACAGGAGCCGGTGCTCGCCTCAATCCGGGCCAATGCACGCGCTTGCGGCGCCGGCGACCTGGTGCCGTTGCGCGAAGCCGAGGCGCATGCGCTGGAGCCCAGCCTTAGGTGTACGGCAGCGTTGCTGTCGCCGGCCACCGGGATCATCGACAGCCATGCCCTGATGCTCGCCTTGCTGGCTGATGCCGAAGCGCACGGGGCGGCACTTAGTCTCAACACGCGCATCGCCTCCGGCCGCATCGAAGCGGGCCGCGTCGTGCTCGAGACGGTGGACGCTGCCGGCGGCGAGCGCTTCGAGATCGCCACTCCGCGTTTCGTCAATGCCGCCGGGCTTGGCGCGGCAGCCCTTGCGGGTTCGCTTGAAGGGCTCAATCAGCAATTCGTGCCAAAGCTCCATTATGCCAAGGGCAATTATTTTTCGGTGACCGGCCGGGCGCCGTTCTCACGATTGGTCTATCCGGTGCCCGAACCCGGCGGGCTCGGTGTTCATCTGACGCTCGATCTCGATGGCGTCACCCGCTTCGGGCCGGACGTCGAATGGACCGATCAACTCGACTATCGCGTCGACCCAGCTCGTGGCGAGCGCTTCTACAGCGAGATCCGCAAATACTGGCCGGAGCTGGCCGATGACAGCCTGCAGCCCGCTTACAGCGGCATCCGACCAAAACTGTCCGGTCCCGGTGAGGCCAATGCCGACTTCGTCATCCAGGACGTGGCGGTGCACGGCGTGGATAGCCTGGTCAACCTGTTCGGCATCGAAAGCCCCGGCCTGACCTCCTGCCTGGCGATTGCCGACCATGTCGCGCAGCGCCTCGCGCCAAAGTTGTAGTGTGCGGCGCGCGCCACGATCTGCACTGTATCAAGGCGCATTGCGTGAACTTTCAGGCGCAAGTCGCCTATGAGGCACATCGCGCACTTGCAGCCCGCTCCGCGCTCTGATTCCCTGCATTCTGGGCTTTCCTGATTCGCACTGCCCGGTTCAAAGTTTTCGCAGTGCGCCCGGGACAAGCTTCCAGCGACCACTCGGCGTATCCAGGGAGAACGGCAATGAACACCGCGACGAGGCCGGTAATCTCGGAGATGAGGCCCAAGATCACCGTCGTCGGGGTGGGCGGCGGCGGCGGCAACGCCGTCAACAACATGATCGCCGAAGGCCTGCAGGGCGCGGAATTCATCGTCGCCAACACCGATGCCCAGGCCCTTGCCATGTCAAAGGCAACGAGGCTGATCCAGTTGGGCGCTCATATCACCGAAGGTCTCGGCGCCGGGTCCCTGCCCGAGGTCGGCCGTGCCGCGGCCGTGGAATCCATCGACGAGATCATGGATCACCTTGCTGGAACGCATATGTGCTTCGTGACCGCCGGGATGGGAGGCGGAACCGGCACCGGTGCCGCGCCTGTTATAGCGCAGGCAGCACGGGCAGCCGGAATACTGACCGTCGCCGTCGTTACCAAGCCATTTGTCTTCGAAGGCAGGCGCCGCATGTACGCTGCCGACGAGGGCATCGAGCGCCTGCGCGAAAGCGCCGATGCCGTCATCGTCATCCCCAACCAGAACCTGTTCAGGATCGCCGACGCCAGAACCACGTTCGCCGACGCCTTCGCCATGGCCGACCGGGTTCTTTATGCGGGTGTCGGCTGCATCACCGATCTGATCGTCAAGGAAGGCCTGATCAATCTCGACTTCGCCGATGTAAAGTCGGTGATGCGCGACATGGGCCGCGCCATGATGGGGACCGGCGAGGCTGCCGGAGAAGGCCGCGCCAAGAAGGCGGCGGAAGCGGCAATCGCCAACCCGCTACTCGACGAAGCTTCGATGATGGGCGCCAAAGGCGTCCTTGTCTCGATATCGGGCGGCATGGACATGACGCTGTTCGAAGTCGACGAAGCCGCAACCCGCATCCGCGAGGAGGTAGACAACGATGCCGACATCATCGTCGGCGCCATCTTCGACAAGGCACTCGCAGGAAAATTCAGGGTATCGGTCGTGGCGACCGGCTTGCGGCGTGGCCTGGAGATTCCACTGCTTGCCGAACCGGAAGTTCGCATGAACTGAACGCGTATCGTTGATTACCAGCCTCGAGTCACTAGAGCCGCGCGCCGTCGACGACTTCCTATCAGCCGACGGTTGCTCGCGAGCTGTATCCGATACTCAGGCCGCCCGAACGCTGCGCGCTCCACGCGCCCAGGCCGGCAGCCAATTGCCATGCGCAACCAGCAAATCATCGACCAGCGACCATATCTGGTCGAGGTCGAGCTCGGCCGCCGTGTGCGGGTCCATCATCGCCGCGTGATAGATGTGCTCGCGGTTTTCGGTCATCAGCGCCTGGACCGTCAGCTCCTGGACGTTGATATTGGTGCGGATCAGCGCGGTGAGCTGCACCGGCAGGTCGCCGATGAAGGTGGGTTGAATGCCCGAGGCGTCAACGAGGCATGGCACCTCGGCCGCGCAATTATATGGCAATGACGTGATGCAGCCATTGTTGCGGACGTTGCCGTAGATCACCGACGGCTCGCCGGTCCAGACCGAGTTCATGATCGAGGACGCATATTCCTTCGACTGCTCCACTTCGATCTTGTCAGCCGAGCGATAGGCTTCCGCTTGCCCCTTCCAGCGTTCGATCTGCTCGATGCAGCGCTTCGGGTATTCGTCGAGCGGGATACCGAATTTCTCGATCAGATCGTCGCGCCCGTCCTTGATGAAATAGGGCGTGTATTCTGCGAAATGTTCGGAGCTCTCGGTGACGAAGTAGCCGAGGCGTTTCAGCATCTCGTAGCGCACCTTGTTCGGGCAGCGCGGATTCCATCCCGGCTTCGGCGCCCGCCCTTCGCTATAGGCGCGCAGCAGATCCGGGTAGAGGTTGCGATAGGAGCCATCCGGCTGGCGATGCTCGAACTTCAGATAGAAGGCCATGTGATTGATGCCGGCCGAGCGGTAGCGAATCTCCTCGTAGGGAATGTCGAGATCGTGCGCCAGTTCCATCGCCGTGCCTTGCACCGAATGGCAGAGGCCCACCTGCTTGATGTCAGGGTATTTCTCAGCGATCGCCCAGGTGTTGATCGCCATCGGGTTGACATATTGCAGCATGATCGCCTGCGGGCAGATTGCGAGCATGTCCTCGCAGATCTTCCAGAGATGCGGCACGGTTCTCAAGCCGCGCATGATGCCGCCGACACCGAGCGTATCGGCGATGGTCTGGCGCAGACCGTATTTCTTCGGAACTTCGAAATCGGTAACGGTGCAGGGCTCGTAGCCGCCGATCTGGAAGGCGACGACGACGAAATCGGCGCCCGCCAGCGCCTTGCGCTGGTCCGAATAGGTTTCGGCTTTGGCCCTCACGCCGAGCGTCGAGATCAGCTTGCCGACCACGATTGCGCTTTCCTCGAGCCGTTGCGGATTGATGTCCATCAGCGCGATCGTCGCGCCGGATAAGGCCGGACGCTGCAATATGTCGCCGACGATGTTCCTCATGAACACCGTCGAGCCAGCTCCGATGAAAGCGACCTTGGGATTTCTTGCCACAACGACCTCCGGCTTAAGCAATCAGGCTACCTCGAAAGCGGCTTTGACCAGCCGTTCGGTGTAAGCGGTTTTGGGGTGGGACAGGACTTCGTCGACCGGCCCCTCTTCGACGATCTTGCCGTGCTGCATGACGATGACGCGATGGCACAGCGCCCGAACGACCTTGAGGTCGTGCGAGATGAAGATGTAGCTCAGGCCCCGTTCTCGCTGCAGCTTGCGCAGCAATTCGATGATCTGCGCCTGGACGGAGAGATCCAGTGCCGATGTCGGCTCGTCGAGTACGATGAATTCCGGTTCGAGCGCGACGGCGCGGGCAATCGCAATACGCTGGCGCTGGCCGCCGGAAAACTCGTGCGGGAAGCGCGACAGGATATCGCCGGGCATGCCGGCGCTGATCAGCGCCTCGCGCACCCGCTCGATCCGATCGTTCCTGGTGGCGCCGATGCGGTTGACGACCAGCCCTTCCTCGATGATCTGGCCGATCGTCATGCGTGGGTTGAGCGACGAGAACGGATCCTGGAAGACGACCTGCATGCGCGACCGCAACGGCCGCATCTGCGCCCGCGAACAGCCATGGATCGGCTGGCCATCGAAATAGATCTCGCCGCTGTCCGTGGTGTTGAGCCTGAGCAGCGCCTCGCCGAAGGTGGTCTTGCCCGATCCGGATTCGCCGACGAGACCCAGCGTCTCGTGCCGCCGAAGGGTCAGGCTGAGACTGTCGACGGCGACGAGTTCGCGCAGGTCCGGCCTCATGAACGTGCCGTGCCGCAGCATGAAGGAGACGCGCACATCCTTGGCTTCAAGAATAACGTCGGCGCCTTCCGGCAACGGATTTGCCTGGCCGCGCGGCTCGGAGGCAAGCAGGTGACAGGTGTAGGGATGCTGCGGATCGGCAAACAGCCTCTCCGTCACATTGTGCTCGCGCATCTCCCCATGCTGCATGACGTAGACATAGTCGGAGAACTGCCGCACCACGGTCAGGTCGTGCGTGATCAGGATCACCGCCATGCGCAGTTTCTTCTGCAGGTTTCGGATGAGATTGAGGATCTGCGCCTGAACCGTGACGTCGAGCGCCGTCGTCGGCTCATCGGCGATCAGCACATCGGGATCGTTGGCCAGCGCCATGGCGATCATCACACGCTGGCGCTGGCCGCCGGAAAGCTGGTGCGGGTATTGTTTTAGCCGCGCCTGGGGCTCAGGAATCTGCACCTGCTGCAGCAGTTCGAGCGCTCTTGCTTCGGCCTGCCTGCGGCTCATCTTGCGATGCACCCGTATCGCCTCGACGATCTGGCTGCCGATCGTGTAGATCGGGTTGAGCGAACTCATCGGCTCCTGAAAGATCATCGAGATGCGGTCACCCCGCAGTTTGCGCCGCGCACGCTCGGAATATTTCAGGATGTTCGCCCCGTTGTATTCGACGGTCGATTTCGGCGACACGACCGCGCGTTTCGACAACAGTCCCATGACGGTGCGCGCCGTCACCGACTTGCCCGATCCCGACTCGCCGACAATGGCGATCGTCTCGCCGCGATAGAGCTGAAAGGAGATGTCCTTGACGGCTTCGATCATGCCGTGTTCGACCTTGAAATCGACGGCGATGTTGCGGGCATCGATGACCGGGTTTTCCGAACGGCCGTCATGGTCGAGCCGGACAGGCGGTGCGAAGGATTTGACGAGCGCGTGTTGCATCATGTCACGCTCAATACGGATCGACCGCATCGCGCAATCCATCGCCAAGCGCGTTGAACGCGAAGACGGTGATAAGCACGAAGCCGACCGGCGAGAGGATCCAGGGATAGGTGCCGATGACCGAATAGGTCGCGGTGTCCTGCAGCATCAGGCCCCAGGAGATCAGCGGCGGCTTCACCGCGAAGCCGAGAAAACCGAGGAAGGATTCGAGCAGGACGACGCTGGGGATTGCCAACGTGACCGCAACGATGACGTGGCTCATCACGTTTGGAAAAATGTGCTGCATGATGATGCGGCCGTCGGTGGCCCCGACCGCCATCGCCGCACGGACGTAGTCGATCCGCGCCAGTGCCAGGGTCTTGCCGCGCACCTCGCGCGACATCTGCGCCCAGCCGAGCGCCGACATGACGACGATCACGAAGGCCAGGAAGACATTCGTCGGCGCCGTCACCGGAACAAGCGACGTCAGCGCCAGATAAAGCGGCAATTGCGGAAATGCGAGCACCAGTTCGACGAAGCGCTGGACCCAGACATCGAATGTGCCGCCGAAATAGCCCGACACCATGCCGACCGTCGTGCCGATCACGGTGACGATGAAGACCACGGTCAATGCGATCATCAACGAGATGCGCGAACCATAGATCGCACGAGCCAGCACATCGCGGCCGAATTTGTCGGTGCCAAGGAAATGCACCGGCTGGCCGTCGGTCGAGCCGAAGAAGTGCCGGTTCGCGGGAAGCAGGCCGAGCAGTTTGTACTCCGCGCCCTTGACGAAGAAGCCGAGCAGCCGCGGATGGTCGTAGTCCGGCCCGACGACGGGTTGGAAGGTAACCGGGTCGAGGTCTTCCGAATCCGCCAGGGCATAGACGCGTGGCTGGAAGACGAAGTTGCCATCCTTGTCATGGAAGCTCATCATCTGCGGCGGGGCAAAGCCGACATCGGTCACCTTGGGATCCATCGGTGCGAAGAAGTCGGCGAACACCGCCAGCAGCACCAGAAACGCGACCAGGATGAGCCCGGCCATGCCGGTCCAGGACCGTTTCAGGCGGCGCCAGACGAGCGCGATGTAGCTCTCATTGCCGCGCGGCTTGATCTTGGCCGATTCCTCGGCAAGCGGCGGCAGCGAGGGCTCGAAGGCAAGCATCTCAGGACCCTGCATATTGGCGCACACGCGGGTCGAGCATAACGAGCAGCATGTCGGCGATGATGTTGCCAACGATCAGCGTCGCCGACAGCACCATCATGAAGGTCGCCGTGACATAGACGTCGCCAACCGCCATCGAGCCGACGATCGCCGGGCCAACGGTCGGCAGGGCAAAGATGATCGCAGTCTCGATCTCGCCGGTCAGCATATAGGGCAGCACCACGCCCTGATACATAACCAGCGGATGCAGCGCATTGGGCACCGCATGGCGCATGACGACCGCACCGCCGCTGAGGCCCTTGGCGCGAGCGGTCTCGACATATTGCGCGTTCAGCGTGTCGAGCAGATTGCTGCGCATCACCCGCATGTTGTAGGCGAGCCCGCCGAAGGTCGCGATGGCGACAACCGGCCAGACATGCCGGACGAGATCGACGAACTTCGCCCAGGACCACGGCGCCCCGCCAAATTGCGGCGAAAAGAAGCTGCCGATCTCGGAGACGTTAAACTGGAAGACCAGCAGATAGACGATGATCAGCGCCATCAGGAAGCGCGGTACCGTCATTCCGAGGAAGGAAATCGCTGACAGCGTACTGTCGATCCAGCTGTACTGCCTGGTCGCCGCCCAGATACCAAAGCCGATGCCCAGCACCGATGCCAACAGGTGGCAGACAAGCGCAAGCAGCAGCGTGCGCGGCAGCCGCTCGCCTACCACGTCGGCGACGGGCTTGTTGTAATACAGGCTGTGGCCGAAATCACCGCGGGTGATGATGCCGCCGATCCAGTTCAGGTATTGGAGCGGAACCGGCTTATCGAGGCCGTGCTCCACGCTGTAAGCCTTCGCCTGAGCATCCGCCTCGGCAAAGGAGGCTCCACCCTGGTTGATGAGCTGCAAGCGGATATAGTCGGCATAGTTACCCGGCGGTGCCTGGATGATCGCGAAGGTAACCACGCTCAAAATGGCGAGAACCGGTATTGCGGATGCTATGCGCATAAGCAGAAATCGCAGCATCGACCGTTTGCTCCTCGCTCAGATTCTCAGTTATCCCTCACCGCTGGCTTTGTCCCGGCCGCGCCAGCAGCGCGGCCGGGAATTTTCAAGTCAGGGGAGGAAACTCAGTTCGTCGGACCCTTGTCCCCGGGCTTTCCGGGAAGCTGTTCGGGAAACAGCTCATATTTCTGCTGCTTGTCGGCGGCCACCCAGACCCGCTCGCGGACGATCGAGTCCTCGGCCCAGTTGAACATGAAGATTGGCGTTCCCTGCGGGATATTGGAGAAACGTTTGTTGATGATCAGCGCGCCGGGATATTCGGTGAGCCCGACGGTATAGACGTGTTCCGTCGAGATCTTCTGGAACTGCTTCATCAGGCTGGCGCGCTGGTCATTGTCCTGCGCCGAGACGAACTTGTTGACGATATCGACAAGGTCCTTCTCGAAGGGCATCAGATCTACCTGGCCGTTTTCCGGAGCGCGGTGGTTCCAGCTGGTGCGCGGGCCGACCGGCGCCAGTTGCTCGGTGTTCTGCACGACCGAGGTGAGTTCCGTTTCGTTGCGCCTTATCAGCCAGTCGAAGCGACCGGAGTAATTGGCCTGATCGCGCTGGGTACCGTTCAACCCGTTCAGGACAACGCGAATACCTAACTTCTCCATCTGACCGACGACGCCCTCCGCGAGGCTCTTGTCGGTGGTGTAATCGTTGTTGACGAGCATCACGATCTCGACATTCTTGCCGCCGGCGGTGCCGGCAGGAAAATTGACGAAGCCGTCGCCGTCCGTGTCCTTTAGGCCTGCCTTGGCGAGTTCCGCCTTGGCGCCTTCGAGATCGAAGGGGTAGTAGACCGTCGACTTCCGGTCGTAGAAGCTCGTGCCCGAGGAGAAGCCGCCGGGATAGATGGCAGTGAACGGACCCTTGACCAGCGAGTCGCCGAGCGCCTTGCGGTCGAGCGCCATGGTGACGCCCTTGCGGAAATCCTCGTTGCGGTTCAGCTCGCGTATCGCCTGCCCGCGCTCGTCGGGGTTACCCCAGCCATTGGCTGAGAAATTCATGCGCAGATTATAGCCGATCAGCCGCGGACCGAAGGCAAGCCGTGCCGGCGCGTCCTTTTGTGCCGCGCGCTTCAGCGAGGCGACGAAGTTCTCCGGCTGCTCCAGATTGGAGAAGTCGCCCGCCCCGGAGACCGCCTGAACGTCGCGGTCGGCCCAGGTCGACAATTTGTAGTGCAACTCGTTGAGATACGGCAGCTGGTTGCCCTTCTCGTCGACCTTCCAATAGTACGGATTGCGACGCATGACGATGATGTCGTCGGGGCGGTATGCCACCGGCACCCAGGCACCCATCACCGGCATGTTCATATATTCCGGCGGGAAGGCGTTCTTGAACTGCTCGTAGGTGTTCTTCGAATATTTCGGATGCTGGGGCTTGAGGATATGCGACGGGCCCGGACAGAAGGTGCCGTAAGCCATGGCGTAAAGGTATTGTTTCGGAAAGGCGTCCTTGAACGTCCACTCGACGGTGTAGTCGTCGATTTTCTTCAACGTCGTGCCGACGCCGAAGGTCTCCTGCGTGGCACCGTTCAGCGGCGACACATTAGGATCGATCACCTCGTCGTCCCAGTAGAACATCACATCGTCGGCGTTGAACGGAACGCCGTCCGACCATTTCGCGCCCTCGACCAGATGCATCGTCAGCGTGTGGCCGTCCTTGGACCAGTCCCAGTTCCTGGCGAGGTTCGGCAGCGGCTCCGTGTCCTTGGCCTCGACCTGGAACAGCGGCGCGGTGCGCGTCAGGCATTCGGAAAGGCCGATGTCGATGCCGCCCCAGCCCTGCGTCTGGCCGGCGCCATAGTTCCAGCCCTCCGGCCGGCCGCCGATGACATGACGCATCGTATCACCGTAGACACCGACGCCGTCCGGCATATTGCCGGTCTTGAAGACCAGCGGCTCCTTCGGTAACCGGTCCTTGACCGGCGGCAGCTTGCCTGCCTTGACGTATTTGTCGGTGACCCAATCGGGTTCGTGGTATTCCGGAAGTGCCTTGAACTCCAGGATGGAGTCGCGCGCGACGTACTTGATCTTTCCCTCGGCCGGAAATTGCGCGGGCACCGGCGGCACAGTCGGCTCGGATGCATACGCGTTCAGGGCCGAGGCCGAGACGCTAAGCGCCAGCCCGGCGAGAATGCCAATGTTTCGGAAATTCCTCATCGTCTCTCCTCCCTGTTGTTCAGGAGCGCGTTGACGCCGCTCCATTTCTCCTCGAACGAATGTACTTCCGGGTGCGGTGCCGAAAATTCCTCCCGAAAGCTTGCCGCGATCCGTCCTGGCGAAATTCAGACGGCCTGCTTGAGAGCCGTTTTTTCCGCACGTAGTTCCTCGATCGAACGGACGTCGCGCCGTGCCGCTCCGGCCCATTCACGGGTCTTGATCCTGGATTTCGAAAGCCGCTCCTTCGCGGCCGGCACCGCATCGGCATATTGAGGCAGCCAGCGGGCCTGGGCGACGACCATTTCGTCCACCATTTGCCAAACCTCTTCCGGCGTCGAAACCGCGCCGACCAGCGGATCGTGCAGGACGGCGAGCTTCAGTAGGTCGATATCGCCGGAGATCGCCGCATGAACCGACATGCGCTGGACGTTGATCGAGGAAGTGCAAGTGGCGGCGCAGGCCTCCGGCAGCGTGATGCCTGCAGCCATGTTGATGCCGAAGCGATCGACGAAGCCGGGCGACTCGATGATGGCGTCTTGCGGCAGGTTGGTGACGACGCCGTTGTTCTTGACGTTGAAGTGGCCGCGATAAACGCGGTTCGTCTCCAGCGCTTCGAGAATGTGGCTGGCATGCTCGTTGGAGCGCTTGGCGGGGTCTATCGGCCTGGCGGCGGATTCCAGAAATTGCGGGAACTCCGTTTCGAACCAGTTGCGTGTTTCGGTCGAATAACGAAGGTAGCCGCCGGTCTCGCCGTGGATCCAGTCGGACATGTCGATCCAGCGGGTGATTTCGTCCGGCCGCTTACGATACCAGGGCAGGTATTCGGAAAGATGGCCGTTGCTTTCGGTCGAATAGACGCCGAAGCGCTTCAGGACATCGATGCGCAGCTTTTCCTGCTGCGAATAGACCGGATGCGCCTCGAAGGCGGCAACCAGCTCGTCTTTACCGATCTTGCGGCCGTTGAGACGCAGGTCGATGAACCAGGTCTGATGGTTGATGCCGGAGCAGATGTAATCGAGCTCGGTGCGCGACTTGGCGCCGAGCACTTCGGCGATCTGGTCGGCGCCATGCTGGACGCCATGGCAAAGGCCGACGGTATCGACCTTGCCATATTCGATCGCCGCCCAGGTGTTCATGGCCATCGGATTGGCGTAGTTCAGGAATTTCGCCCCAGGCTCGGCGACTTCGAGGATATCCTTGCAGAAATCGAGGATTACCGGAATGTTGCGCTGGCCATAGAGGATGCCGCCGGCGCAGATCGTGTCGCCGACGCACTGGTCGATGCCATACTTCAAGGGAATGCGGATGTCGTCCGCATAGGCTTCGAGACCGCCGACGCGAACGCAGCTGATAATGTAGCGGGCACCCTCGAGGGCGGCACGGCGGTCGGTCGTTGCCGTAACCTTGGTCGGCAGCTTGTTGAATTCGACGACCCTGTCGAGGATCGACTTGATCATCTGGAGGTTGCGTTCGCTGAGATCGGTCAATGCGAATTCGACATCCCTGAATTCAGGAACGCACAAAATGTCGGTGAAGAGCTTCTTGGTGAACCCGACGCTTCCCGCACCGATGATAGCGATCTTGAAACTCATCAGCCTCACCTCGACCTGATCGAACGCTAGGGCAAAGGCGGCGAAAAGAGGCCTGGCCCGCCTGCCACATTATGCAGGCTGGAATCCGGCACTTCCTCCTATCCGCTCGTTGACCGCAGTTTCTTTTGCTTTTCTCGAGGGATTATGCGCCTTATTCGGCACGCGACCAGAGAAGGATTATGCTTTTAGGGGTAATTTTGTGCTGCGGAACTTGATCGACATCGGGCCGGCGGGCAGGACGGTATCGCTGCCGCGCGGGCGCCAGCGTCTACACACAATGCCGACAAGCACCGGCTATGAAGTGCGCGAGAACGAGGTCTACGACTGGGATGGGCGCAAGCGCGGCCAGACGCCGTTTACCGTGCTCCAGCATACGATCAGCGGCACCGGCCGATTGCGCTACGAGAACCGGAACTACCGCCTGCAAAAGGGCGACACTTTGCTGGTTCTCGTGCCGCACAACCACCGTTACTGGCTGGCTAAGGGCGAACGCTGGGAGTTCTTCTGGATATCGATGAACGGCGAGGAGGCACTGCGCATCCACAAGTCGATCCTTGCCGCCGTCGGTCCGGTGCTGCGGCTGCAGCCCTCGACGATCGATCATCTCGCGGATTGCAGCGTACGCCTGATCACGGGCGCGGTCTCGCCGGGAGCCGCCTCGGCCGTCGCCTATGAAGCCGCCATGGCGCTCTACGACGATGTCTTCGGCTCGCATGCCGTCACCGACGACAAGAGCGCCATGCAGCCGGTCATCGACCACATCAGGGCCAATCTCGACAGGCCGCTCCGCGTTGCCGATCTCGCCGAGATCAGCGGCCTGAGCCGCGCGCATTTCTCGCGCTGCTTCGCCGAGAGCGAGGGGCTTCCGCCCGCCGAATTCGTGCTGCAGCAGCGACTGCAGCGCGCGGCGAAGTTGCTGACGAAGGCCGATTTCCTGCCGGTCAAGGAGGTCGCCATCATGTGCGGCTTCGAGGATGCCAATTATTTTTCCAAGGTCTTCCGCCGCCTCTACGGCATCAACCCGACTCAGTTCCGCACCAACGGAATGTATGCCAGCCTGGGAACCGCCCGATAGATTGGCCCCGCTTGGCATCAGGTGAGGGAACGCTTTTGCTTCCCCTCGGTTTAGGACAAGAGAGCCCGCTCGCCGCTGCCGCACTCCGCTCTGGCGGAGATCAGGCCACAGATGTCAGGGGAGTGATCGATGAACAACCCCGATCCGAACAACCCGAATCCACTGCCGGACAATCCCAATCCGGAGCCGGCCCGGCCGCCTGCCCCGCCGGAGACTCCGCCGGGAGAACCTCCAGGCGTACCCCCGCCCTCGCCGGATCCAATTCCGACGCCGGACCAGGAGCCACTTGGAGTTCCTCCTGGCACGCCTTCCGAAATTCCTTCGGAGCCGACCTTTCCCGGGCCGACCGCCTGAAGGCGGTCGGAGTGGAGGATGGCAAGGGTGATTTGGCGGAGCGCTCGAAACGGGTCTTGCCATGGAACGTTTTGCGCTGGCGCTCATTCACCCTTCCATCACGAAATTCGGCGGCGGGCCCTGCAACCAACGGAGGTTAAAATGAAAGTTGGCAACTGCATGACAAAGGACGTCGAGATCGCCAGTCCGCAGCAAACCCTGCGCGATGCGGCAGAAATGATGGGTCGCCTCGACGCCGGCGCGATGCCGGTGGGCGAGAACGATCGGCTTGTCGGCATGGTAACCGATCGCGACATCGCAATCCGCGGCGTCGCCCAAGGCAAGACACCTGACGCCAAGGTACGGGAAGTGATGAGCACCGAGGTCAGGTATTGCTTCGAAGACGAAGACGCGGAGGATGTTCTGCGCAACATGGCTGACCTGAAAGTGCGCCGCTTGCCAGTGCTAAACCGTGACAAGCGCCTGGTCGGCATCGTTTCGCTGGGTGACCTCGCCACCAACAGCGAGACCACGACAGCAGGTGAAGCGCTGAGCGGCATCTCGCAACCCGGCGGCGAGCATTCGCAAACGATACACTGACGGCGCGCCACCGGCCGGCCTTTGCCACGACCGAACCGCCGGCTTGATAGACGCCGGTCTGCCGGCGAAACAGTTCAGAGGCGAATTGGACTCAACCCGACGAGGAGCAAGCCATGATTACTATGAAGGCCGTCCGTATCCACGATTTTGGTGGACCGGAGGTTCTTTCGCTGGACGCGGTTCCGTTGCCTCAGCCCCATGACGACGAGGTCACGCTCAAGGTCTACGCGGCAAGCGTCAATCCCGTCGACTACAAGGTTCGCGAGGGCTCTTCGGGCGCGGATCTGCCCGTCACGCTCGGCCGCGACGTGTCCGGCGTGGTGGAACTGTGCGGCACGCGAGCCCATACGCTGAAGAAGGGCGATCCGCTATATGCCATGCTCGGCAACGACCGCGGCGGCAACGCCGAATATGTCGTCGTCAAGGCAACGGAGGCGGCGGCGAAGCCGCAACGCTTAAGCCACGCCGAAGCCGCCGCGGTGCCACTTGCGGGCCTTACCGCGTGGCAAGGCCTTTTCGATCACGGCGGCCTCAAATCCGGGCAGCGGGTCCTTATCCATGGCGGCGCCGGCGGCGTCGGTCATCTGGCGGTGCAGTTCGCAAAGGCCGCGGGCGCGTTTGTCGCGACGACCGTGTCCGCGCAGGATTTCGATTTCATCCGCGCGCTTGGCGCCGACCAGGCGGTCGACTACAAGAACCAGCGCTTCGAGGAGGTTGTCGAGGACGTTGACCTCGTCTTCGACCTGGTAGCGGGTGAAACACAGGACCGCTCGTGGGACGTGCTCAAACCCGGCGGGACGCTCGTCTCAACGCTTTCCGAACCGTCGGCGGAGAAGGCCCGCCTGCATCGGGCTCGCGGCGTTTCCTATTTGACCAAGCCTAACGCGGCGCAGCTTGCCGAGATCAGCCGCCTCATCGACGCCGGGAAGGTCAGGCCATTCGTGCAGGCAATCTATCCTCTTGAGGAAGTCGCCAGGGCCGAGGAACAGCTCGAGAAGCAGCACACGCGCGGCAAGATTGTGCTTCAGGTAGCTGCCTGAGCACTCGCCGAACAACAGGCCGCAGGCGAGTTTGCGGAGCGCTCGGACACAGGCCGTTTTCTGCCGTCCAGAAGCCCGGCGGCCGAGAGTTTGACACAGGACGGCCCGCCGGGCCTGGCCGGCTTAGGCAGATGCCGGTTGAAGCAGCATGCGCCGGGTTTGCCGGGATGCGCAAATCAAACAAATCAAGGAGATGCAACGGATTGTGAGGCACGTCACGACGACACCGTCGCACGGCCGCCGTCAGTTAACTGCGAAGCGAAGGGCACAGCGTTTACCGACAGGCGGGCTAGGTTCCTACCGGCCGCAAGCCGCAAAAAACCGCTTCAAACTGTCGGAAACCGGCGATAGGTTCGAACCATGTCTCAACCCGCCAATCCGATCTCCATTGCCCGTCGCGATCAGATGTTTCCAGCGCTGGCTGAGGCGGACCTGGACCGCATCGGCCGTTTCGGCGAAGCCGTGTCCTATGCCGCAGGCGAACAGATCGTTAAAGCCGGCGAGCTGGCGCCCGGTCTGATCGTGGTCCTGTCCGGCAAGGTGGATATCATCCAGGGGGGCAGCTTCGGCCGGCGCGAAACAATCGTCACGCACGGTGCAGGCAATTTCGTCGGCGAGTTGGCGCAGCTTTCAGCCCGGCCCTCACTGGTGGATGTGGAGGCGATCGAGCCGGTCGAGGCGCTCGTCATCCCCTCGCAAAGGCTGAGGGACCTGATGGTGCAGGAAGCAAACCTCGGCGAGCGCATCATGCGGGCGCTGATCCTGCGCCGTGTCGGCCTGCTCGAGAGCGGCACAGCCGGCCCGATCATTGTCGGACCGGTCGACAGCGGCGACGTATTGCAGCTGCAAGGTTTTCTGGCTCGCAGCGGTCAGCCGCATCGCGTTCTCGATTCGGCTGCCGATCCCTGCGCCAGGACCCTGATCGAACGCTTCCATGTCGATATCCACCATTTGCCGATCGTGCTTTGTCCAAACGGCAAGCTGCTGCTCAACCCCGGAGAGAACGAGCTTGCCCGCTGCATCGGCCTGGTGAGGCCGATCGACGCCGGCAAGCTGTACGACGTGGCCATTGTCGGCGCCGGACCGGCCGGCCTCGCTGCGGCCGTCTACGCGGCTTCCGAAGGGTTGTCGACGATCGTGCTCGATTGCCGTGCCTTCGGCGGACAGGCGGGTGCCTCCTCGCGCATCGAGAACTACCTCGGTTTTCCGACCGGCATTTCGGGAATGGCGCTGATGGCGCGCGCTTACAACCAGGCGCAGAAATTCGGCGTCGAGATGGTGATACCGGACGAGGCGAAGCTGCTGGGCAGCGCAAGCGACAGGTCCGGTGCCCACTACACGCTCGCCGTCGGCGGCGGGGAGACCGTGCGGGCACGGTCGGTGGTGATCGCCAGCGGAGCGCGCTATCGCCGCCTCGACATGGCAAACCTGGCGCAATTCGAGGGAACCTCCGTGCATTACTGGGCTTCGCCGATCGAAGCGCGGCTTTGCGCCGGGCAAGAGGTAGCCCTGGTCGGCGCCGGCAATTCGGCTGGACAGGCTGCTGTCTATTTGGCGGCGCATGTGAAGAAGGTATGGCTGCTGGCGCGCGGCAGCAGCCTGGATGCGAGCATGTCGCGCTATCTGGTGGAGCGCGTCAGCGCACAGCAGAACATCGAAGTGCTGGCTGAGACGCAGATCACGGCGCTGGAAGGCGCCGACGGCAATCTTGGCAAAGTGCGCTGGCGCAACCGCGACACCGAGACAACACGTCCGATCCGCCACCTCTTCCTGTTCATCGGCGCCGATCCGAACACCGACTGGCTGGCGCAATGCGGCGTGGCGTTGGACACGAAGGGTTTCGTTCGCACCGGGCCTGACATTGGCCAGAAACGTGGTGCACTGGAGACGAACCGCGGCGGCGTGTTCGCCATCGGCGACGTGCGCTCCGGCTCGATCAAGCGCGTCGCCGATGCCGTCGGCGAAGGCGCCCAGGTGGTTGCGGCGCTGCATGCATATCTCGCGCGAAACGGCAGCCTAGCCGTGGCGCCACAATTGGTCAGGAGCGTATGATGGCAGACGAATGCAGGCACGCCGGGGACATTCGCGACGTGACGCCGAGCGCGCTCGGCTGCGAGGAATGCCTGAAGAGCGGTTCGCAGTGGGTGCATCTGCGGCTCTGCCGCACATGCGGTCACGTTGGCTGCTGCGACGACTCGCCCAACCGTCATGCCACCAAGCATTTTCGGGCAACCGGCCATCCTGTCATCGAAGGCTACGATCCGCCGGAAGGCTGGGGATGGTGCTACATCGACGAAATCTTCCTCGACCTCGGCGACCGCACCACGCCGCAAAACGGACCGATACCGCGCTTCATTTGAGCTTTTTTTGCCAGCGGGCCGCTAGAGCAATTCGAGAAAAAGTGTGAACGGTTTTCGTCCGCAATTGCGTCAAAAAGGATGCAGCTGTTCGGCGTTTCCGTGAAGAACCGTTCTAGTCCAGGGCTGCTTCGGCTGGAGGGGGCGTATCACGTCCCTCTGGTGGTGCCGATGAACGCTCGCGCATTTGCCTGACGGTCTGGAGGACACGATCGGCAAGAGATGCAAGCGCACCCTGTGCCGTGCGCGTCCCGATGACGGATTCCAACGTAACCGCCTGCGTTGAGAATTTGTGTTTGAACGACTCTGCTCCACAGAGGAAATCGACCATGCTCAAGCCGTGATCGATCGACCACTGCACGTAATCCATCAACAGGATCACACCCGGCGACGCCCGGCCGAAATCCGGATCGAATGTCGTCACGAAGGCCATCATCACGTCGTGCTGGACGAAGTTGATCGACACCGCGACCATCACGCCATTGCATTCGAGGACGAAGATATGCAGCACGCCGGCGCGCGCCAACGCATCGACGAGCGCGGCGAGTACCGGCACGCCCTCTTCGAACAGGTCTGACTCACGCATGCGCTCGGTCAGCCATTTCCGCTTCAAGGCCGCGAGGCGCTCCAGTACCGGTTGCAGCGGCTCGTCGGGGGCAAGCAGGCGAAATCTCACCTCTCCGGTTTCTTCCAGCGCTTTGATGCCGCGCCGATAGTTCTGGCGCGTCTTTTTCGACTGGTCCGCGAACCATGCCGCTCCGCTTTCCCATTTTCCGGCAACGCGATAGCTGACTTCCGTTCGGTGAAAGTGACGAAGCCTGATGCCGCCGAAAGCTCCCGGCGTGAAAATTTTGCGGGCCGCCGCATCCGGCGAGAGACGACTGATCAAGGCAAGATCGAAGCCACCTGCATCGCAGAGTTGGGTCCATAGTTCCTGCAGCGCCGATAACGAGCATTCCGGGGCAACGAGAATATCTCCATAGTCGGTATAGCTGCCGGCCGCCCATTCGAGAAACCGCAGCCCCCTGCGCCTGCCGATCGCCAGCGGAACGACAGCAACGAGTTTCTCGCCCTTCCAGACCAGGCCGATCCGCAACGCGCGCTGGTCACGGTGTTGTACGGTACTCCACCATGCCGAAATCCAGGCATGGCTTTGAAAGATCAGCCCGTCGGTACGATGCCAAAGGTCCATCCAAGCGGCTTCGACCGCAGCCAGACGATCCGCCGAACGGACGATTTCCAGGCGCTCCGCGCCTAGGACGTCGATGGAAACAACAGTGTTCATGAAGGAGAACTGTCCTGTGGCTGCGCGACTACATTGGGCCGCCTGTGAAACAGTCGCATGACATGCCTTGCCATCTTCTTGAGCGGCAGGATGTAAAGCCCAAAGAGCGACTGATAATCGCGCACATCGCGATCGATCAGGCCAAATTTCAGGTCTTCATCCGGTTCCGGGACAAATTGCGTTCCGAACAGACGATCCCAGAACGAAAAAAGCAGGCCGAAATTCTTGTCATAATGACGAGGGTCGATGCTGTGATGCACCTGGTGCCAGTGCGGACACAGGATGATGTTGTTCAACGGGCCGAACGAGATCTTGAGATGCGTATGACGAACAAAGTCCATCATCAGGATGTTACGGATGACGTAGACGTTGATGCCGAAGATAGCGACCTCTACCGGATCGAGTGCGATCAGGCTCCAGATACCGAAGCAGATGCCCGGGATGACGCCATCCCACATACGGTTCATCAGATCGTCCAGCGGATGAACCCGGTCCTTGGTGATCCCCACCATCACCTCGGCCGAATGATGCACCTTGTGCAATTCCCACAGGAACGGGAAGCGGTGCTGGGCGACGTGGTAGAGGTAGTATGAAATATCATAGGCGACCAGCATGGTTGCGGTGAAGATGACGATCGTCACCGGTCCCGCCGGGCCGCCGAGAAGCGGCGCGTGAATGTTAAGGAGCCAGCCGATTGCCTCGCGTGTGCCATAGCCCACCGCGACGACGAAGGTGACGCCGGCAGGAATAAGCAGGAAAGGCATCATCGCCCGTTTCGTGATCCAGAACAGGGCGTCGGCTCGCGCCGACGGGTGCAGGATGACTTCCTGGGGGAAGGCGAAGTCGAAAAAATCCCTGAGAGACTTATGTTCGGCAGTTCGCCAGTAGGCGACCACCGCGCTGCCCAGTGCGGTGAGGAGAAGCAGGCCGAGCGTGGTCAGATTGACGTTCGAAAGCTTTTCCACAATCGCTCTGGCAAATTCGGAAAACATCGTTGCAGCGGCTCCTGGTCGTAAGAAGGCAGTCTGGGGTCGTACGAAGGCGATCTGGCGAATAGCAAAGCACAAAATTCCCGCCAAACCCGCTACGCCGCCTGCAACCAGTGGCTGTTGCGGACGCAGCGGGCAAAGCAGGCTGGATGGTGCGAGACTAGCAGATCAACGGTAACGAAACCGCTAAATGTCCAAACGTAATTAATGTCGAATACGGCTGGAACTCGCCCGGCAACTCTACGTTGGCGCCGGTTTTTGCCGTTGTGGCGGGTGAATTGGGGCAAGATGGATATGGATTCCGGCTTCGCCCACTTCACCGTGCCAGGCGAGGCGTTCGGCCTGCTGCCTGGTGCCAAAGCGCAGTGAAACCCAACCGCCCTGCCCCGGCATGTCACCGCCGGCGCCGACGTCGAGCGCAGCGTCAGGAAAGCGGATGGCCAACAGCGCCTCGTCGCCGCGTAATACCGTGACCGTATCTTCGTGCCGGTCGGCATGGAGGCCGGCGGCCAGTTGGAAGACGATCTCGGACTGACGCCCGCCGCCGAGCAGTTGGTCGGTGATGAGGATGCCATCGGCCTGGCGCGCCAAAGTGCGCTGATGCACGACGCCGAAGCGGCTTCTATAGCCATCATGCCGGGCGCTCAGCCTCCAGTGCGGTCCCGGCTCGCTCTCCACCAGCGCTGCGACTGCCTTGTGCGACCAGTTGAAATTTCCAGCGATGGTACTTTGGCTCTTGCCCTCGATGTTCAGCGTGTTGTGCGCCGGTGTGGAGCGGAACCAGTCGCGCCAGGCGCCTCCCGAGCCGTAGAGCCAGGTGCCTGGATCGACCAGCACCGGCTCACCGTCGATGCACAGGGTGAGCGACAGCGCGTCGGCATGGCCGTGCGCCGCTATCGAGAGATATCCGAGCGGTCCGTGGTCGAACGTCAGTTCGACATTGCGGCCATTCATTGCTCCGCGCCAGACTGAGAGCCCGCCTTGCGCGAATGTCTGCAAGCCGTGCACCACGGGCGCCGGACCCGACGGCGCACCAAAGAAAAGCGAACGAA
The DNA here is from genome assembly GCF_040321535.1 of Mesorhizobium sp. M0340. Taxonomy (NCBI): domain Bacteria; kingdom Pseudomonadati; phylum Pseudomonadota; class Alphaproteobacteria; order Hyphomicrobiales; family Phyllobacteriaceae; genus Mesorhizobium; species Mesorhizobium sp. M0340. Next base: position 93,237 of record NZ_JAMYRR010000011.1, on the reverse strand, counting down.
AGTCGTCGGGCTCCGGCGCGTTGCCCGGCGTCCCCAGTAAGCCTTGGATGGCGGACGCGACGGATCGGATATAGTTCGGCTCGTCCCCCAGCTTCAGCACGTGGCCCTCATCGTCGTCGCCGAAGCGGGCGGCTTTCTGTGGCAGCCAGCCGACGAAATTGGCGAAGGCGCCCAGACGCGCTTCGACAGCCGAGGGAAACGGCGTTCCCGCCTGGCGTGCCGCGGCGGCGCACAGCAAGATGAGTTCGGCGCTGAAGGCTGCATAGGTCGGTGTTTGCTCGGCACCTGCGCCATCGGCAAGTATCTGCTTGTGCGTCTCATTTAGGAGGGCGCCGCGGGCGATTTCGGATCCGGCCCCGAGCGCCAGGCCGGCCAGATATTCGCCGGCCAACTCTGCGACGAGATGGTTGTTGGCGGAGGAATATCGCGACGGAAACCGCGGCAGCCAATAGGCGCTTGCCGCGAGTATCTCACCAGCTTTCCGCAGCGTCACTGGGTCAAGCTGGTCGCCGACGAGGTCCAGGGTGATGATCAGGCTGATGGCCCGCAGCGCTACTTCGATACCGGACGCCCAGCCGATGCCTCGGAACGGTGGATTGGCGGAATGCCAACTACCGATTGCCGCCTCGATGGCACTCCGGGATCGATCGTCCTCGCAGAGGAGCAGGTGTGCAGCCAGTGGCGGCAATTGCTGCAGCCGGTTGATCTCCCAGACATATTTTATATCGCCAAGGTCGCCGCCATGGCGAAAATCGATGTCGAAAGTATGAGCCTCGGGGCCAGGCCAAAGCCTGCCGGTCACCGGATCAAGACGCCAAAGCTCGGCAGGAAACAACAGTTCGGGCTCACGCTTTGGCCATGTCCGCCCGAGTGCAGAAAACCGGCCCTGAAGCATCTCTTGCGCGGCCGCCGCTATGGCTTGCCGTTGGGCGTCGGTCGCTGCCAGCACAGCATGGCGAAATCCGGGCAGCACTGGGTGCAACCGCGGCGATGGATAGCGCCCCCACCCATCATCGCGGCGGCGCGACGCGATTCTTCGACGTTGCTCCACCAGCCGGTGCAGCACCTCGGCCGGTCCCATGCTGCGCAATCGGTTGATGTACCAGCCGATTCTCATGCACGCCCCGTCAACGTTTCGGTCCTTGTATACCATGCCGTCGAAAAGCTGCGGGCCGGCAATCTTCTTTCCCGTTCGTTGCGGTTAATATCTCCGGCGACCATACGGAGAGAGCGATGCGAAAAGCGGCGTGTGTTGTTGCCTGGGTGCTCGCCTTGCTTGTGGCGGCCGACGCAGCGCCCATCCCTCTCAAACGCGGCATTGGCGTGCATCAGTGGCTCAACTGGTCGCCGGTGGAAAAAGATGGAACCTACGTTTGGCCGCCCTATCGCAGCGAAAAGGAGTGGCTTGCGGAAAGCAGGCCGCTCGCCGACTGGCCGTCCGGGGAGGTGTTTGCCCACATCCGATCGATGGGCTTCGACTTCGTCCGGCTGAGCGTCGATCCCGGCCCGCTGCTTGCCAGCGAGGGCGTCAAGCGGCAACAGGCGCTGGACATACTTGCCGCCGCCGTCGAGCGGATCACGTCGACCGGCCTCAAGGTGGTTTTCGACCTGCATGGCGTCACTCAGGTTCCCGACTACAGCATGGAGATGATCTATGGCGGCGCCGACAGCGAGGGCGTTGCCCGCTATCGTCAAATGGTTGTGGCGGTCGCCGCCATGCTGGTCAAGATAGGCACCGACAAAGTCGCCCTCGAACCTTACAACGAGCCCGCATACTACCCTTGCGATGCGAGCGGCAGCGATGACTGGCAGCGGATCATGGCAGGGACCGTCCACGACATTCGATCGGTCAGCAGTGAACTTACCATCGTTGCAACCGGCGCCTGCGGCGGCAGCATTGCCGGATTGGTCAACCTCAGCCCCGGCTTTGATGACCCAAACCTCTATTACAGCTTCCATATGTATGAGCCGCACAGCTTCACCCACCAGCGGCCCGATGACACGATCAGCTTTGCTTCGGGACTTCCCTGGCCGGCCGACAGCAGTACACCCGAAGTGGTGACCGAAACCCTTAGAGCGCGGATGGAGGCTGCCGGCTTGAGCAGGGTCGAGCAGGTCATGAACATGGCCACCGCGTGCCAAGCAATCGCGAGGTATTTCGAGCAGAACTGGGGCCAGAGCCAACTGGACGCGAGCTTTCGCCAGGCTGTCGACTGGGCTGAAGGCCATGGCATCCCCAGTCGGCGGCTCTTCATGGGCGAATTCGGCGCTATCCTCATGTCCGCGGACGGCCGCATGGGCGCCTTTGAGGCCGACCGTTCGCGCTATCTCAAGGCAGTGCGCGGAGAGGCCGAACGCTTTGCGATCCCATGGTCTGTCTGGGAGTTCTCCAATCCCTATGGGATGAGCCTCATCCTGCCCGATGGCCCCCCGGTACCCGACCCGGAGATGCTGCAGGCATTGGGCCTGCCATAGGTGCCGTCACTCGCCCTCACCAGCGAACAACCGGTGGCAACCCCTGACCGCCAGGCTCCATCGAGGATGGCCCGTGGCAGCTTTCTCCCGGTCGGGTTGTGTCGGCACGAAGTGTTTAACACATTTGTTGTACTGAAGTGAGGAATGCGCGCGCCTAGGGGGAACAATGTGTGGAATTGCCGGATGGATCGGTCGAAGGGCTAAAAATCCACAAGAGCGGGCCGCCAGAATGTCAAACGCATTGCGGCATCGCGGTCCCGATGCCGAAGGCTCCGAGATATTGGACCTGAATACCGGCGAGCAACAATTGGCATTGGTCCATCGCCGCCTGGCGATCATTGACTTGGCGCCTGAGTCAAATCAGCCGATGCAGATTGAGGACGGCCGTCTCAAAATAATTTTCAACGGAGAGATATATAACTACATCGAGTTGCGCCAGGAACTGATCGGCCTTGGCCATCAATTTCGAACGCGCTCCGATACCGAGGTGCTGCTCCGAGCCTACGATCAATGGCGCTTGTCCATGTTCGACCGGCTGAGCGGCATGTTCGCCTTTGCACTCTGGGATGCTCAGAGGCAGGAATTGATTCTCGCCCGGGATCCCTTCGGGGAAAAGCCGCTTTACCTCATGCAAAGCGAAAAATTGCTGCTGTTTGCCTCGGAGATCAACGCATTGCTGTCATCGCAGCAAGATGCTCAGGAACTCGATCTGGATGCCGTGCACGAGTATCTGAACTGGCGTTATGTGCCGGGACCGCGCACGCTTTTCAAACAGATCCGCAAGCTCAATCCCGGAAGCTATGCTGTCTGGTCGCAAGGGGTAGTCAAGGAAACGCGCTACTATACGCCTCCGGACCAGGCTGCCCTGACCGAGCGGATCGACGGAAAAACCGCAAAGCGGCGATTTCTGGAACTGCTCGACCATTCCGTCGAGATCAGGATGCGCAGCGATGCACCTTTTGGGGCCTTTCTCTCCGGAGGGCTCGACTCCTCGGCTATCGTCGCGCTGATGGCCAGGCACAGCGCCACGCCCATTCGCACGTTTTCTGTCGGGTTCGACGACGCAGCCTATAGCGAATTTGCATTCGCCCGACGCGTTGCCGATCATTTCAAGACCGATCATTGCGAGCTTGTAATCCAGCCGGCCGATCTGATGGATCATCTGCCGACGATGGTTCGCCAACGCGGGGCACCTGTTTCGCAAAGCAGCGATATTCCAATTTACCTGATGTCGGAGCGCGCCTCGCAAGACGTCAAGATGGTGCTCACCGGCGAAGGAGCCGACGAGATTCTCGGCGGCTATCCCAAGCATCGCGCGGAATCACTGGCCGGGATCTACCGGTCGCTTGTCCCAGCCTCGCTGCACGACAACGTCCTTTCCCCTGTGGTACGCGCGATGCCGGGCGCGTCGGCCAAGGTCGATACGTTTGCCCGCACCGCGGGCGAAAGGGACTTTGCCGCCCGGATGGTCTCCTGGTTTGGAGCCGTTTCCGCGCAGCAGCGCGCTTGCCTGATCGGTGCGTCCGCAAGTCGCCGTTATGAGCACAACGACTTTCCGTTCTCGTCAAGCGCTGCGGCCTCCCATCTTCGCCGCGTGCTGTTTTTTGATCAGACGTCGTGGCTGCCTGACAATCTCCTGGAACGAGGCGACCACATGATGATGGCGGGTTCAATCGAAGGAAGAATGCCGTTCCTCGATCGCGACCTGGTTTCGTTCGTCAGCAAATTGCCCGATCGCTACAGGCTGGGTTGGTTGCACAGCAAGCAGATCCTGCGCGACAGCATGGCCAATATCCTTCCGGAGGAAATTCTCAGCCGCCGCAAGGTCGGGTTCAAGGTACCGGTCGCCGAATGGTTTCGCGGATCGATGAGGAACTACGTGCATGACCATCTTTGCTCGCCTCACTCCGTCATTCGCAGCTATCTGAGTCCGAAACAGCTTGATCAAATCGTCTCCGAACACACCACGCGTGCCGCTGACCACGAAAAACTGATATGGGCGCTGTTGAATTTGGAGATATTCCACCGCGAATTCAGGCTCGAAGCGCCGCCGCGATCGTCGGCCTCAGCGCTTGACCGGTTGACGGCTTGACGCGGCCGACCGCCAGACATCGCAGATTGCGCCGACAAACGGGGCGAGCTCAAGCCGTTCCCGATGCACGGCCATGGCACCGGCACCAAGCCTTGCCCTCAGTGCCGGGTTCTCCACGAGGCGGCTCAACGCGTCGGTCAACGCTGTAACATCGCCTGGCGGCACCAGCAGCCCGGATTGCCCCTCGGTGATTATGTCTTCGACCGCGCCAACCGGGGTCGCGACCACCGCCAAACCGGCTGCCATGCCTTCGATCACCGACATCGGCAGATTTTCGGCGAAGGAGGGAAGAACCAGAATATCGGCCGAAGAGATCAGCGATGCGACATCGTCAGGTCCCACCCAACCCGGAAAGGCGATCCGGTCTGCAATCCCCAGCGCGGCTGACTTTGTCCGTGCCGCCTCGACTTCGCCATCTCCGGCAATCGTGGCGCGCCAATTCTTGACAGGGCTCATGCGGTGCAGTGCCTCCAGCAATTGCGGTACGCCCTTGCGGTCGCCGATGCGGCCCAGGAACAGGATATGCACATGGTCGCCGCCGCCGACATGCGCCAGCGACGGGACTTCGGTCGCATTGGGCACGATCACAATATTGCCGGCTGCGCCCGGCGCCCGGCTGGCGACGAAATCGCGCCAAAGCCTGCCCAAAACGATCACCCGATCGGCGTGCTCGAACAGAGCTTTAATACGGCGGCTTATGAAACCGCGGTCGGCTTTCCAGAATGTCTGATACTGCGCCCCGTGCAAATGCAGGACATAGGGTATCGACAGCAGCCGTGCGCAGGCGGCGATCACCATCTTGCGGTAGGTGCTGCCGGAAACTGAGATGTTGATGTGAATGACATCGGCACGCCCAGCCAGACGCGCTTTAAGCATCCGTAAGCAAAAGCCGAGCATATAGAAGATCGAAAGTCCGACATGCCCCGGGCCACGGCTGGCAAGGAAGCACACATCGATGTCGGCGATTTCTTGCCGTTCGAACTCCTGCTTCAGCGCCCCCATGATGCGGTCGATGCCGCCCTGCCCCGAAACGCCCGACGGCGTCGCGACCAGGACATGTATTTTTCGATCGGATATGAGGAGCTGCAACATGATGGTACTCTAAATAACACAGACCGGGTAACTGCAAAGCAAACGTTCCCGATAAGGTTTACGGCAAATCTTTTAGTTCAAACTGAATCTGTTCACCCTTCGCTGTCATCGCGCTGGATTTTCCGCCCGTCGGCGGCTAGTCGAAGGTGAGTTTTCCAGGGACACGCCCTTGCTGCTCCGTTCCACGCTCATTTATGCTCCGGCGATCCTGCTGACGCGAATTTCGGCGCTGCTCCTGCTGGTCGTCGTGACGCGTTTGATCGACCAGACCGAGTATGGCCTGCTCACCCTGGTGGTGACCGTCGGTGAAATGACCGACATTGCCGTCACCAACTGGCTGCGCATCGCCTTGCTCAGGCTTGGCGGCAAGGGCGAGGTCAGCCGCGGCAGCCTGATGCTGGCGGGGCAGGTGTTGCTTGCGACCACGGCCCTGGCGCTGGTCATATCGGTAGGCGCGTCGGCGGTGATCGTGCCTGAACGCTGGGTCGACTTCGCGATCGCGGTCTGCGGCTATCTGGTCGCCGGGTCCATCAGCCGCTTCGCCTTGACGGTGCTGCAGATGCAGCAGCGCCATTCGGTCTATTCGATGCTAGAAGCCCTGCGTGCCCTGCTGCAACTCGCGTTACCGATCGGCGCTATCCTTGTCTTTCAGGACAGCTTTCTGACGGTGTCGCTCGGTTCGAGCCTCGGCGCTTTGATTGCCGGCATCGTGGCGGGGATCATGGCATCCCGACGCGTCGTTAACGGTCCGCCGCGTTTCACCCACAGAGACTTCTTTGCGCTCGGTGTGCCGCTGATCATCATGGCGCTGGTTGGCTTCGGTCTCAACAGCGCGGAGCGTCTGTTCCTCAAGTTCTATTACGATGCCAGCGCCGTGGCGATCTTCGCCGCAGCCTATGCGTTAGCCCGCCAACCGATCGATATGGTCGCCAACGCCATCAACATGGGCGCCTTTCCCGAGGTGGTCAGCCGCTTCGACGAGGACGGGCCCGCGGCATCGGGTCGGTTGCTGTCGCAGTTGATGGCCTTGATGATGCGGCTTTGCCTGCCTATTGCAGCGATGCTGGTCGCGCTCAGCGGCGATATCACCGAGCTCATGCTGCCCTCGCAATATCACGGCCGCTTCGGCCTGCTGTTTCCAATCATTGCCTTCAGCGTGCTGTGCGCCAACCTCACCAGCTTCGTCTATGGCGTGGTGGTGCACGCGCACAAGCGGCCGTGGCTGCTGATCATCGCCAACCTCTTCGGCTCGGTGGCAACAATCGCATTGTCCCTGCTGTTGATCCCCCCGATGGCCGAGATCGGTGCGGCTTTGGCGCTTGCGGGCGGCTCGGTAGTGGGCTCCATAACCTGCATTGTCATCAGCGAGCGGCTCACGCCGGTGCCAGTGCCGTGGCGCGACATCGGTGTTTCGGTAATCATCTCGCTCAGCACGGGGGTGGCCGCCAAGCTTGCCAGCATGGTGGCCGGCGACGTGCCGGCGATCTTCTCGCTTGTCGCCGGCGGCACCGCCGGCGCTGCGGTCTTCTTCGGGCTGACCTCGTTGTTCCATCCTGTAGCAGCGACGCAATTCGTCGCCCAGTTGCGGGAGCGGCTGCGGATCGCGTAAGGCGAAGTCCAGGGCCGACGCCTGTTTTGTGAGGGAACGCGAATCTATAAACCGGCGTTTCGGCGCCAGCGACGCTCCCAGAACTCCCGGCAGAGCAGCCCGGCATAGGCAGTGTTGGTATCGTAGTAGCGGCGCCACAAGCGTCGCGGCTCCTGGACGACGCGGAACAGCCACTCCAGGCCGGCCGCTTGTATCAGCTTCGGCGCACGGGCAACCTTGCCGCCATAGACGTCGAAACTGCCGCCCACGCCCATCACGAAGCTTGGGGCGAGTTCACCGCGGTAGCGTTTGAGAAAGCGTTCCTTGCGCGGTGTCGGCATGGCCACCAACAGGCAGTCGGCATCCGAGGCGTTGATCGCCGCGACGATCCCGGCCTCGTCCTCCGGCTTGAAATAGCCGTTGCGCGTTCCCGCTATGCTGAGGCTCGGATGGTCATTGGCAAGTCTCGCTACGACCGCGTCGAGAACGTGCTGTTCGGCCCCCAGCAGATACGGCCTGAATCCACGCATCGCGCAGAGGCTCAGCAGATTGATCATGATGTCGACGCCCGCCACCCGCTCCGGCAACGCGACGCCGCACAAACGCGCGCCCCAAAGCACTCCGATGCCATCGACATTGACGACGTCCGCCCCGGCCACGTCGTCGCGCAGTTCGGCATTCTGGCGCATGGTCACCAGCTTGGCGACATTCACGACCACATGGTGCAGCGGCCGCCGCAGGGTCATCGCCTCTTCGGCGATGGCCAGCGTCTCTGCCATGGTCAGCGCATGGATAGGTGCGCCAAGGAACTCCCGGCGCCGTGACGCCAACAGGGAATGCTGCGCCCATGCCGGGGCGTGCGCGTTCATGCGGCCTGCTCCCTTGCAAGCGGCACTTGTGCGATCTCTGGTTTCTTGCCTTCGATGCGGGCGTCCGGCTTGCGCGCCTTGCGCCACGTCCACAGGCCCCTCGTATCGACGAGCTTCTTGTCCTTGAGCGCTTCGGGGTCGACCAGATTGAATTGCCGATGGTCGACCAGCAGGACGACGATATCGGATTTGTCGATGGCTGAAAGTGCATCGGTGAACACGATGCCTCTGCCCTCGAGCTCGTGCGGCAGCGCATTTGTGTTGGGTTCAGCCGCAATGATCTTCACATTGGGGATATCGGACAGAAGCTTCACCACTTCGACGGCCGGGCTCTCGCGCAAATCGTCGATGTTGGCTTTGAAGCTGAGGCCAAGACAGGCGATCGTCTGCTTGCGGGAGGGATCGAGCAAGGCCTCGATATCCCTGACCACCGACATGGGCCGCTCGGAATTGATCCGGCGTGCCGAAGCCATCAGCCGCGTGCTGTTGGGTGCGGCATCGATGATAAAATATGGATCGACCGCAATGCAGTGACCGCCAACGCCCGGGCTCGGCTGGAGGATGTTCACGCGAGGGTGCCGATTGGCGAGATCGATCACTTCCCATACATTGAGCGACAGATCCTGACACACTGCGGCAAGCTCGTTGGCAAAGGCGATGTTGACGTCGCGGAATGCGTTCTCCGTCAGTTTCACCAGCTCAGCACTTTCGGCCGTTGTCATGAACAGGTCGCCGGTGACGAAGGTCGAATAGAGTGCCGCGGTCCGTTCCGACGATTTGCGGGACAATCCACCGATCGAGCGATCATTGTTGATCAGCTCGGTCAGCACCTTTCCCGGCAGCACGCGCTCGGGCGAATAGGCGACCAGCACATCGGCGTCTTCGCCATGCTGGACAGGAAATTTGAGATCGGGCCGCAATTCGGCAAGCAGCCCGGTCATGATCCGCGTGGTTCCGACCGGCGATGTCGACTCCAATACCACAAGGTCTCCCCGCTTCAGCACTGGGGCGATGCTTCGTGCCGCCGCGAGCACGTAGGTTACGTCCGGCTTATGGTCGTGGGTCATCGGGGTCGGCACGGCGATGATATAGGCGTCCGCCGGCTGCGGCGTGCTGTAGGCCATGAGCTTGCCGTTCGCCACGACCTTCTGGATCAGACCGTCAAGGTCCGGCTCGACGATGTGGATTTCGCCGCGGTTGACCTTCTCGACCACCGCTCCGTTGACATCGACGCCAATGACGTTGAGCCCGCGGCTGGCGAAAATGGCGCAGGTCGGCAGGCCGATATAGCCCATGCCGATTACGGAAACGGTTTTGATTTCAGCCATGATGCAGCAGTTCCTCAACAATCCGGTTACTGGCCCGGCCATCGCCATATGGGTTGTGTCGTTCCGCCATGCCGCGATAGGCAGCCTGATCGTCGAGCAGGCGATTGGCGTTGAACAGGATTTTCTCGACATCGGTGCCGACAAGACGGGCGGTGCCGGCCACGATCCCCTCGGGTCGCTCGGTATTTTCGCGCATTACCAGCACCGGCTTGCCGAGTGAAGGCGCTTCTTCCTGCACGCCACCGCTATCGGTAAGCACCAGATAGCTCTGCTTCTGCAGGTACAGGAACGGCAGATAGTCCTGCGGCTCGACCAGGTGGATGTTCGGCACGCCTTCCAGGTCTGCGTTGACCACTGAGCGCACATTGGGGTTTGGATGGACAGGGTAGACGATCTGCACGTCTCCGCGCGCCGCCAATCCCTTCAACGCCGTACAGATGCGCTGGATGCCGCCGTCGAAATTCTCGCGGCGATGGCCGGTGACGAGGATCATCTTCTTGGAAGGGTCGAGGAAAGGGAAGCGGGCAGCGAGCTTCGCGTTCATCAACCTGTCGGCATCGATCGCGCTTGAAAAATGCAACAGTGTGTCGATCACCGTGTTACCGGTTACGAAGATGGTGCTTTCGGCTTTTCCTTCGGCGATGAGGTTGTCGCGCGCCTGAACGGTCGGCGCAAAATGCCAGGTGGCGATGTCGCCGGCAATCTTGCGGTTCAGTTCTTCAGGAAACGGCGAGTTGATGTTGTGGCTGCGCAATCCTGCTTCGACATGAGCGACCGGGATACGCTTGTAGAAGGCAGCCAGAGCCGCAGCCATCGCCGTGGTGGTGTCGCCCTGCACCATGACGATATCGGGCTTGGCCTTGTCCAGCACCTCGGCCATGCCCAGCAGCACGCGCGAGGTCACGTCGAACAGCGACTGGCCGGGTTGCATGATGTTGAGATCGTGATGCACAGGCAGGCCGGTCAGCTCGACAACCTGGTCGACCATTTCGCGATGCTGGGCGGTTATGCATATTTCGGTGATGAAGCCTGGATGAGCAAGGGCGGCACGCGCCACTGGAAAGCATTTGAGTGCCTCCGGCCTCGTGCCGAACACGATCAGCAGTTTCTGCCTCGATGGCAGTTTTGGACGTGAAAGGACGTTCATCGCTGATCCTGGTCGCCTGCAGCCTTCGGGACATGCCGACTATTGCCCGCACGAGTTATAATAGCGTCGAGAAGCGCCTTCGTGATCTCAATTCTTAATATATGATTAACAACCAAGGCCGCGTTCTCCCGGGTTAACTCTTGTGAAAGGTTGGGCTGACAAGTAGTCTATGGCAGTAGTCTTGAAAAAGAATATATTGGATTGACTAATATTTTAATCATCGGCCACGCCGGCGCATCCCGGCGCTGGGAAAATGAGCTTCTGGCGCGGTTGAGTGCGGCTGGACATGCGGTTTCGAGTAGCCGCGCGCCGACGCCTGAACCCAATGCGCGCTCGATGGATAATGTGCTGGCGCTCGAGGGCCGGCGCTTCGGCCCCTCACTGGCAAGCCGTTCCCGGCCGTTGCCATCCGGCGACACCGGCCCAGTCGATCTTATAGTCGATCTCACCGCTAGCGCCGCACGACGGGGCACGCCTGTCCTGACGCTCGAATTTTGCGGCCACAGCAGCTTTGCCGCGGGTATGACCGAGATGCTGGCGAGCGGGCGGTTGCCCGAACTCACCGCGCGCCTCGACGGCGTTGCCGTCGCCAGGGCACGGCCGATGATCAGCGATCGGCTATGGCTCTCCCGGACCAGCAACGACCTGCTCGCCGGCGCCATCTCCGTGATTGCCCAATGTGTCGCCGGCTTTTCAGCGGGCAAACTTGCGCCGATTATTGAGAGGCCGGCGCCGCCCCTGCAGAAGGGCGGATTTATCAGGCACTATCTGCCCTTTTTCGGCAGGGGAATGGTCGACCGCGCGGTGCAAAAACTGCGACGTGGTCGGCGCCCCTTCTATTGGCAGGTTGCTTACCGGCTGATCGACGGTCCAGGCGTCGCCGAGACCGGACGACTCGACGGTAAGCCGTTCACCGTGCTTGCCGATGACGGGCAGCGCTTCTACGCCGATCCGTTCGTTCTCGAGCGCGACGGCCGCCATTTTCTGTTTGTCGAGGAATTTCCCTATGCCACGGGCCGCGGCGTGATTTCGGTGGCCGAACTCGGCACCGACGGCACTTTCGGCGTGCCGAAGGTGGTGCTGGAGGAAGCGCATCACCTGTCATATCCGCAGGTGTTCGCTCACTCCGGCGAGATTTTCATGATCCCGGAAAGCGCTGCGGCGCGCGAACTGGTGCTCTACCGTGCCGTGCAGTTTCCGGATCGCTGGGTACGCGATACGGTGCTGATGACGAACAGGGATTTCAACGACGCCACGCTGCTCGAATCCGACGGCCGCTTCTGGCTGTTGGGGACAGAGCGGTTCGGTCACGGTAGCGCGTCTGACACGATGGCGGTCTATTCCGCCCCGGCATTGCGTGGGCCGTGGGCTGCGCACGCGCTCAATCCCGTCGCGGTCGACCACTCCGCCACTCGGCCAGGCGGCGCCTTTATCCGCCAGGAGGGCTCGCTGCTGCTGCCGGTGCAAAACGGCTCAAGAGCCTATGGTGGCGGCCTGGGGTTAATGCGACTGGATCGGCTTGATGATTTCGATATCCGTTTCGAACTACCCCGCCCAATCGATCCGGGGCCGGCATGGGCCCGCGCGGGCATTCACACGCTCAACCGCGCCGGCAGTGTTGAGGTCGTGGATAGCGCCGGCTGACCGGATCTGAGGTCGGGCTTAACGAGATCCAGCCGGGTTGGGTGGGACGCAGCGGCCGAAGGAATGCTTTCGATCTGGCCCCGATAGGGCTGCTTTCTGAAGGCAAGCAGCAACACCACCATAATCGCAATCTCCGGCGACTTTGAAGAGAGCGCGTTGTTCGACAGCGCGGCAAGCAAGAAAGTCATGGTGCCTATCCAGGCAGGCAGCGGCGCCCCGCGCAGCAGCCGAAAAATGAACCAGAATATCAACACTGTAAAGAGCACTGCTATGGGCAGGCCGAAGAGCATGATGATGACCACCGGCGCGCTCTCGATGAAGGGGAGATGCAGCTTCTCGTTGACGATCTTCAGGAGTTCGTCGCCGTTCATGCCGAACAGGATGTCTTTCCAGCTGACAAGTCCGAACACCTGGTAGATCGTCACCCGGGCCATAAAGTTTTGGTCGAAGATGGTGTTGCTGAACCGGTTCAGCAGACCGCCCGCAAACAGCATCGCTACGAGCACCGCGCCACCCGTCACGGTGAACATCAGCACGACAAATTTGGCCTGCCGCTCATACTTGAGCGACAGGCCCGGCCAAGGCACGAACAGCAGTAGAATGAGGATTTCTCCGGCAGCGAGCAGCAGTGCGGCGCGAGCGCCCGATGCAGCACAACCGACGACCAATACGAAGATCGCCACCACCCGCACCCATATGCGCCAGCGCGTCAGCGGTACGAAGCCGATGACTGTGGCGCAGAGCGCGCCCAGTGACAGCGGGTGGGCTGCCAGGCCGATCGGCCTGAACTGCAGTTCGTTGATACCGTACGGCAGAAATCGATGTTGGGTCACGGCCTCGATCGTGCCGATCACGGCGCTGAGGATGGCCATTCCAAGCACGACGTCGCCCAGCGCCCGCCGCGACTCCGCGTTTAATGCCAGCATCAACAGGCCTGCGGCGCCGGCCACCAGATAGGTATCGATGATGAACCCGGAGGAGCCCGCGCGGCCGGTAACGAACAGATAAGGCACCAGCGCGAACATCAGCACCGAATAGCGCATCAACGCTTTGAACATTCCAATTTCGTCGCCCTGCAGCAGAAACGGTCGGCTGAAAAGAACGACAGCAAGCAGCAGGAAGATCGCATAGGTGCCGAAATGCAGCTTCTCGTAGAACGAGCCTCCCTGGGCCGTATAGTCGACGACCATGTTCATCACCTGCGGCGACACCGTAAAGCGAAGCAGGAACGCGAACGCCGCGCACAGGAAAAACAGCAGCGACAGCGCGTTCTGACGGCGCGCCTGGGTGGACAACAATCGTTCCGATGCGGCAGCGGGATAGCTCATGGTCCATCCAGGTGAAGATGTTCAAACGGCATTCCGGCCAACGAGATCCATTCAAGGACCGCCGAAGGGAGGCGGCCTGTGTGTGCCGGCGAAATATGCGCCGGGCCATGCGTTTGCCACAACCGTTAAATTCGATGCCCGTACGTTTGCACGGTCTCCTTATTTGTTCCCCGTGACAGCGTAAGGAAGCGATGTGTTTCTGATCGTTCTTCTGCCGTTCAGAGCGAGAAGAATCGGCTTCTCGATCATCTGGTGGATCACCAGACTGGCTATGCAGGCCGTCACGATGCTGACCACGGAGACCAGCAACACCGTCGCCGGATGTTCGTAGCCGATGGTGCGCCTGGCCAAATAGGCCACGGCGCCGATCACGAAGATATGCGACAGGTAAAGCGCGTAGGAGGCGTCGCCGAGCTCTTCGAGCAGGCTCCAGTGCTTCAGTTTCGGTTCCAGTATGAGGCCAAGATGAAGCAGGCTGGCTGCCCACATTACCTGCCCTACGAAGCTGATCTGGCTCATCAGCGGCGTGCCGTCATCGACGAATGCAAGCACCACACCTGCAGCGGCCATGAGGCCGAGTAGCCAGGCATGGCGTGTGCCGGAAACAAAGCCGCCATCCAGATAGCGCCGGCCTACCCACATGCCGATGACGAACGCCACCGGAGAAGCGTTCAGATAGAACTGGATAACAGGGTTGGTGGGAGCCATCAGCAGCCCGGCCAGCCACATCGCAATGAAAAAGACCGTCAGCACAATTACGCGCGCGGTCACTGACAGGAACGCGAGCGCCGCAAATGCGATATAGAAATAGACCTCATAATTGAGCGTCCAGCCGAGTGCCAGAATTGGGCTGACGCCATCTCGTTCGGGCGCTTCGTGGACAACGAAGAAGAGCGACTGGAGATAGTGGGGCCACGTAAAGACAGTCGTCTGGAAGAGACTTGGTGCAAGAGCGGCCAGAAGTGCGGCGACGCTTGTGAAAAGCCAGTAGAGGGGGACAATCCGGATCGCCCGGCGTTTCAGGAAGGTTGGAGCAGAGAAAACACCATTTCCTGTAATATAGACCATTATGAACCCGCTAACGACGAAAAACAGAACAACGCCAAGGCGCCCCGCGGTCACGATAATCGGATTGTTGATGCCGATCTGGTAAGAAAAAGCGTGCGCGAACAGAACCAGCAAGGCAGCGCAGGCGCGAAGATACTGGATCGAATAGAATTTGTTCACGTTCCTCTCCTGCAATTGCAGGCGACTGATGCCATCCTGCAGGTCGCGGTCAGTGCTTCAGTTGTCATCCAAAAGGCGTTGCAATGCTTTCAATACAAGCGCGCCGTTAAGTGCTCGTTACCGATTTCATGAAAATCACGCACCCGGTTCGGGCGCCAATCCGGCGCTGGCAAGGATTCGCACCAGATTCTGGGCAACGGATCCCTTCAACGTCCACCGGACGAACGGGTATGAACGGCAAAATGGGCCAACTTGGAAAATAAGATGTTAACGATGTTTCTGTAGAGCAGGCCAAGCGTAATGATTTAACAAGGGTTGTCACCATGTCTGCCGGTTCCGGCACCCCCCCTATCTCCGCGGCGGCTTCCAACAACAGTGCATTCGAGCGTATTGCCAATGCACGGCGCAGGGCATTGCTGCAACAGCATGGCCCAGTCGCGGCGCTAAGCTCCGCACCGGTGACGCCGCAACCTCCGGAGCCTGTCGCCACGGTGACCCTGGACAAGATCGGCGATTTCCTCGAGCTCGATTTTCGACGCCTGTTCGTCTGGCTGCGGGCCGGCCTGGCCCTGGCGCTTATGCTGGCGGTAATCGGCGGCATTGTTGGCGGCGCCTATGCATTGCTGAGCAAGCAGCGTTACACCGTCACGACCGAGGTCCTCATCAACCCTTCCAATTTGCAGGTTGTGGAAAACGACCTCTACTCGCAACCGGGCCAGGTCGATAGCCAGTTGCTCAGCACGCGCAGCAAGCAGCGCATCCTGACCTCGGGCAACGTGCTTTCCCGTGTGGTGGACGAACTGAATCTGACTCACGATCCAGAATTCTTCGATCCGGACCGGAGCATATCCTCGTCTGGCGCTGTGGCGAAGCCCGACCCGAGGCTCATCGCCTTGAAGAATCTGGCGGACCGGGTAGACGCCATCGCGGACCCGACATCGTTCGTCACAACCCTCTCGGTATCTGCGGAAACCACCGCCAAGGCGATCCTGATCTCGCAGGCCCTAGTCAAAAACTTCCAGGAAGAACTGGCCAAGGCAGAAGCTGCCGGCGCCAGCCGTGCCGCGGCAGCCCTCGACAGCCGGCTTGGCCAACTCAAGAGCGATGTGCAAGCAGCCGAAGAGAAGGTCGAGAGCTACAGGCGTAGCCACAATCTGTCCACCAGCAATGGCCAGCTTGTCAGTTCGCAGACGCTGACGCAGCTCAATGGCGAAATCGTCGATGCGCAATCGCGCGTCATCGCCGCGCAGGCAAGCTACGACGCCCTGGTTGCCTCCGGCATCAATGGGGCAAATCCCGACCCCACGGTTTCGGAAGCGCTCGCAGCGCTGCGCGACAGGTCAAACAGCCTGCGGCAGCAGATCGATTCACAGTCGATGACCTTCGGCCCGCGTCACCCGACGATTGTCAGGCTCAGGACGGAGCTCGAGACCGTCAACTCGCAACTCCGGGCCGAGTTCTCCCGCACCGTCGGCACGGCAAAGGCCAGCCTGGACAAGGCCAGGGCCTCGTTGGCTTCTCTCAACGCCAGGATGAACGATCTGAAGAGCAATGTTTTCACCGACAGCGAGTCCGAAGTCGCCCTGCGTGAACTTGAACGCGATGCCGCCTCGAAGAGAGCCGTCTATGAGAGCTTCCTGTCACGTGCACGCCAAATCAGCGAGCGCGAGCAGATCGACACGACAAACGTACAGGTGATTTCGACCGCGGTGCCCCCGCCCGCGCGCTCATGGCCCCCGCGCACTGCCTTGGTAGCAGGCGCAGGAGCGTTCGCAGGCTTTGCCTTGGGCATGCTGCTGGCCATCGGCATGGGCATCATCCGCGACATGCGTCGGCCGCCGAACCGACCAGGCCTTGCCGCCAGCCGAGCCTGAAGCAAGGCATGGTGAAGCGCATCGTTTTCCACATCGCCAGCCTGAGGGGCGGCGGCGCCGAACGTGTCTTCGTCCTGATGGCAAATGAACTGGCGTCGCGTGGCCACGAGGTCACGCTTTTTGCCTGGAACGCGGAAGGCCCTAACGCCGCGCTGCGTTCCGCTGCCGTGCATCTGGTCGACTTCGGCCTTCTCTTGCGCGGCGAGGGTTACGCCAAGTCGGCGACGCTGAAAGGCATCGTGCGAAGCGCAAATTTGTTCCGCCGCCTTGATCCTGATGCGGTCTATAGTGCCCCGGAATTCGCCAATCTGGTGATGGCGCTGTCACTCATGTTGGCCAGAAGCCGGGCAAAATTCTTTCCAAGTTTCCACGCCGCCGCCTCGCTGCCTGCCAGCGGCCTCGGCGCGAGACTGGCGATCGGGCTTTCCGCGCTGGTTGCAGCGCGTGCAACCAAAGCCATCGCCGTTTCGGCGGGTGTCGGCCGTGACATCATCGCCCGCGGCTTCCCCAAATCCAAGGTCGTCGTCATCAACAACCCGCTGCCGCCGGCTGAAGCACCGCAGGGGACTTCCTATGCCTGGCAGGCAGCGTTGGCGGCGATGGGCGATGGCCCGGTCATCGCCACCGCCGGACGCCTGGTGCCGGTCAAGGACCACCGGACTTTGCTGCGGGCCTTCGCTGCCCTGCGCGCCGGCCGCCCTGCCCGGCTTGTCATCTTCGGCGAAGGTCCGCTGGCTGCCGAATTGCACGCCTATGCCGAAGAGACCGGCATCGGCGCGCACGTGCTCTTTGCCGGCTACGTCAACGACCTCGCAGCTTGCTATGCCGCAGCCGATCTGTTCGTTCTGTCATCGACCAGCGAAGGCTTTGGCAACGTGTTGGTCGAGGCCATGGCTGCAGGTGTCCCCGTAATCTCCACCGATGCCCCGCATGGCCCGCGCGAAATACTCGGTGACGGCCGCTTCGGCGCCTTGGTGCCGGTCGGTGACGCCGCAGCCCTGGCAAAGGCGATGGCCGAAATGCTGGATCACCCCATCCCTGGTGCCGTGCTGAGAAACAGGGCGCTGGATTTCACAGTCGACAAGATCGGCGATCGCTACGAAGCGTTGCTCTAGTTGTCGCGCACGGCCAGCAGATCGCGGTTGGATGCGATCGACGCGGGCGGGTCTTGATTGCCGTAATCTCTTCACAAGCTGGAGCGCAGCGGCTCATGGTGAGGCGTCCCGTCGTTCCTTGAGTTGCTGGGCGAGGAAGTCCTTGACGGAATCGAGAACCGCGTCCCGTTCATGAGATACGCCTGGCAGCAAATCGAAGCGCACGCGCGCACCCGCCTGCTCGAACGATCGACACAAGGCCATGAGGCGTTCCGGCCGTGTTCGCCCGGCATCGTTGGCGCCTGGCATCCAATGGGTGCTGCCTTGGACATGAGTGATTTCCCAAGTCTCCAGGTCGGCGTCGCCGACGATCATCTGGAAAGGCACTTTTGCCAGCGCTGCGGCATCGAAGGTGATGCCGAACTTCTCCGGCAGATCGCGAATGCCCACCCACCAGTCACGCGTCGGATCGAGCAAGGTCACCGAGCCTGGCGCGCCGATTGAGGCCGCCCAGAGCCTGTCGGGATGCAGGATAGCAAAACGATGCGTGAAATGCCCGCCGCCGGAAAATCCGAACATGGCAAAGCGGCTCCAATCCTGACTGTATTTGGCGCTGACCTCCTCAATCATGGCGATCAGCACCTGATCGTAGCGTATGTTGCCCTCGAGCATATATTTGTACCCGCTGCGGGCATCATCTCCGAGAACGCCGATCGGAAACAGCGGACACAAAACGGCGCAGCCGTTCCAGCGTCCGAACTCGGAAAACGCGTCGCGGAATCCAAGAAAAGAGGTGCGGCCGGTGCCATGGACAGCGACCATCAGGTCGACTTTGGCCCCTTCTCCAACCGCGGGAGGCACATACAGGCAATAGTGAAAGCGCGGGTCTGATTTGGAAGCAAAGATGGCGGTCGCGCCAAGGTCATAGGTAGCGCGACCGCGATCTGCGACAGACCCCCTGGCAACGCTTGTCAAACCGATAACTCCTTAATACGCCCGGCGTTCACGGCAATCTTATACCGGTCGGCCGACCTCGTGAACTGGATGCGCCTCCAGGCAGCCGCGAGGAGGACCTCGTCTTGCACCGGAAGCAGGTCGCCGGTGGGACGATCGGAGGCAAAAAGAATGCCTCCGCCAACGCCTCGGGCAGCCGCCATTAACTTTTCGTTAACCATGCCGGGCTAGCCTTAACCAATCAGTAAGGACTCGCCTCTGTGACCTGCGTCGCTCCCATCCAAAACAAGTCCATACGCTTTCGAGCGCGCTCGTTTGTAGCCTTCACCCTCACCCCTGAGGCCCCGCTAGGGGAATGGCTGCAAAGCCTCGATCACTGGACCGAAAACTCTCCCGGCTTCTTTGCCGGCCGCCCGGTTGTGCTCGATCTGACTATGTTCAAGCCCGAGGTGGGCGAGATGCGGGATCTTGTCTCACAACTCGCGGAGCGCGGGATTCGCATTTACGCGATCGAGGCCGATGGCAATGTTGCTCTTGATGCCGATCTGCCGCCGCTCCTCGTTGGCACCAAGGAGGCCACCGCTGATGCGCTTTACGCGCAGCCGAACCCGAAGGCCGCCGCTGAGGCCAAGACGGAAGAGCCGCAGGCGCCGAACTCATTGATGATCAAGGCACCGATCCGCTCCGGCCAGTCGATCTTTCACCCCGATGGCGACGTGGTCATTGTCGGCTCCGTCAGTTCCGGATCCGAGATCATCGCCGGAGGATCGATCCACGTCTACGGCACGTTGCGTGGACGTGCGTTCGCCGGCGCCACGGGAAATTCCGCAGCTCGCATCTTTTGCCGGAAAAATGAAGCCGAACTTCTGGCGGTAGACGGCTGGTACCGCACCGCCGAGGAGATGGACGCCTCCTCGCGAGGAAGGCCGGTACAGGCCTTTCTCGAGGACGGCGCACTTTGCGTCGCACCGCTCAACTAACAACATTGGAGGCACAAATATGGGCAAGGTAGTGGTTGTCACATCCGGCAAAGGGGGTGTCGGCAAGACGACCTCGACGGCCGCTCTCGGCGCCGCGGTCGCGAAAACCGGCAAGCGGGTGGCCCTCGTCGACTTCGATGTCGGCCTGCGCAACCTCGATCTGATCATGGGCGCCGAGCGGCGCGTTGTTTTCGATATCGTCAACGTCATTCAGGGAACCGCCAAGCTCTCGCAGGCGCTGATCCGTGACAAGCGGCTCGAAACGCTGTTCCTGCTGCCGGCCTCGCAAACGCGCGATAAGGATGCTCTCACCGAGGAAGGAGTCGCCGATGTCATCGACAAGCTGCGATCGGTTTTCGACTACGTCTTCTGCGACAGCCCGGCCGGCATAGAGCGGGGCGCGCAACTTGCCATGCGCTTTGCCGACGAGGCGGTAATCGTTACCAACCCGGAAGTGAGCTCGGTCCGCGATTCCGATCGCATCATCGGCCTGCTCGACTCCAGGACGATGAAAGCCGAGCAAGGTGAATCGATTGCCAAACACGTCCTCGTCACGCGCTACGACGCTGCCCGCGCTGCCCGCGGCGAGATGCTCAGCATTGATGACGTTCTTGAGATCCTGTCCACGCCTCTGCTGGGAATAATTCCCGAGAGCCAGGACGTGCTGCGCGCATCCAATGTGGGCGCGCCGGTTACGCTCAGCGAAAACACCAACCCCGCCGCACGCGCCTATATCGACGCGGCAAGAAGACTCGAGGGCGAGGACCTGCCGGTCATTCTGCCTTTCGAACGGAGGGGCCTCCTCGACCGGCTGTTGGGAAGGAGGGCAGCATGAACCTGCTCGATATCTTCAAGCGCCGTGGCAGCGCGCCCGTGGCGCGCGAGCGCTTGCAACTGCTGTTGGCTTACGAGCGTCGAAGCCGCAACCAGCCCGATCTCGTCTCCGTGTTGCGCGAGGAGATCATGGCGGTGATCGCCCGGCATGTTCAGGTCGACCAGGATTTCCTGCAGGTAAGCATGGATCACGGCGAAACGACGTCGAGATTGGAGATCGACATCCAGATCCCCAACAAAGTCGCAATGCCCATGGCCGCGGCGTTCTAACGAAACCCTCCAGTCAGGGCTTGCGTCGGCTGCTGCCGAAATTGCGGCGCCGTGGTTGGTGTGCTTGAGCCGGTCGCCGGCAAGTTCTCGCAATTCGAGGACAATAACCACTCCCTCACCAAAACCCCGCGGCCGTTTCCAGCCGCGGGGCGCCTTGGGAGGCCTTTCGAAACCCGTGGTCAAATGTTGGCGAGCAATTCGTTGACGCGGCTTTCCATGTCGGCAAGGGCGGTGTCGACGTCCTTCTGGCCACTGATTGCTGCACTCATCTCTTCGCCGATAATGTCCTGGATCGCGAACTGACGCTGTACGGCGGACGGCAGCGGCTTGCCGAGATCAGCGACCGCAGAGATCGTGTTGCGATGCGGCAGCGCCTTGAAGGCGTCCGAAGTGATGACGGCCTTGTAGGCCGGCAAGTGGCCGGTGCGCGACCATTCGAAGTCGTTGTCGGCGAAGAACTTCAGGAATTTACCGATAGCCGCGATCTGTTCAGGCGTGCGGTCTTTCTGCGAAACGGCCCAGGTGTGGCCGTCGGCATATTGCGCATGGGCGCCGCCAAACAGCTGCGGATACGGATAGACCGCATATCCGCCCTTGTTGAGCGCCGTCCCCTTGGTCTCGGACTGGGCGTTGTAATCGCCGACCACCCACGTACCGTTGAGATGGACGCCACCCTCGCCCGCAAGGAAGGCGTTGATCGAGCCGCCATAGTCGAGATCCTTGGTGGTGTAGCCCTTCTCGAAGATCGCCTTGTACATCTCGACGACCTTCTTGGCTTCCGGCGTATTCAATTTCACATGCTTCGGATCGGCAAAGAAATCGGAATCCTGCTGGAAAAGATAGGTGTAGAGGTTGCGTGTGTAGAGTGCAGTCTCATTGGCCAGGTTCTGGACGAAATAAGGCTTGCCCGTCTTCTGCTTGAACTGTTCGGCCTGGGCGAGCAGTTCCTCGGGCGACTTTGGAAAAATCGGCGTGCCGTCGGCATTGACGAGGCCGGCTTGTTTGAAAAGATCCATGTTGACGTGATAGAGCATCGTCCAGCTGTCGATCGGCAGGCCATAGATCTTGCCGTCTTTGGTGGCGCCGTTGCGTGCCGCGTCGGTGAAAGCGTCGGGTGTCACGCCGACCGACTTCAAGAGATCGTCGAGCGGCATCAACAGGCCCTTCGACTGATAATCCGACAGTACGGATTCATGGATCGTGACGATGTCCGGAGCGTCGCCTGAAGCGAACTGGGCGGTCAGCTGATCATAGCCGGGCCATTCCACGGTGGTGACGTTGACGTGGACATCGGGATTGTCGGCGTTGAACTTGTTGATCAGCGAGGTAATGATGCCGCATTCGCCAACGGCCTTGGTGGCATCGGTGTTGGTGCCGAAATCGGCATCGCAGGCGCCGAAAAAGCGCTGCACGCTCAGTTCCGTGGCCGCAAAGCTTGGAGCTGCGAGCAGCATTGCGCCCGCAGAGACTGCGGCAAACACTATTTTCTTCAGTTTCATATCAGTTCCTCCTACTGAGTTTCCGCCGCTCCACCCTGGATTGGCTTTCGTGCTTCAATCGCCGCGCATTCCCCCGGCCGTCAGGCTATCTTCGTTATCTCACCGCAGCGCCGGAGACCGCCGTGACGATGTATTTCTGGAAGAACAGGTAGACGATCAGGATCGGGGCACCGGCGAACACCGCCTGCGCCATCAGGAAGCCGATGCCTTCGGACTGGGCGAAATTGGTCTGGGTCGAGGCCATGCCGACCGTCAGCGTGAACATGTCCTTCCTCGTCGCCGAAATCAGCGGCCAGAAGTAGTCGTTCCACGCGCCGAGAAAGGTGAAGATGCCGAGCGTCGCCTGCGCAGGCAGCGTGAGCGGCAGAAGCACCTTCCAGAAAATCCTGAGCCGGCTGGCGTTATCGAGCATGGCGGCTTCGTCCAGCTCTTTCGGGATGGCCTTGAAATACTGGGTCATCAGGAAGACGCCGAACGGAGCCGAAAGGCCCGGCAGAATGAGCCCTTGATAGGTGTTGTGGAACTTCAGCATGCTGAATATCTGGTGGCGGGCGACAAGCACCGCCTGTTCCGGAACCGCCAGGCCGAACAGCACGATCACGAACAGCACGTCTCGGCCGGGGAAATTCAGCCGTGCAAAGCCGTAGCCGGCGAGCGACGACAGGATCAACGTGCCGAGCGTCAATCCGCCCGAGACGATGATGCTGTTGCGCACCCAGATGAACACCGACGAGGTGCCGACGGTGTTGATGTAGTTCTTCAGCGTATAGGGCGCGTGAAACACCGAGTTCGGATCGGCCATCAGCTCCGTATTGTCCTTGAGCGACAGGCCGATGACCCACAGAACCGGCGCGATCATGACGATCGAAAGCAGGATGACGAGGGCCAGCAACACATGGTCGCCAAATGCCCGTCCCTTGATGGAAGCGGCCGGAGCGCTCATGCCTGGTCTCCCCTGCTGCGCGTCACCAGGTACTGGGCCATGGCCGCGACCAGGATGAGGATGAACAGGATTTCCGATGCCGCGGCGCCCAGGCCGAGATCCCAGCGACGGAATGCGGTATCGTAGATGTAGAGCACGATCGGCTTGGTCAGGTTGTTCGGACCGCCCCGCGTCATCAGCCAGGCCTGGCCGAACAGCTGGAATTGCAGCACGATCTGGATGATGATCACCAGGATGAAGGTCCGCTTGATCGACGGCAGCGTGATCGAGCGTAGCGTCTGCCAGCGATTGGCGTTGTCCAGCGCTGCCGCCTCGTAAATATCCTGTGGAATCTGCTGAAGCGCCGAGAGAAAGAGCATCATCGGCAGGCCAATGCACCACCAGATGGTGGCAATGGCGATGCCGATCATCGCAAGGCTGGGGTCGGAAATGAAGGCCGGTGCGGTTGCGCCGAACCATCCATAGATCGTCGACAACAGGCCGACATTCGGAATGAAGACGATGCGCCAGATCAGCGTGACGATGGTGACCGACAGCACCGACGAGGAAAAGAACAGCGTCCGCAAAACCGCGGCAGTGCGCGTGCGGCGGTTGAGGCAAAGCGCCAGGAAAAGGCCGATCAGCGCCAGCGTCGGCACCGTCAGAAGCACGAAGTAGAAGGTGTTCCAGATCGATTGCAGGAAGACCTTGTCGTGATACAGCCTGGCGTAATTGCCGAGACCGACAAAATTTCCGGACGAAAACGTGTCGGCCTTGTGGAAACTCAGCCACATCCCCCAGAGCAGCGGGAAGAGCAGCAGCGTGGTGAAGAAGAACAAGAATGGCGCAACGAAAATGAAGTTTCGCCATTGCGGCGCATAGATGTCGGCGGTAGGGGCTCTGACGCCGACAGCAAGCGTCGCGGTCGGGGACGTCGCCAGCCGGTCAACCATCTCAGGCCTCCCTCGCATGCCAGGCGCGGCCGGTCTCGTTGAACAGATGCGATTTCTGGCCGTCGAAGGCGAGCCCGATTCTGTCGCCGACGGCGACGCGGCTGTTGCCGGCATCGGAGCCGACGATCTGCTGGCCATCGCCCAGCCGCGCGTAGATCAGGGTGCGTTCGCCGAGCCGCTCGAGCACATCGACGACGCCGTCGGCATTGCCCTGTCCGGCGGCAACGATGCGCACGTCTTCCGAACGGATGCCGAAAGTGTAGTTGCCGTCGGTCAATTGGCTGGAGGCGATCTCGGTCTGCACCGAGATGCCGTCCGCAAATCTGGCCGTGGCGTTCTTGCCCGATCTGTCGAGTATCGCATCGACGAAGTTCATCGCCGGCGCACCGACGAAACCCGCGACGAATTTGGTCGCCGGGCGTTCGTAGATCTCCATAGGGGTACCGATCTGGTCGATCTTGCGATTGTTCATGACGACAATGCGGTCGGCCAGCGTCATTGCCTCGACCTGGTCGTGGGTGACGAAGATCATCGTCGATTGCAGCCGCTGGTGAAGCTGGGCAAGCTCGATGCGGGTTCGGGTGCGCAGCGCCGCATCGAGATTGGAGAGCGGCTCGTCGAACAGGAAGGCCTTCGGCTCCTTGACGATCGCACGGCCGATCGCAACGCGCTGCCGCTGACCGCCGGAGAGCTGGCCCGGCTTGCGATCGAGCAGATGCGGCATTTCGAGGATGCGGGCGGCTTCGTTGATGCGCGCCTCGATGACTTTGCCTGGTACGCCGATATTCGCAAGGCCGAAGGCCATATTGTCGCGCACCGTCATATGCGGATAAAGCGCATAGGACTGGAACACCATCGCAATGCCGCGCTTGCCCGGCGGCAGATGATCGATGCGCTCGTTGTTGATTGCAATCTCGCCGCTATCGACAGCTTCAAGACCGGCGATCATCCGAAGAAGCGTCGATTTTCCGCAGCCGGACGGCCCCAGGAACACGATGAACTCGCGTGCCCTTATGGAGAGCGACAGATGATCCAGCACCGTCATGGCACCGAACTGCTTGCTCACGTTCCTGATCTCGATATCGGCCGTCACGTCGACGCTCCTCCTCAGCGTTTGCGCTTTCTCGATGATCCGCCCGAACTCAGAGCCTCAGGCGTATGAACTGGTAGGAATACGCCGGCAGCGACAGGTTTAGTTTGCCGCCGGCGACTGCGGCGCCCTCACCCTTCCTGGGGCTGACATTGCCAGGGTTTTCGGCCGAATTGACGGCTTTCAGATCGGCGTGTGCCATCACCTGGTGATCGACGATCTCCGCCGCGCCGAAGCCGGAGAGGTCGACCACTGTTTCGATTGCCTCGCTCGAATGGCGGTTGACGGCGAAGAAGGTGACGTGGCCGGTTTGCCTGTCGTGCACGCCGGCAACATCGACATAGGCGACGTCGCCCGCAACGCTGGATCTGTAGGTCGGGCTTTCCACCTTGAGATCCAGCGCATTGCCGCGGCCATAGTTGGAAGCAAACAGATAGGGATAAAAAATCGTCTGCCGCCATGCCGGACCATTCGGAACGGTCATGATCGGCGCGATGACATTGACCAGTTGTGCCAGGCAGGCGATCTTGACGACGTCGGAACGGCGGATGAAGGTGTTGAGGATCAGGCCGACCTGCAGCACATCCTCGAAATTATAGATGTCTTCGAGCAACGGCGGGGCGAACGGCCAACCGTCGCTGCCGCCGAGTATCTTCTTGTCCTGCTCCTTGGAATGGTACCAGACGTTCCATTCGTCGAACGAGATGTAAACCTGCTTGTTGGAGCGCTTCTTGGCCTTGATATAGTCGATGACGCCGGCGACCGAGACAATGTAAGCGTCGAGCTTTTCGCTCATGGCGAGATAGTTCGGAGCGTCGTTGGCTTCGTTGTCGAAATACATGTGCAGCGAGATGTAGTCGACCTCGTTGTAGGTATGGTCGAGAACCGTCGCTTCCCATTCAGGGTAGGTGGGCATCTTGGCGTTCGAAGAGCCGCAGACCACCAGTTCGAGTGACTTGGAGAAGGCGCGCATGGCCTTGGCCGTCTCATGCGCCAGGCGGCCATACTCGTCCGCGGTCTTGTGGCCGATCTGCCAGGGGCCATCCATTTCATTGCCGAGGCACCAGAGCTTGACGTCGAAGGGCTCCTTGCGGCCGTTGGCGATGCGCTTGTCGCTCCATTTGCTGCCGCCGGGATGGTTAGCGTACTCCAGCAGGTTGCGGGCTTCGTCGAGGCCGCGCGAGCCGAGATTGACGGCAAGCATCATCTCGGTGTTGGCGCAGGTGCACCAATCGGCAAATTCATGCAGGCCGACTTCGTTGCTTTCCGACGTGTGCCAGGCGAGGTCGAGCCGCACCGGGCGCTCTTCCTTGGGGCCAATGCCGTCTTCCCAATTGTAGGCCGAGACGAAATTGCCGCCGGGATAGCGGACGATCGGAACATTGAGTTCCCTGACGAGATCGATGACGTCCTGACGCATGCCGTTGACATCCGCTGTCGGATTGCCGGGCTCATAGATGCCGGTGTAAACTGCCCGCCCGAGATGCTCGATGAAGGATCCGTAGAGCCTCGGATCGATTTCCGAGACAACATAATGCGGATGAGCCGTAACGGCTGCCTTCATGCATTCCTCCCATCGATATCAAAAATGATGATTTAAATCATCTTGCCCGATATCAAAGCGGGATTGACAGCCCTTCGTCAAGCCAAAATACCCAAATGTAGGACAATTAGACGAACGCTTTGGCACGGCAGAAAGCCAGCTAGTTGAAATTGCTAAGTTATCTTCAGAACCCGGTTTCATGATATCAACCAGTTTTGATCCTGAGCAGGATGTCCTGATCGTAATTTCCAAAGCCCTTGCCGAAAATGTTGATCCCGCCGGGGCGCTCGGCATCGTCCTTGACGCCGATACGGACGCGGATTGAATGATGGCTCTTCAGATCGAGTGCGGCGAGGCCGGTTTCGGAAATCCTGAGACCGTCGACATAGGTGCCGTCATTGGCAATTCGCCAGTTCTTCAGCTTTCCGTATTGCGAGCCCTTGAGCTTCCACCAGGAGGGCGTGAAGACGCCGCGCTTGTCGCCGAAATCCCCCGGTGACGTCCAGGTGCCGACATCGACACCATTGATCGTCAGCGTGATGTCCGAGGGCCAATCGGCGCTGGTGCCCGGCACTTCCGAAGACAGCTCTATCGCCACTTCGAGTCCGGTGATCTCGGCATTGGCAAGCTTGGCATTGTTGGGGAACTGGTATTCGACAAAGCCGCGCGTGAACCACAGCAAACCGGCTTTCATGCGATCCGGATCAAGGAAAGTGTTCGGCACATCGAGCAAGCCGATGATGCCGTCCGGCGAACAAAGGCCGCAGGGCGCGGTAACCTCGAAGCCGGTGTAAAGCCCGATCGGCATCGACACTTCGATCGCATCGTTCTTGACGGCACGGTATTCGCTCTTGAACACGACAAGCACTTCTTCGGCCGTCGGATAACAGATTTTCTGACTGCCTTTCTTCGCTTTCAGGTTCTCGGTTCGGATCAGCCCCGCATCCTCCAGCACCTGGATGTTGGTCGAGACGGTCGACTGCGGTAGCAACAGCACGGCGGCGATTTCGTTGATATTCATCGGCCCCTTTTCATGCAGCAGTTTCAGCATCGAGATGCGCGCCGAGGAGGCAAGCCCCTTGAGCACGGCAATGCCTTCCTCAGGTTCAATCACCAGAAAATTGCGACTCATGAAATTGCCCGGCCCATGCGAAATCCATATCCGAAATTTACCCTGTATATCGAGATAACTGATTTAATCAATGCGCAGGCGGAACGCCGGGCAATTTGTTGAATCCGGCAGGGCGAGGGTCAACCGGTGGCCCTGCACAGAGTTTGTACTGGAGTCACATGCAGAGTGGACACCTGAACGCCGATCGCCCAATCTAGTCCCGAGCCGAGCCCCGGTGATGGCGGCTTGCACATAAATTGGTGTGGACGGGTCGTGACCAAAGGGTGGAAATTATACGATCAGCGACTGGCCTGGGTCCTCGTCGCGCCTGTGCTTATACTGCTTACCCTGCTTCTGCTGCTGCCGATCGCGATGATGACGGTCTACACGTTTTTCACCTTCGTCACCGCCGGAGTTGAGTCGGCGGTGCTGACCTTCGATAACTGGAAGGAATTCCTCACCGACAGCTACTATCACGGCTTTCTTTGGAAGACCGTTCGCGTCGGCGCCATCACCGCGGTGATCTGCGCGATCCTTGGCTATTTCCCCGCCTATTTCATCTGGGCCACGACCTTCAGGCACAAATGGCTGCTGTTGCTGCTGCTCATCGTGCCGTTCTGGATCAGCTTCACCATCCGGACGTTCTCGTGGATCCACATCCTCGGCGAACAGGGGCTGATCAACGTGGCGCTCATCAGGCTGGGCGTCATCAACGAGCCGTTGCCGATGCTCTACACCGAGGGCGCCGTCATCATGGGGCTGCTGCATTTTCTGCTGCCCTACATGATCCTGAACGTCTATGTCAGCCTGGAAAGCATCGACCGCACGCTGATCGCCGCCGCCCGCTCGATGGGCTGTACCAGCGCGCAGGCGTTCCGCGAAGTGACCTTGCCACTATCGATGCCGGGGCTGGGCGCTGGGCTGCTGCTCTGCTTCGTGCTGGCGGCCGGTTCCTATGTGACGCCGCAGCTGCTCGGCGGTAGCCGCGATGCGCTGTTCGGCAACCTGATTTACGATACCATTATGGGGCAGCTCAATTGGCCGATGGGCGCAACGCTTTCCATCGTCCTGTTCGTCCTGCTTGGCGCCGCCGCGGCCGCCTACAGCCGCTATATGGGCCTGTCGCAGATCATGAAGGGCCTCAGCGCATGAGAGCGGATCATCCCGATCGCGAAGGCAGATGGGCCTGGCGGCTGACCGGCGTGGTCACGGTGTGCGTCTACATCTTCATGTTTGCGCCGATCCTCGCCACGGTCGTGCTTTCCTTCAACGCCTCGATGTTCGGCGGC
Source organism: Mesorhizobium sp. M0340 (assembly GCF_040321535.1). Lineage (NCBI taxonomy): Bacteria > Pseudomonadati > Pseudomonadota > Alphaproteobacteria > Hyphomicrobiales > Phyllobacteriaceae > Mesorhizobium > Mesorhizobium sp. M0340. The sequence continues at coordinate 64,034 of NZ_JAMYRR010000011.1, read as the reverse complement.
TTTCCCCTCACCGGCTTCAGCCTGCGGTGGTATGAGAAGCTGCTCACCAACGAGCCGGTTCTCGACGCCTTCCGGACATCGATGTGGATTGCCCTGGTAACGGCAACGGTGACGACGCTGCTCGGCATCATGGCGGCATTAGCGCTGGTGCGCTTCGAGTTTCGTGGCAAGCAGGCGATCAACACGCTTGTCATTCTTCCCGCGCTGGTCCCTGAAACGATACTCGGCGTCGGCCTGCTGGTCATGATCAAAGCCGTCGACCAGCCGCGCAGCATGACGCTGCTGGTGCTCGGCCACATTCTGCTCACGCTCCCCTACGTGGTGCTGATCGTCCAGGCGCGCATGGTCGGCATAAAACGTTCCTATGAGGAGGCGGCGCTGTCGCTCGGGGCGCCGCGTGTGTCGACATTCCGCGAGATTACGCTGCCGCTGCTCATTCCCGCAGTGCTTGCCAGCGTCCTGCTCGCTTTCACGATTTCGTTCGACAACACATCGGCCAGCCTGTTCTGGCGGCCGGCGGGCGTCGAGACCATGCCGACGCAGATCCTTTCGATGCTGAAGATCTCGATCAGCCCCGAGGTGAACGCGCTCGGAACCGTCATGATCCTTTTGACGGTCGGCATCCCCTTGGCTGGCGGGCTCATCCTGCAAAGCCTCACCTGGTTCAAGGCAGGCAAGTGAAAATGAAAATGGGAGAACGGAAATGAAACTGACAACCACCAAACGACTGGAACGGCTCAACGAACGATATGCCGATGGCGACATCAGCCGGCGATCATTCCTGACGCTGACGGCCGCCGCTGCCGCCGCCACCGGGCTTTCCATGCCCTGGATGGGACGGGCGCTGGCCGCGGTTTCGGAAGTGCGCTTCGACGGATGGGGCGGCGTGGTGCAGGAAGCGATCGATAAGTACGCGTTCCAGCCCTACACCGCCAAGTCCAAGGTCAAGGTCGTCCAGGGCACCTTCGGCGACGAGAACGAGATCATCACCAAGATCAAGACGTCGAAGCCGGGCGACTTCCAGATCGTCCATTCTTCCGGCGTCAACTACTACATCAAATACGTCAATGGCGGTTTCAATTCGGAGATCAACGAGGCGAACATTCCAAACATGGCGAATGTGCTGACCGCCATGATCGAGCCGTTCCGCAAGATCACGCCGAAGCTGTCGGCAGTGCCCTATGACTACGGCACCACCGGCATCGCCTACAACAACAAGGTCATCTCACCGGAGGAAGCCAAGGAAAAGGGCGCCAACCTGCTTACCGACAAGAAATATGCCGGCAAGATCGGCGGCTACGCCGATATGACGACGCGCGTCTGGTATGCGGCGCTGCAGACGAAACAGGACCCCAACAACATCCAGGACATGGATGCCATCTGGGCCAAGGTTCGCGAGACCCGCGACCTGGCCAAGAAGTTCTGGAGTTCCGGCGCGGAACTGATGGACCTCCTGTCGCGCAACGAGATCGTCGTCACCGACGCCTGGTCAGGACGTGTCGCCGCCCTGCAGCAGCAGGGCCAGCCAATCGGCTATCTCGACCCTGCCGGCTCATACGCGTGGATGGAGGACATGCTGGTGCTCAAGGGTTCGCCGATGGCCGAATGCGAGGAACTGATCAACTTCATGCTGGATCCGGCAACGTCGATCGCCGTCGCCGAGGGCCAGAACTATCCGCCATCGCTTGACCCGACCAAGGTGAAGCTGACCGACAAGATCGCGGCACTTCCGGCCTTCGACCCGACAGGATCGATGAAGTCGCTGACCTTCGCCGATCCGCTCTACTGGGCGAAGAACGAAGACGCCTGGACCAAGCAATGGGACAGGGTGTCGAAAGGTGCATGACGACGACAGCCACGACCAGCAGCCCCGGCCGGTTTCGGCCGGGGCTGCTGGCGACCCGCTCGCCCAAGGCGAGAGGCAGCCGACAGGAAAGCCTGCGGTCGAGTTCCGCGACATTGATATTTTTTACGGCAAGTTCGCCGCTGTGCGCGATTTTTCACTGCGATCCGCAAGGGTAGTTTCGTCACCTTGCTCGGGCCGTCCGGGTGCGGCAAGACGACGATCCTGCGATCGATCGCGGGCCTGGTCGACATCTCCAGCGGCCAGATCTCGATCGGCGGAAAACGGGTCGACAACACCCCGATCTACAAGCGCAACATTGGTCTGGTGTTCCAGAACTACGCGCTCTTTCCGCACAAGAACGTCTTCGACAACGTCGCATTCGGCCTGAAATATCGAAATGTGCCGAAACCGGAAATCGTGCGCCGGGTCAAGAAGGCGCTGGATATGGTGCGGCTGCCCGGCAGTGAGACAAAGCTGCCATCACAGCTCTCTGGCGGCCAGCAGCAACGCATCGCACTGGCCCGCGCCATCGTCTTCGAGCCGGAAGTGCTGCTGCTGGACGAGCCCTTGTCGGCACTCGACGCCAACATGCGCGAGGACATGCGCGTCGAGATCAAGAAAATCCAGAGGGAGACGGGCATCACCGCTATCTTCGTGACGCACGACCAGGAAGAAGCTTTGTCGATGTCCGACCACATCGTTGTCATGAATGCCGGCCTGATCGAGCAGATCGGCTCCCCCGCGCAGGTCTATGACCAGCCGGCCACCGCATTCGTCGCCAATTTCCTTGGCAAGGCCAACATGCTGCCTGGCAGCGTGACAGTGATGGACGGCAAGATGGCGACGATCGCGCTGGCCAGCGGCCACGTCGTAAAGGCGGCCGCGCCGAAGGCGCTCGCGACCGGCAGCGCGGTCACCGTCGTGGTTCGCCCGCAGAAGCTTACCGTCGGTACCGTCGGTGCTGCCAACAGGCTGGCGGGACGGATAGTCTCGACCTCCTATCTGGGCGGCAATGCGGTCTACGAGATCGACATCGGCGCCGGCACGCTGGTGCGCGCCAACACGCTGATCGACGGCCAGCCGCTGCGTGAAGGCGAAATGGTCGATGTCTGCTTCGATCCTCTGAGCTGCGTGCTTCTCGACGCGCAAGGCTTACGCATCGCGTAGCGAGGCGGAACTGAACCGTTCAGTCTTTCGCGTCACCCTTTGGCCCGAGAAACCGCGCATAAACCTCACCGACAATACCGCGCCGGAAAACCAGCACGCAGACCATGAAGGTCAGGCCGGTGGCGATGGTCACCGGAAAACTCGAGGTGGCGAGTGTGTTTTCCAGGCCGACGACCAGACTGGCCCCGATGATCGGCCCGACCATGGTGCCGATGCCGCCGAGGAGCGTCATCAGGATCACCTCGCCCGACATCTGCCAGGTGACGTCGGTGAGCGTGGCAAACTGAAAAACGATCGCCTTGAGCGCGCCGGCCAGCCCGGCCAATGTCGCCGACATGACGAAAGCCGCCAGCTTGTAGTTGGCGACGGAATAGCCCAGCGAAATGGCCCGGCTCTCGTTTTCCCGGATGGAACGCAGGATCATGCCGAAAGGCGAGTTGATGATGCGCCAGATGGCGAACACGCCGATAAGGAAGACTGCCAGCACGAAATAATAGATGTTGATCGAGACGTTCAGGTCGAGCATTCCAAGCAGCCTGCCACGCGGCACGCCCTGGATGCCGTCCTCACCTCCGGTGAACGGTGCCTGCACGCAGAAGAAGAAGAACATCTGCGACAGCGCCAGCGTGATCATGGCGAAATAGATGCCTTGCCGGCGGATGGCAAAGAAGCCCATCACAAGGCCGAGCAGCGCGGCACCCAGGACGCCGAGCAGGATGCCGGCTTCCGGCGGCCAGCCCAAGACCTTGACCGCGTATGCGGTGAAATAGGCCGCCCCGCCGAAGAACGTCGCATGGCCGAAGGACAACAGGCCGGTGTAGCCGAGCAGAAGGTTGAACGCGCAGGCAAACAGCGCAAAGCACAGCATCTTCATCAGGAAGATCGGATAGACGAAGAAAGGCGCCGCCAGCAGCGCCAGGATGCCGAGCCCGACCAGCGCCCATTCAAGCCGTGCGGAATTCTTGGCACGCGTCTCGCGAAGTGTCAGTTCGGCCATCTCAGGCATCCCTTCCGAACAGGCCGGCTGGCCGGACCAGAAGCACGATCGCCATGATGACGAAGACCACCAGATTGGAGGCTTCGGGATAGAAAACCTTGGTCAAGCCTTCGGCGAGGCCAAGCATGTAACCGGTGACGATCGCCCCAAGGATCGATCCCATGCCGCCGACCACGACAACGGCGAAAACGACGATGATGAGGTCAGATCCCATCAGCGGGCTCACCTGATAGATCGGCGCGGCTAGAACCCCCGCAAGCCCGGCAAGAGCAGCGCCAAGGCCGTAGGTGAGGGTCAGCAGCAACGGCACGTTGACGCCGAAAGCCTGCACCAAGCCGGGGTTCTCCGTTGCCGCGCGCAGATAGGAGCCCAGCCTGGTCTTCTCGATCAGCGCCCAAGTGCCGAAACAGACGATCATCGAGGCAACAACCACCCAGCCGCGATAATTGGGCAGGAACATGAAGCCGAGATTGGTGCCGCCGGACAGCAGCGGCGGCACGGAATAAGAACTTCCCGATACGCCATAGTAGTAACGGAATACCCCTTCGAGCACGAGCGCGAGGCCAAAGGTGAAAAGCAGCCCGTAGAGCGGGTCGATGTCGTAAAGCCTCGACAGCGCCAGGCGCTCGACCACGACGCCGAAGCCGCCGACGATCAGCGGCGACAGGATCAGAGCCGGCCAGTAGCCGATGCCGAACCTGGTGAGAAGCAGATAGCCGATGAAGGCGCCGAGCATATAGAGCGCGCCGTGAGCGAAATTGATGACGCGCAACAGGCCGAATATGACAGCAAGGCCCAGGCTCAACATTGCGTAGAACGAGCCGTTGATGAGGCCGACCAGCAATTGGCCGAGGAATGCCTGAACGGGTATTCCGAAGATCATCGTCATGGCGCCATCATACACCCAGCACTTCATGCAGCAGCGTCATGCGATCCGGCAGTTCGCCGACCGGAAAGGCCGCCACGACCTTGCCGTGCTCCATCAGGTAGAAACGGTCGGTGACGCGGCTGGCAAAGCGGAAATTCTGCTCGACCAGCAGGATCGTCATACCGCGCTTTTTCATCGTCGCCAGCAGATCGCCGATGCGCTGCACGATGACCGGAGCCAGGCCCTCGGTCGGCTCATCGAGAAGCAGCATTTTCACGCCGGTTCTGAGCATGCGCGCGATCGCCAGCATCTGCTGCTCGCCGCCCGAGAGCCTGGTGCCGGGGCTGTTGCGGCGCTCCTTCAGATTGGGGAAAAGATCGAATATTTCCTCCACGCTCATGCCGCCTTCGGCAACGATCGGGGGCAGCACCAGATTCTCGTCCACGGTCAGCGTCGCGAAGATGCCGCGTTCCTCCGGCACCAGGCCGATGCCTTGATGCGCGGTCCGGTGCAATGGCAGGCGCATCAGATCCTTGCCGTCGAAAAAAATCTGGCCGGTCCGCTGGCGGATCAGCCCGATGATGGCGCGCAATGTCGTGGTCTTGCCGACGCCGTTGCGGCCCAGCAACGTCACAGTTTCACCTGGAAAGACCTCCAGATCGACACCGTGCAGCGCATGGCTCTCGCCATACCAGGCGTTGAGGTCGCGGACTGCAAGAAGCGGCGCGGCGTCAGTCATCGGCGGTGCCCATATAGGCGATCCTCACCCGCTCGTCGCGGCTGACCGTGGCGTAGTCGCCGGCGGCAAGGATTTCGCCGCGCTGCATGACGGTTATCCAGTCGCAAAGATCGGCCACCACTGTCAGATTGTGCTCGACCATCAGCACGGCGCGATCCCTGGCCACCGAGCGGATGATGTCGGAAACCGTACGCACGTCCTCATGCCCCATGCCGGCCATCGGCTCGTCGAGCAGCAGCACTTTCGGCTCGAGCGCCAGCGTCGTGGCGATCTCGAGCACACGTTTCCTGCCATAGGAGAGATCGGCGGCGGGCCTGTTCTTGGCATCGTCGAGACCGACAGACCGCAAAAGCTCCTCGGCGCGCGGCGTCAATCTATCGAGCGCCGATAGCGAGCGCCAGAACTGAACGCTGAGCCCGCCCGGTCGCTGCAATGCAACGCGCACATTGTCGAGCACGCTGAGATGCGGAAACACTGCCGATATCTGGAACGAGCGCACCAGGCCCATCCGCGCGACTTTGGCCGGCGAGGTGCGGGTGATGTCGTGGCCGAGCAGTTCGATCCTGCCGCTGGTCGGCGGCAGGAACTTGGTGAGCAGGTTGAACACGGTGGTCTTGCCGGCGCCGTTGGGTCCGATCAGCGCGTGGATATTGCCGTGGTAGACGTCGAGATCGACATTCCTGACAGCAACGAAGCCGGCGAAGTCGCGCCGCAAACCGCGGGCGGAAAGCACTACCTGCGGCCGATCCGGTTCAGGCGGCGCCATCGGTCCGCCAATCACTCGCCGCCCGTGGGACAGCCGCTCTCTTTGGCGCTCAGGAATGCCTCGTTACCGGGGATCGTGGCGAGGGGTTTGTAATAGTCCCACTCCTTGGTGCTCTCACTCGGCGACTTGACCTGATAAAGATACATGTCGTGAACCATGTTGCCGTCGGGCTGCACTTTGCCGTTCGCCGTAAAGACGTCGTTCACCGGCATCGAATGCAATTCCTTGGCGACCGCCTCGGTTCCATCGGTGCCGGCTTGGTCGATCGCTTTCAAATACTGTGTCACCGCTGAATAGGTGGCGGCCTGGATCATATTCGGCATGCGGTTGGTGCGCTTGAAGAACCGCTGGGCGAACTCGCGGCTCTTGTCATCGCGATCCCAGTAGAAGCCTTCGGTCAGCACCACGCCTTGCGCCGCCTCGAGACCGAGCCCATGCACCTCGGCCAGCGTGAACAGAAGTGCTGCAAGCCGCTGACCGCCCTGCACGATACCGAATTCGGCCGCCTGCTTGATCGAATTGGAGGTGTCGAGGCCGGCATTCGCCAGGCCGATGACCTTGGCGCCCGACGATTGCGCCTGCAGCAGGAAGGATGAATAGTCGGTCGAGCCGAGCGGGTAACGCACCTCGCCAACCACCTTCCCGCCATGGCTCTCGACGAACTTTGCGGTCTGCTCCTTGAGCGAATATCCGAATGCATAATCGACGGTGACGAAGAACCAGCTGTCGCCGCCTTGCTGGACGAGAGCGCCACCGGTCCCCACTGCCTGCGAATGCGTGTCGTAGGCCCAGTGGAAGCCATAGGGCGAGCACTGTTTACCGGTTAGCTCGGTAGTCGCGGCGCCGGTGACGATATCAATTTTCTTCTTTTCCTTGGAAATCCCCTGGACGGCGAGCGCCACCGAGGAGGTGGTGAGTTCCATGATGGAATCGACCTGTTCGGTGTCATACCACTGCCGCGCAATGTTGGAGGCGATGTCCGGCTTGTTCTGGTGGTCGGCGCTGACGATCTCGACCGGCGCACCTTGCACCTTGCCGCCGAAATCCTCGACCGCCATCTTGGCGGCCTCGACCGACCACTTGCCGCCGAAATCGGCATAGACGCCCGACTGGTCGTTGAGAATGCCGATCTTGACCTTGCCGTCGGAAATCTCGGCGGCTGCGGCAGGCATTGCAGTCGCTGCAAGAAGCGTGGCCGAGACCAGGTACGATATCTTCATTGGTGACTTCCTCCCCTATGGTCGACAACCGAGCACATGTCGGCGGCTGGCTGCTGCGACACGAAGAGTGGCCTCCCACATTCCATCCTCTCCGGCGCAAAATCACGCAGCGCTGTACGGCCGCCGTCCTCAAATCGTAGCATCGCTCGGCAACGCGAGAACAGTTACTTTAGTATTAGGCATCCGCGATGCCCGGCCGCCGAAGCGCAACATAGCGCCGGATCGTGCGGCGTCCAGATCGGCCTCTATTCTCGCCGAAGCAACGATTACGGCTGACGGTCCGGATATCGTTGAACGAGAATTCCCCTCGTCAGCCGTCGGCTGGATGATGGCAGGCGACCAGGCGGCCCTCGCCGATGCTTTGGAGAAGCGGGCGCTCGCTGCGGCAGATCGGGGTGGCAGCTGGGCAACGGGTGTGGAACCGGCACCCGAGGGTGGGTTCATCGGGCTGGGCAGGTCACCCTTGAGCACCAGCCGGCCGCGCCGCGCCCGGTCGATGCCGGGTATCGGCAGGGCGGAACGCAGCGCCGCGGTGTAATGGTCGCCCGGACATTTGCGGCAATCGAGGAAGATCCGACCGTCTATCACACCATGAATGGTCCCAATGAGTTCCACGTCATCGGCACGATGCGGGACTGGACCATCGTCGACCGCCTGCATCGGATCGAGGCGCCGACCCTGGTTTTCCGTGGCTTCTACGACGAAGCGACCGAGGCCTGCGTCCAGCCCTTTCTGGATCTTATCCCGCGCGTCGAAGGCCTGGTCTTCCCGAATTCCAGCCACATGCCGCATGTCGAGGAAAAGCACGACTGCCTCGCCGCCGTCGGGCGCTTCCTGGCCAAATACGATTGACGTTGCAGCACCAGGGCCTTCTGCTCCGACGGATCGTCGACACGGCGCAGTGGTCATGAAGGCCGGCATGGCCGGAATCAGCCTGCCTTCACCTGTACTGGCTTCCCGTCGCTGAAAAATCTGACGGATACGGAGTGGGAGGGACCTCCGGCGCCGGTGGGTATGGAAACTATCGCCTCCAAGTTTCGCAAAACACGTTGCAACCGAATTGATTAGCCGTCGTTAAAGTGCGGGTGATCTAGCGGGGCATGGGGAGGCTTTCATGCAGACGTATCTCGTCGAGCGTATGGACGGCGACGATGTTATATCGGTCCGCGTTGTCAACGCGCCGAGTCCGTTCAGAGCCGCAGCTATGATGACGGGCGGGCGTATTACCTTCCGAACGTGGGAAAAGGATTGGATTCGCGTGACCGACGAAAATCGGGGACAGATCTATGCATATTGTTTCGTCCCCGGCAGCTATTCCGACACCGAAGCATCGCCTGTATCGCCCGGGAGAAACACAGAATAGGCAATATGCCTGCGCAGCGGCAATTCCGTCTTCAACCCACCTTGGTCTTCGATCCCGCCTTGGCATGTGTCCAACAGGTGTTGCCAACTTGGCACAAACGCCGGTGCTTGCCGTGTCATGCGCACCACGGCAGCCAGCGAGCTCGGCATGAGTGGCTCGGCCCGCGGCTTGCGAAACAGGCGAAGGGCATCATCAGAATGATCGATGAAAAGATCGGGGCGGGGGGCGATAACTGACCCTAATCTTAGCGTAGGCAACTCATGTCTTCGGCATATTTGGGATCAGAAGTCGCGGATCAGGATCTAGCGGTGGATTGTCAGACAACGACCTCCGATAATTGGTCAAGTGTCCCACAATACCCACTGGATCAGGGTGGTCCCGTACTGCGCCCATTTCAAAGATTGGGCGCCGATTTTGCCAACATTGCGGCCTTCGAGCACCTGAGAAATATCGTCCGCCAGTACCCCGACAAGCTTGCAATCAGCGACGGCGCCAATCGTCTGACCTATTCCCAGCTTCTCCGGTCAGTCGAGACGCTGTCCTACCAGATCGCGGCGGCCGTCCCAGATGGACAGGCGATAGGGATTCTTCAGGCAAACTCAGCCTGGTATCCCATCGCCATGCTGGCAAGCATGGCGGCTGAGCGCCCTTCGGTGCCGCTCAACGCACGAGATCCTGGCTCGCGGATTCTTGAAATCGTGGCCGGGGCGCGACTCTCAGCTATTCTGGGCGAGGGCAATGTCCGACCCGACGGTTTGCCTCACCGGGTCAGTTGGATCGATGTGTCGACCAGTGCGGCCTCGCAGGGTGGGCAAGTGCCTCAGTCTTATTCCGCCTCGGTCGATGCGCCCGCCATCGTGCTTTATACGTCAGGAAGCACGGGCCGGCCCAAAGGCATCGTTAACAGCCAGCGCAGCTTGCTGTGCCGGGTCCAGCAATATGTCGATGCATGCCACATCAACTCGGATGATGTTTTCCTGCCATTGACCGGACCCGCCACAATCGCCGGGTGCCGGGAAATTCTTGCGGCTCTTCTCACCGGCGCCACCTTGCATCTGGTCGAAGTCGAAGCGGTCGGCTTGCGCGCCGTGCAACGTCTGGTGCGATCCGCGGGCGTGACAATCACCTATCTGGTGCCGGCACTGCTTCGCGCGCTTATGGCAGACGGACCTGCGGAAGCGTTTCATTCACTCAGAGTCGCCCGGATCGGTGGCGAGAAGGTGCCGTGGAGCGACATCGCCCTGCTGCGCAAGACCGTCTCCGATACGTGCCTCATCCAGATCGGTTACTCGTCAACCGAGACCACGGGCTCGCAATGGTTCCTGCCGCGAGACTGGCCGGAGCATGGAGATTCGGTTCCAGTTGGCTGGCTACTGCCTGGCATCACCTTTGCAATTGTCGACAAAGCGGGCCGCCGCGTTCAACCCGGCCACCGCGGAGAGCTTCTGATCAGGAGCCCCTATGTCTTGCTTGGCCATTGGGAGGACGGGGCGGTTGTGCAGGCAACATCAGACCCGGACGATCCAAGCCTTCGGATTTTTGCGACGGGTGACCTCGTTCGACTTGATGACCAAGGCCTACTGCACATCGTCGGTCGCAAGGGGCGCCAGGTAAAGATCAATGGTCGACGCGTCGAGCCAGCCGAGCTCGAACGGGTGCTGCGTTGCGCACCCTCTGTTGCGGATGCTGTGGCAATCGTGGCTGCGGCGAATGAGCTTGTCGCCTTTGTTGTTCCTCGGCGCTCGGCCGAAGCGACCTTTTCAGACGAGCTTCGCCAGCTTGTCAGGTCCAATCTGCCGCCGCCGCTGCGTCCCCTGCGGTTGCACACGATCGCCGAGATGCCGCGTCTGCCGAGCGGCAAAGTCGACATCACGACACTTGCAGACATGGATCTTTCAGCCAGAGAGACGGCAGCGATCGAGCGTCCGCTCGAGCCGCGAGGCAAGCTGACGGCGCAGCAGGTCGTCCAGCGGGCATGGACCAGCATTCTTAATACGCGGGTGGCGGCAGGGCGCTGGGATGACGCCGGAGGAGATTCACTGAAGCTGCTGCACTGCGTCATGGAAATCGAAAGCGCTATCGGGCAGGAACTCGGTCTTGAGGCCTTCACCGTCGGGATGAGCCTGGACGAAATGGTCAAGGCGGTCGTGTCTGCACAGGCAGGCGACCAAAGCGCGCGCGCCGAGAAGCACGACCCTCCCATTCTTTTTCTGTTCCCGGGGTCGGTCGGCTATGGCCCGAGCCTTGCTGCCTTTGCAGCAGCGATGGGCAAGGTCACCCGCGTTGCCCCGATCAGGTATCCGGCCCTGGCTCTGATACTGCGCGGGCAAAACAGCCTCGCCGACATGGCCGATGCCGCCGTCGAGCAGATCCGCCGCACTCAACCTTCGGGTAACATACGACTTCTTGGCCATTCGCTCGGCGGGGCTGTTGCTTTCGAAGTTGCGGCGCGGCTGCTGGCCGCGGGGCGAACTGTAAAGTTCCTCGGCATCCTCGACACCAGCCTCATCGGCGAGCGAAGCGCCTACTTGGAGACGTTTACGCGCACATTCAATCGAATCCGGACCAACCGCGTATCCGCTTCCCGGATGGCTTGCCGCGCCCTCGCGAAAGTCGCCGTGAAAATGCGGCGAGAGGCGCAACTGGTCCGGTTTCTCGATCGCTACGCTCAGGGACAATTCAATGCGACGAGCTTTAGAACCAAACTGGAACTGCAGGAGGTTTTGCGGGCACGGGCCTTCTTCCAGTGGCTGACAGAGCCGAAGCCGGCGCTGCCGATCACCGGCACCCTGTTTCGCTGTGCTCGACCCGGAATGACTCTGGCCATCGGCTGGGATCGCGTTTTCGCCCATCTGGACGTGATTCCGATCGTCGGCACCCATATCGACCTCGTCATAGAGCCTCACCTCGCCACCAACCGTCCCCTTATCGAGAAAGCGGTGGCGCAAACCTATTCGCCAACCGAGTCTCGCAAACTGGAGTACAAGCCATCGACCTGATCTCAACATTCGGCAAGGACGCGCTGGTGCTCGACGCTGGCGCGGAAGTCGATCGCATCGTCCAGATCTTGCGCCAGCAGGTCTTTGGCACGCTGCGACGTCGAGGGGTGGTTGTCGGCCTCTCAGGCGGCATCGACAGCTCAGTCGTCGCGGCGTTGTGTGTTCGCGCCTTTGGAAAAGACAAGGTCCTCGGGATATTCATGCCGGAGCGCCATTCCTCCGGCGACTCGCTAAGGCTCGGCCGCACCGTCGCCGCGCAGCTTGGTATCGATACGGTCCTGGAGGATATAACGCCGGCCCTCGAAGCGATCGGCGCCTACAGACGGCAGACCGAAGCAATCAAGACTGTCGTTCCCGAATATGGGGACGGCTGGAAATGCAAGCTGGTGCTCGCCTCGGTTCTCGAGAGCAACGGTCTCAACATCACTCGCCTCACGGTTCAGGATCCCGAGGGCAGGACCGACACGGTGCGTCTGCCGTCGGCAGCCTATCTGCAGATCGTCGCGGCAACCAATTACAAGCAGCGCCTGCGCAAGATGACCGAATACTACCATGCCGACCGCCTCAACTACGCGGTAGCGGGCACGCCGAACCGCCTGGAGTACGACCAGGGCTTCTTCGTCAAGCAAGGCGACGGAATTGCCGACCTGATGCCAATCGTCCACCTCTACAAGACCCAGGTCTATCAATTGGCCGAATATCTTGGGGTGCAGGAAGAGGTCCGGCGAAGACCGCCCACCACGGACACCTTCTCGATGCCGCAGAGTCAGGAGGAGTTCTACTTCGCGCTGCCTTATTATTTGATGGATCTGTGCCTCTACGGCTTGAACCACGGGATAGCCAACGAAGAGGTCGCTGAGGCAACCGGCCTCACCGTGGCGCAGGTCCAGAAAGTCTTCAAGGATATCGATAGCAAGCGGCGCGCCGCACGTTATCTTCACGCGCGGCCGTTGGTGTCCTCTTCAATGGGCGAGGGCTAGGCGATGTGCGGCATCGCCGGAATTGTGTCGCTGAGCGGCGCCGCGGCTCCCCCTTCCCGGGATGCGCTGATGCAGATGGTGGGCGCGCTGGCGCATCGCGGCCCGGACGAGCGCGGCCTTTACCGGGACAGACGTGCGGGATTGGCGCATGCCCGCCTGTCCGTCATCGATCTCGCGAGCGGCCAGCAGCCACTCGCCGGCGCGGGCGACACGATGTGGATCGTCTTCAACGGCGAAATCTTCAATTACGTCGAGCTGCGACAAGACCTGGCCGCGCTCGGCTATCGCTTCCGCACACGCAGCGACACCGAGGTCATCGTCCATGCCTATCATGCCTGGGGCGAGGCCGCCTTCGAGCGAATGAATGGGCAGTGGGCAGTCGCCATCTGGGACTCCGTGGCTGGTCGTCTCGTCTTGTCGCGGGATCGGTTCGGCATCTGCCCGCTGCACTTTTGCGAGCATGGCGGACGGCTTTACTTCGCCAGCGAGGTGAAGGCCATTTTCGCGGCCGATGCGGACATACCCCGCGTGTTCGATCCAGCCGGCATCGATCAGACTTTTACTCTTTGGACTGTCGCGCCGCCACAAGGCGTGTTTGGAGGAGTAAGCGAACTCACGCCTGGGCATGTCCGCATTTATGACCGCGGCGTCGTTCGCGAGCGGGCTTTTTGGAAGCCTGCCTATCCAGAGGTTGACGGGCCTGGTGATGATGAATTCAGCGGCTCGCTTGATGACGCGGTGGAGGAAGTGCGCAGCGCCCTGGAGGCCGCGACGGCGCTCAGGATAGTACGCGCCGACGTGCCGGTTGGCTGCTATTTGTCCGGCGGGCTCGACAGCTCACTGGTCGCCACGCTGGGGAGACGCTTCGCGGGCGAGCGCTTCCAGACTTTCTCGCTGCGTTTTGCCGACGCCGAATATGATGAGACGCATTTCCAGCGGCTGGTTGCCGGCGTAGCCGGCAGCGACCATCATGAGGTGGTTGTTTCGCGCAGCGATATCGCTGGCATCTTCCCTGAGGTGATCTACCATGCCGAGCGGCCAATCCTAAGAACCGCGCCGGCGCCGCTGTTCCTGCTCTCGAGACTGGTGCGCCAGCATGGCATCAAGGTCGTGCTGACCGGCGAAGGGGCCGACGAAATGTTCGCCGGCTACGATTTGTTCCGCGAAGGCAAGGTCCGCCGCTTCTGGGGACGCCAGCCCGCCTCGAAGCGACGCTCCCGTTTGCTGGAGCGCCTCTATCCTTATCTCAGCCGCTCGCCGGTACAGCAGCAAGCGATGGCACGCCAGTTCTTCGGGCGCGACATCCACGCCTGTGACGCGCCTGGTTTTGCGCATGGCACGCGCTGGCGTACCACAAGCGCCATCAAGCGGCTGTTTTCGGCAGACATGCGCGCCCAAACGGAGCGCCATAACGCCGTGTCCGAGCTGCTTGCCCGCCTGCCGTCGGAGTTTTCGCGATGGGGCTCTCTTGCGCAGGACCAGTATATCGAGATCCAGACGCTGATGTCGGGCTACCTGCTGTCCTCACAAGGGGACAGGATGCTCATGGCTCATTCCGTCGAGGGGCGCTTCCCGTTCCTCGACCATGAACTCGTGAGGCTCGCGAATTCGCTTCCGGCCGCCTACAAGCTGCGCGTGCTCGACGAAAAGCATGTGCTGAAACGTGTGGCGCAACCGATCGTGCCGTCGGAAATCGTCACCCGCAAGAAACAGCCTTACCGGGCCCCCAACGCGCTTTGCTTCGTCGCAGATGGCGCTCCGGCCTACATTCGCGAAGCACTTTCGGAGGCCGCGCTGCGCGAAGCGAACGTCTTCGATCCCAAATCGGTTACCCGGCTCCTGAGCAAGTGCCAAGCCAGCGCCGGCGGCGGCGACCTGTCCAACTCCGACAATATGGCGCTGGTCGGAGTGCTGTCGACACAGCTTCTCCATCGGCAATTTATCGCGAGCCGTCCAAGTGGGGCTCGCACGCTCAAGCTCAGCATCGATATCGACCGCGAGTATCGTGAAGAGGTGCTCGCATGATGCATGACGCCGTACCGCTCCTGCACGACTATCTCACCAACTCTGCCAGCCGGCTCGGCGCCAAGGTGGCCCTGGTGTGCGGCAATCAACGTGTCACCTATGGCGATCTCGACATGCGCTCGAACGCCATAGCGCACCATTTGACCGAGGCTGGAATTGCGCGTGGCGATCGAGTGGTGATCTTCGCCGACAACGCTGTCGAGGCCGTCGTCGCTTTCTGGGCGGTGCTCAAGGCCAACGCCGTGGTGTGCATCGTCAATCCGCTCACCAAAAGCGACAAGCTCGATTATTTGCTCAACGATTGCCGCCCGACGGCACTGATCACCGACAAACACCTGCACTCGATTTTCAGGGATCCGGCGCGGAATTGCCCATCGTTGCGCCGCATGATCGTCTCCGGGCCGATCGAACGCAACGACCTGCAAGAACTTCCGCATGCTGTGCGCTGGGATACTGCGGTCGCGGCAGCCCGCAGCACGCCGCCCGCGCGCCGCTGCATCGACATCGATCTCGCTGCGATCATTTATACGTCCGGCTCGACGGGCGAGCCCAAGGGCGTGATGCTGACGCATCGAAACATGATCGCCGCATGCGCCTCGATTTCCTCGTACCTGGCGCTTGCCGAAGACGAGGTGATCCTCAATGTCCTGCCGCTCGCCTTCGACTACGGTCTTTACCAGATGATCATGGCGTTCGGCGCGGGCGCCCGGCTGGTGCTTGAGCGCTCGTTCGCCTTCCCGGCGCAGATCCTTGGGCTGATCAAGCAAGAAAGGGTGACGGGCTTTCCCGGCGTACCGACCATCTTTGCCGCACTCGGGGAGCTCAAGTCTCTGAGGGATCAGGATTTTTCGAGCATTCGCTATGTCACCAACACTGCGGCCGCCCTGCCGCTCAAGCACATTCTCCTGCTGCAGGAGCTGTTTTCTGGCGCCCGTATCTATTCGATGTACGGCCTTACCGAATGCAAGCGCTGCACCTACCTGCCGCCGGACGATCTGGAGCGAAAGCCGTTGAGCGTCGGCATCGCCATCCCCAACACGGAAATGTGGATTGTCGACGAGCATGACAGGCGGGTCGGACCCGGCGTCGTTGGTCAGCTCGTCATCCGCGGAGCGACGGTGATGAAGGGCTATTGGGGCAAGCCGGAGGCGACAGCCAGAAAGCTCAAACCCGGACCGCTGCCGGGTGAGCAGGTCCTGTACACCGGCGACTACTGCCGGATGGACGCCGAGGGCTATCTCTACTTTGTCGGTCGCGGCGACGAGATCATAAAATCGCGCGGAGAGAAGATAGCGCCGAAGGAGGTGGAAAACGCGTTGAT
Source organism: Mesorhizobium sp. M0340 (assembly GCF_040321535.1). NCBI lineage: Bacteria > Pseudomonadati > Pseudomonadota > Alphaproteobacteria > Hyphomicrobiales > Phyllobacteriaceae > Mesorhizobium > Mesorhizobium sp. M0340. The sequence goes on along the minus strand of NZ_JAMYRR010000011.1, from coordinate 47,743 downwards.
GAACATTGCCGGCGTACGGGAAGCCGCGGTCATCGGCGTTCCGGACGAGCTGCTCGGGCAAGCAGTGAAGGCGTTTGTCGTGATGGAGCAGGGAAGCATGCTCGGCGAAAAGCAGTTGCAGAAAGAGTGCCAGAGACGGCTGGAAAACTTCATGGTTCCGAAGTCCATCGTCATCGTACCCAGTCTGCCGATGACCGACACGGGCAAACTCAAAAAAACGGCCCTGTCATGAGTCGGCACCAAAGCGAAGTTGATCAGCATTCATCTTTTGTACCGGAGGCGAAATCAATGTTATCTACCAAAGATAGAACCGATACCTTCAGTGAACAAATTCGCGCTTTCCTGGCCTCGAATTTCTATATAGCCGATCCGGACAGTCTGGAGAGCGACACCTCGCTTCTCGACCAGGGCATCGTGGACTCGACGGGGGTGCTCGAGGTTATCGGCTTCATCGAGGAGACCTTCGGCATCACGGTCGAAGACAGCGAGCTGCTGCCCGAGAACCTCGATTCCATCCAGGGAATTGCGCGATACGTTATGCGCAAGAGAAACTGATTGCCGAAAGCCCGCAGCTCTGTTTCAAATCCCCGGCTGTTTTAAGCCGCGACAGCGCGTCTGAAGCCTGCCGCGACTGTGGCGCTTATGCCTGCGCCTTTGTATGTGCCACAACCACCCGGCCCTCGCCGGCTGGATTGGTGACTGACCGGATACTCTCATAGACCTTGGAACGCTCGAGCAAACTCATGACCTGCCGGTCTTGGCCAAGGCCGACCTCGAAAAGCAGGATGCCTCCGCGCCGCAAATAACGCGGCGCCTCCTTGAGCACCCGCATGTGGATGCTCAGGCCGTAGGGGCCGGCTGCGAATGCTTCACGCGGCTCGAGTTCGACCAGATGCGAACGGTCGCCCTCGAGCCGTTTTTCCGAAATGTAGGGCGGGTTGCAAACGACCACATCGATCGTGCCGTCAAGCTCCAGGCCGGAGAAGGCGCTGAACAAGTCGCCCTGAAGCACCGTTACCCGCTCCTCCAAATCAAGATGGATGACGTTGCGGCGCGCGACCTGCACGCATCCGTCGGTAAGATCGCTTGCCCACACGCGCGCGGTGGGGGCGTGGTGCGCGATGGCGCACGCCAGATTGCCCGCCCCACAGCACATGTCGACAACGCGAGGTACCGGCAAGTTCAGTTGGCTCAGAACATCGAGAGCGGCGTTGCCGAGCAGTTCCGTTTCCGGTCGAGGAACAAGAGCACCGGGCGAGACGAGCAACTGCAGTCCCATGAAGGTGCTGCGGCCCCTGCCATAGGCATCGGCGACATTGATCTCTTCGCTCACGATACTCACCTCCCGTTTTACCCGGCGTTGGTGGCCGACAATGGCGCACGGATAAAGTGTATCTTAAAACCGCTTAACTCTCGATCGACAAAATCAAAACCCAATCCCGCCTCAGACGCTTTGAAGCCCTGATGCTACAAAGATGACCATAAGCTTCTGCGCCGTGTCATGATTAGGAATATCTCCTTACTCGAGCCGGTTATCCCCAGGCTGACGAGCCAGTTGCCGAATTCTCAGCCTGGCGTCACGATTTTGCTACATTTTAATCAAAGAAGGCACATATGTAAGCAATTCGTAATGTTCCAGCAGCGGGGCGGAGCTGCTGCTTCCCGGAAGGTTAAAGTTTGTCCCTCATCGAAAGAATCGACGAGATTGCGCGGCAATTTCGCGTCAACGAGCGCGCATCATGAAGTCGACCAAAGAGCGCTCGCTCGATCTACGCTCCGCAATGTTTGGCTGTGTGCACGGCCTCGTCGGCGTAGGCGTTTTCTCCGCATTGATAAATATCCTCGCCTTGACCGGCTCCGTCTACATGCTCCAGGTCTACGACCGCGTGCTGCCTTCGCAGAGCGTGCCGACTCTTGTCGGATTTACCGTCGGGATGCTGGGACTTTACGCGGCCTATGGGCTCCTCGATTTCGTGAGGCTTCGCCTGTTGGTCCGCATCGGCAGCCGCCTGCATAAAAATCTGCAGCAAAAGGCGTTTGCAGCCTCGCTTTCCCTGCCCCTCGTCGCCGGGCCGGATGCGAACAGGATACACCCGCTTCGTGATCTGGACCAGCTACGTGGCTTTCTTTCCGGGCTGGGGCCGACGGTCTTATTCGATGCTCCCTGGATACCATTTTATATGGTGGTCATCTATCTGCTGCACCCCGCCCTTGGCGTGCTGGCAACGCTCGGTGCATGCGCCGTTGTTTTTTTGACGGTGGTTGCCGAGATCATCGGCCGCAAACCTGCGGCTCGTGCATCTGAAACACTCGTCGCGCAGCGGCTGCTGGCGGATTCCGGCCGCCGCAATGCAGAGGTCGTTCAGGCGATGGGCCTGTCTGCTCCGCTTAGCCGGCGCTGGAACGAGGTCAGTCATCTTTATCTGAAGAACCAGGAACGGCTTTCGGACGTCGTCGGCGCAGCAAGCTCACTGTCGAAGACACTGCGAATGGCCTTGCAATCATGTGTGCTGGGGCTTGGTGCCTACCTTGTGATCGGGGGCGAGGCCTCGCCCGGCGTGATCATTGCATCGTCCATTTTGCTGGGCCGCTCACTAGCGCCGGTCGATGTGGCCATCGCAAACTGGAGAGGGTTTCTGGCAACCCGCAAGAGCTATTCCGAGCTGGCGGCAGCGCTGGATGCCTTTGCTAGCCAGCAAGAGACAATGGAACTGCCGCGCCCAAAGGCGGAGCTTGCGGTCGAAGATTTGACTGTCGCGCCACCAAGCCTGCAGAAGCCAACCATCTTCAATGTAACCTTCCGCTTGGCAAGAGGCGCAGGGTTGGCGGTCGTCGGCCCGAGCGGCTCCGGCAAGACCACGCTCGTACGCGCTTTGGTCGGGGCGTGGAAGCCGCTTCGTGGCACGGTAAGATTGGATGGCGCCTCGCTCGATCAGTGGAACTCAGAACTGCTCGGCATTCATATTGGCTACCTGCCACAGGACGTTGAGCTGTTCGACGGGACGATCGCCGATAACATTTCGAGGTTCGGTGGCAAAAGCGACGCAAAAGGCGTGCTGGCAGCTGCCAAGGCTGCGGGCGTGGACAAGATGATCATGCGTCTTCCGCAGGGTTTTCAAACACGCATCGGAGAAGGCGGCGCGGCCCTTTCGGCTGGGCAGAGGCAGCTCGTCGGGCTTGCCAGGGCACTTTACGGCGATCCCTTCCTCGTCGTTCTTGACGAACCAAATTCCAATCTGGACGCAGACGGCGATGCTGCTTTGGCCGGCGCAATCCTGGCTGTGCGTCAGCGCGGCGGTATCGTGATCGTCGTTGCGCATCGCCCCTCCGCTCTCGTCAACATCGATCAGGTACTCGTCCTGTCGAACGGGATGCTCCATTCGTTCGGCTCGCGCGAAGACGTTCTGGCAAATGTGGTCCGGCCCTTCCCGCGTCCGGACAAGCCAAACATTGTCGTTCCGCTGCAGCACGGTGCAAGCGGGCATGCGTGAGGTATTGCTTAGTGTCTAACGTGACCATGTCGTCATATGCTGCGGTTGGCGGCGAAGGCCAGCCGACCGGGGCGAAGCCGGAGTCGGATGGCATCCGAGCCAATCTACTCTGGAGTAATCTGGTCCGGAGCCTGGCAACAAATTGTCGTTCCGCCGCGCAAAGGTGCGGCCGAGCATATGCCAGGTATCGCTCCACTGTTACCGTGTCGTCATACGTCGCCGCCGGTGGCGAGAGCCGTTCGTTGGGGACGAAGCCAGATCCGGATGGCATTCGGGCCAATCTGCTCCTGGGCCTGGCAACCAGCTTGCTGTTGGTCTTTGGCGGAGGGCTCTGGTTGGGATTGACCAAGATTGCCGGCGCGGTGATTGCGCCTGCGACTGTGGTGGTCGAAAGCAACATAAAAAAAGTGCAGCATCAAACCGGCGGCACCATCGGCGGAATCTTCGCGCAGGACGGCGATCATGTGAAGGCCGGCGACGTGTTGGTCAGGCTGGACAACACCTTGACCCGAGCAAACCTGCAGATAATTACCGAGGACCTCAATCGCGCCACCATTCGTCTGGCCCGACTGGAGGCCGAGCGCCAGGGTCTGCCGGAAATGCAGATCCCGCCCGACCTTCGCGCTCAAATGGGTGACCCGCAAGTGGCGGCACTTGTCAGTGGCGAGCGTGCCTTGTTTGAAAGCCGTGCTGCGGCGCTGGCTGGCCAGAAAGCACAATTGCAAAGCCGCGCGAAGCAGCTGGAACGTCAGATCGATGGCCTCAAGTCCCAGCAGTCTGCGACCGACGAGTCTCTGGATCTGCTGACCAAGAACCTTGCAGATGTCGAATCTCTCTACGCAAAGAAGTTGGTGTCCAAGGAGAGGTTGAGCAATGTCAGCCTGGAGAAGACCCGGACTCGCGGCGAATCGGGACGCCTTGTCGCGGCGATAGCGGAGGTACAGGCTCACATCAGTGAAACGGACCTGCAGGTGCTTCAGCTCGACGAACAAATGCGGAGCGACGTGACCAACGAACTTCGCGAAACGGAAGCCAAGCAGACCGAACTCAGTGAGCGCAAGGTGGTGGCCGAAGACGAACTCGGCAGGACAGACATTCGTGCCCCGCAGTCGGGCACGGTACAAGAATCCTCGGTCCACACCGTCGGAGGCGTAATTGGCGCCGGAGAGGTGCTCATGATGATTGTGCCCGATTCCGACAACCTTGTTGTCGACGCTTCCATTCCTCCGTCGCGTATCGATGAGATTCATCCCGGACAGCAGGTGTCGATCCGCTTTCCGGCGTTCGACGCCGGCACCACACCTGCTTGCGAAGGCTCGGTCAAGCGCGTCTCAGCGGATCTGATCAAGGATCAGCAACGCCAGCTTTCCTATTTTTCGGCCCGCATCGACGTCGAGAATGAAGCGACCTGCCTGACTGGAGAGAAAATACTCAAACCCGGCATGCCCGCCGAAGTCCACATAAGAACCGACGAGCGCAGTGTCTGGTCCTACTTGATGAAGCCTCTTACCGACCAGTTCTCCAGGGCCTTCAGGCAGTGAGGGGGCTGCCACACTCTCAACCGGCAGCCCGGCCGATCTATCGGGTCGCCGCATTTTCGAGAGCGCTGCTGAACCTGACCTCGATCGTGTCTCCCGGCATGACCTCGGTGTCTTCTTGGACAAGCTGTTTCCGCCATTCTTCGCCGAGCTTGCGAACGATCGTGACCTCGGCCTGGATCCTTTCGCCGGCAACCGGCAACGGCAGGGCGGCCGCTCCCGAGGGCTGCAACTTCTGGCTGGCGGCGCGAAGTCTTGCGCTAACATCGGCAAGGCGCACGTTGGTATCCTTCAGCTCGGTCAGCAGACCGATCCTTCTTTGGTTGTCATTGCGTTCGCGCTGTCTGGCAAAATCGTCCTGCTGACGTCGTGCTCTCATAAGTTCAACCGAGGTTTCGAGTGCCCGGCTGGAAGAGAGCACCAAAGCGCGCCGGACGTCGGCGAGCCGGGTATTGGTTAGATTTCCCGACTCAAACGCTTTCCTTACGCGCGCCAGTTCGTCTTCGTCCGCCTTCACCCCATCCGCTTCGGCCCGCTCGCGCTCGAGCAAGGTCTCAGTTTGTGCTGCAGCATCCTTGCCACTTTTATCGAGAAAGCTCTGCTCTTTCTGGAAATTGTCCAACGAGAGCTTCAGCCCTTCTGCTTCGGCCTGGGCGATCGCCGACGCAAAACCTGCCGACAAGGGCGACCCTTGTGGTGGCTGCATGTCGAAAGTCGACTTACCCTGAAGTTCGGCGCGCAGACGGGCGCTGTGAAAATAGTCTCTCGTGTATTCCCCCCAAAGCGACTCATAATCGCGCCGCAGATCCACCGGATCGGGGCCAACCTGGTTTGCCCGGGACCGCAAAAGGCTGAAGCCACCTGACACGGCAATCGCCTGCCGCACGGTCATCAGCGGGCGATAGGCCTGCTGTCCGGGAGTGAGCACGTCGCCAGTCACATAGATCGGCCTGTACTCTGCAACCACGGCGGTCACGTCTGTCGGCTTGATGACGATCATTTGCTCCCGCCCGTCAGGCAGCCGCTGGTGGAATATTTTGGTTGGCAAGATCGTCTGCATGCGTGTCTGCAGTTCGGCCGGAGTCAGGCCGCCAACCGAAACCATCCCGACTTCGGGAAGCGCGATCGTGCCGTCCATCTGGACCACCGCACGTTGCGTTCGCTCAGAGATGGAGGCAATTCCTATCTCGACGGTATCGCCGGCGGAAAGTCGATAAGCAACCCGCGCTTCCGCCGCAGCGGCCGTTTCCATCGCGGCTAGCATGCCGAGCACGACAAGAAGGATTCGATTAACGAGGACCATTGGCGGCAATCTCCTTCTGGTTCGACCGCGACTCTTCCGGCCAATCGAGACGGGTGATGAATTCGTAGACTGGCCCGCCAGGCACGCCCCAGTTGCTCGACCAGATCACCTGCGAGCCGTCGGGGGACGGCGAGGCATGGGTTTCGCTCCAATAGTCGGACGGGACGTTGTGGGTTTGCGTAACTCGTCGAACCTCACCGCTGCCGTCGAGGCGCAGCGCGATCACCTCTCGCGCATATGGCGCCCAGTCGCGATTGGCAGATATCTCATCGGGATTGCCGCCATAGCTCACGAACACCCAGCCGCTCCTGTCCAGTGCCCGCGCGGACGCATGCTCCGCTTCGCCAAATCTCATAAGCGAGGTGACCTTCCCGTCGATCAGTCTCCTTTTGATGACGTGATATTTGTCAGGGTCGGATTTGCTGATGCCCACGAAAACTTCGCTACCGTCGTCATCGACCGTCATATCGCCATGGCCGGGCCGATGATGGTCCGTCCACCTCTGCCGCAACGTCCCGTCGACGGAGAAAATAGCTCGCTGTTCTGTGTCTTCGTTCACGTTCTGAAAGCACAGGATGTTCGCTCCCAGCGGGGAAATCGAGCAGGCGCTGACCGTTCCGGCAAGCTGGGCAAGATCGATATCAGGAAATTTCCGGCGCTGCTTGAGATCATAGGCAAAGGCAACCATCGCACCATCCCCACGGATCGCGCGCACTGCTATGCGATCGCCGTCGCGGCTAGGATTGCCTTTGGACGGACCGAACTGAAGATCATGGTAATTCGGCGACACGAACAGCACGTCTTCGCGATTGGTCCGTGGCGCCCAGGTCGAAATTTTCCGGTCCTGAACGCAAATCATCAGATCGGGATTTTGCGGATGCCATTCGCATTCAGCCGATCGAGCGCGACGGAAAAGCGGGACATAGGTGTGCCCGTCGAAAAAGCACATGCCATTGCAGCCGTTGGTGATGACGAGGAGGCTCTGGTCTGAATTCCACGCCTGGGAGCTGGAATAACGGTGGCTGCAAAATTTCTTCTCGCATACGACGCCGTTGCCAAGAGCGCCAGGTTTGGTGATGCGCATGAAAACTGTCCCGAAGGCTGGATCCGTCGCGGGTTGGAGATAGTCGGGCAGATCCATCATCACTGGCGCGACAAACTGTGTCGGCGCGCTGTCTTGCCGGCCGCTGGCCGTGGACAAATCCAACGACAAGGCAGCCGCAATCAACAGCGGAGCCAACCCACGTGGGCGAAAGGTCATGTCATGTAGCCCATTTCGTGTCGCACCCGGCCTTCGCTGAGGCGCCCTTGCCACCATCCGATGGTCCGCTCCAAGCCTTCGCGCAGGCTGGTCTGGGCGCGCCATCCAGTCTTGCTTTCGAGGCGCGAAGAATCGGCCAGCAAGGCACGCACCTCGGAATTCTGCGGCCGCAGCCGGCGCTCGTCGCGGTGAATTGGTTTCTTGCAGCCACTCAACTCGATCACCAGATCCAATATGTCCGAGATCGTCACAGCGCGCTGGCTTCCGGCGTTGTAGGCATGGCCAAATTCGAGCTCCGCCGAACCTGCGGTCAAAAACGCCGCCGCGGTGTCTTCCACGAAAGTAAGGTCGCGGATCGGGCTTGTGTCTCCCACCATGATCGCAGGGCATTTTTTATCGAGAGCCTGACGTATGATGGTCGGTACGATGGCCCGCTCACTTTGGCGTGGGCCGTACGTATTGAAGGGCCGCATGATAACCACGGGGATGTCGAACGATCTGGCGTAGGACTCCGCCATCATGTCCGCACCGATCTTGGATGCCGAATATGGTGACTGTCCCTGCAATGGGTGGGACTCGCTGATAGGCATTGTCAGCGCGGTGCCATAAACCTCGCTTGTCGAGGTGTGCACCACACGCTCAGTCTCCCATTGGCGCGCCGCTTCGAGGACGTTGACCGTGCCCAGGATGTTGGTTTCCACATAGGACTGGGCGGCGGCATACGAATACGGGATAGCGATCAGTGCGGCGAGATGAAACACGACCGCCTGGCCGCGCACGATCCGATTAACGAACGCGCTGTCGCGAACATCGCCGCGGATGAGGTTCAACCGGCTTCGTATAGTGTCCGGTAAATCGTCCAGCCAGCCGTGGCTGTCGAAGGAATTGTAGAGAGCCACCGCGGTGACGTCGGCTCCGCTACGGACGAGCGCCTCGGTGAGATGCGAACCGATGAACCCATCGGCACCCGTAACCAGAACTTTCCTGCCCTTGTATGCCATGACCCGAGCGTTCCCCCTATGACGTGAGGCACTGACTTTGCAAATCCACGAGAGCGCCGATGTCCCAACTGCTCTCAAGTTCCGATCGGCGGCGGCGAAACGACGCCAAGCACCGCCAGCAGGCCGCGCACCATCCAGACGACATCGGAGACGATCGTGCGTTGCGGATAATAGGAAAGGTCAAGCCTGGCTTTGGCCGGAAACAAGACCTCGCGGTAGAACAGTAACGGGTCCACGGATCGCGGATAAAAATGCGCTTCGTTCCGGAAGAGAACCTGGGCTGGACCAAGCAAGCCTGGCTTGTATTGTAAAATACCCTCGAAGCCCCCGCGAAAACAATCGGCGAAGACAAGGCTCTCCGGGCGCGGCCCGACGATTGCCATCTCGCCCCTGAAGACGTTCCAAAGCTGCGGCAGCTCGTCGAACTTGGTGACGGCGAGGAACCGTCCTACCGGCGTCATGCGGCTGTCATAGGCCATGGTCAGCGCCAAGCCTCCGGAATCGCATTGCACGCTGAACTTGCGGAACTTGTACATGCGGAATGGGCGAGCACCGGCCCCGACGCGGGTCTGCGTAAAGAAGATGGGCCGACCGCCTTCCAGCAGCAGCGCCACGGCAATCAGCAACATCAGCGGAGCAAAGACGATCGCCGCGGCCGCAGCAATGACGAGATCAATTGCTCGTCTCACAGTCCCATGGGCGGCACTTGAGACGTTAGGCCGGTGAATGGCTAGGTCCAGGGCATTCATGCGGCTGTTCCTGTCTGAGCGCAACCGCTAACCGCTGCGGCAAGAGCGACAACCACCGTTTCGACCAAAGGTGCCGTGACCTGCGGATGCAGCGGTACCGTCAGCTCGCGCTGCGCAAAATCTTCGGTGCGCGGCAAATGAGTATCGGGGATAAGCTCACGATAGAGAGTCATCTGGTGCACCGGCGGGTAGTGGATAGTGGTTTGTATCCCTTGCGCGCGCAGTGCGTCGATGACGTCTTGCCTGTCGGCGTAACGTGGCAAAAGGATAGGCATGATGTGGTAGGCCGACGTCCGCGGCTCGTGGAACGGGATGGTCACGGCCGGACAATGCTTGGCTATGAGACGGCGATACAGCATGACCAGGATACGCCTGATCTCATTCCACTCCTGCAAATTTTGCAGCTGGACGAGTCCGATCGCAGCCCGCAATTCATCCATGCGATAGTTGAATCCGAGCATGGTGACATCATACTGAGGGGTGCGGCTGTTCAGCCTTTGACGTGTCCCGGTGGTCATCCCATGTCCACGCGCCTGGCGGATTGTCTCGAGCAGACCGGCATCCCTGGCGATCACAGCCCCGCCTTCCGCCGTGGTCATGTTCTTGTTGCCGTAGAAGCTGAAGGCGGCCGCGGCACCAAATGTCCCCACCTCCTTCAAGCCCGGCGCATGCGCCGCGTCCTCGACGATATGCAGCCCCCGGGCACGGGCGAACCTCTGCCATTGTTCCCGATCGGCGAGGTAGCCGGCGAAATGGACGAGAATGATTGCCTTGGTGCGGGTCGTGCATTTCGCTTCGGCTTCCACGATCGACATCAGCGGCACGTCGGCTGACTCGATGTCCACGAAGACCGGTGTCGCACCGACATAGAGGACCGCATTTGCGGTCGCCACGAAAGTCAAGGATGGCACCAGCACCTCGTCGCCCGGTCCGATGCCAAGTGCGTGCAAAATGAGATGAAGCGCTGCCGTACAAGAACCGACCGCGACGCAATCCTCCGCACCATGGACGTCGGCAAAAGCTTGTTCGAAGGCTCGTACCTGCTCCCCCATTGTCAGCCAGCCGCTGTCGATGACCTTGGTCAAAGCAGTCTTTTCCGGCACACCCAGGATCGGGGCACTGACCAAGAGCATCACAACCTCCTAGACTGATAATTGTGGGAACCGAGCTCGTGACTTCATCATGCAGCCGTCGCGGTGACCTCGATCGAGGCCGATTGGTCTTCCCAGGAAATGGTCTGTGCGTTCTGGAAGTCGTCGACGCGCCCGATATCGAGCCAGAGACCCTCATGCTTGTACACGTGCACGGTTGTGCCGTTCTGCATCATCTGCAGCATCAGGTCGTCGAACCCAAAGGGTATGCCGGATGGGATAAACTGCAGAACGTCCGGGTTCATGCAGTAAATTCCCATGCTGACCAGATGCGAGAGGGTCGGCTTCTCGCGAAAGACCTGCACGGTATTGTCGACTTCGTCGATGACGCCGAAATCCATCTTGATCAGACGACAGGCTGTTGCGATCGTCACCGGATCGGTGTGCTTACGGTGCGCTGCTACAAATCGACTGAGGCTTAGATCCGTAAGGACGTCGCCATTGAGAACGATAAACGGCTCCGTCAGTTCATCCCTGATCAAAGACAGTGGCCCGATGGTGCCAAGCGGCTCCATCTCCTGCGTATATCGAATTTTCAGGTTCCACTGCGAGCCATCTCCACACACGGTGCGGATCAAGTGGCCAAGATACCCAGTTGTAATATAGACTTCCTGAATACCGTTGCGTCGCAACCATTTCAGAAGCATCTCGAGAACCGGCCGTGCGCCGATCGGCATGAGCGGCTTCGGCAAGACCGAAGTGAAGGGGCGGAGGCGTGTTCCCATTCCTCCACATTGAATCACCGCTTTCATCCTGGTCCTCCCTTGTTCATTCGGCCTGAACGCTATCGTCACGGGCCGGCTATCCTGCCTTGATCAGCACCCGGGAAACACGTTCTTTGCCCCTCCGAAGAACCGGTGAGATTTCCCGTAGAAGACCGGTGAGATTTCCCCGCCGATCCCTGATCCGGACATTGCATCTGGATGGTATGTGGCCGTCGGGGTGGATGTCGTCGTGCATTCGAATGGTAACAATTCGGCCGTTTTGCTGTTCTATATCTTTGGATCTATGGCAGTGCTGAACGACCAGCCGGTCTGTCAGCTTTCCAGAAGGCCAGAACGTATGTTCGACGACGTTCGGCGGGTTCGCTCATAAGGGGCAAAAAAAAGAGGAGCGTTTCCCGTTATTTAAGATTATATTAGAAATTCGGCGTTTGCGGTGTTGGGGGTGCCGCGGCGTCGGCTGGATGAATGACGAGTGAATGGCTACGACTTCAGGCCCATCACCGTTCAATCCATTCAGATACGCGTTGGGGTAGTTCAATGTATCGAATCGTCATCGCCGACGATCACGGCTTGTATCGTCGCGGCTTGCGATTGGCACTGACCGCAGGCATTCCAGGTGTAGAGATATTTGAAGCGTCTTGTTTCGACGCGGTGCTCAGTTTGCTGGCGGAGCAATCGTTCGTGGATCTCGCGATCCTGGATCTGAATATGCCAGGCCTGTTCAATCAAGAAGTGCTCGGCGGGATCCTGTCCGCCTATCCGGATACGCGATTTGCGATCGTTTCCGGAAACGATTCACGCTCGGAAATACTCACGGCTCTGTCGATCGGGCTTCACGGTTACATCGTAAAGTCGCAGACGGACGAAGAGGTTGTTTTAGCCGTCAATGAAATCCTCTCCGGGCGCATCTATGTTCCCGCACTTCTGTCACGCTCGGGTGCAACGCAAGCAACCCACGCGCATACCCACTCCGAGAAGGGCCCACAGCGACGTACCGCTGGCGTCAACCTTGGCAGGCTGACCTCGAGGCAAAAGGAAGTCCTCAAGCTGATGGCGGAAGGCTATTCAAACAAGGAAATTGCGCGCGATCTGGAAATCGCGGAGGCGACCACGAAAATCCACGCTGCTGCGGTTCTGCGTGAATTGGGGGTACGCAATCGGACTGAGGCTGCCGTTATGCTGAAGACTTGGCTTTCGAGACATGCCAGCTAGAGCGCCGCGCGTCCTTTTGGACGTGCAACGGCATCCCATGACTCCTCACGCATATTACTGCATATCCCAAAGCCACGGCGCAGTTTTGGGCCAACGACATTCTTGGAAAGAATACTGCCCATCTCAAAGGCCGCTCAGCGCCACCCGCCTTTAGATATCTGCTTCCGATTGTAGCACTGCACTACAATCCGATTTCCTTGCGCGACAGCCGCAGCGAATACCGCAACCCTTGGTCCGATATTTCCAGCCTGGGAGAGTGACCGACAAGCGGCGCTCCATCCACGCCGATTATCATGGAACCGAAGCCATGACGGACTACACTTGAGGTCCGCCGCCGCCCCGATTCGACCCACTCGAACACGATATCGCTGCCTGTGTCTTCAGCTGCGAACGTCCAGCTTACGTCGATCCGGCCTTTTGAATCGCCAAGCGCTCCGTATTTCATGGAATTGGTGGCAAGCTCGTGAACGATCATTGCAAAACTCTCGGCGGCGCCTCCCGATATCGCCACGGACGGACCGCTGACCGATATGGCGCGTGTCCCCATATAAGGGTGCAACTCTTGCGCAACGAGATCGTTTATCGCCCCCGATACGCTGCCATTGCGGGAAAGAAGCAAATGGGTTGCCTCGAGCGCGCGTATCCGATCGATCAGCATTTCCTTGTATTTGGCGACGTTGTTTCCGGGAACATCGACCATCTTCACGAGCGCCGTGATCACCGCGAAAACATTGCCGAATCTATGACGCTGTTCGAGCATGATGCGCTCCCGCTTCTTTGCCGCGGCACGCAGCAGCGTGGTTTGTCGTCTCTCGCTCAGGTCGGCAGCCACTCCAAGCCGCTGTCCACCATCATCATGTCTTTCCTCCCTTCCGCGCAGCGCAACCCAGCGGATATGTCCGTCCGGTCGGCGGACACGTATCTCAACATCGTAATTCGTGACCGATGGTGCGGCCTTTCTCGATGCGGCCAGCTTTGGCCAGTCCGCCGGATGGACGACAGCTGACAGTTCCTCCAAACTGCGGCTATTGGCCTGGGCCAGGCCGAGAATGTCCCAGAACGTGTCCGAGCCCGTGACTGTCCCGTCTTTAAGGTCGATGCGCCACGTGCCCAAGCGTCCAGCAGACAGAGCGAGGTCCAGCCATTCCTTCTGCGCCCGAAGCGCTTCGTGAACAGCGCGTCGTTCCGAAATATCGTCGACCACCACGAAGATGCTCTCCGAGAGTCCCCCCTTGGGCACGGACGAAGAAAGCGTTAGCCGAGCCCAGAATGCCATACCGTCCTTTCTTAACAGACGGACCTCGGAAACGAACGAAGAGATGTCATTGCCCAGCCTCGCCAACAATTGCGCCAAGGTATGCCGGTCGTTCGGATGGGCGAGCGTATCGAGCCGCAATTGGGCAAGCTCCTCCTCCTTGTACCCGGTCATCTCGCAAAGGCGTTTGTTGGACTGCAGCAACTCACCTTTCTCGTTGGTGTTCGCGAATCCCAGGGCAGCACGTTCGAAGGCCCAACGATAGCGGCTTTCTGTCGCTTCGACGGCAGCTAGCCTGGCCTCCGCGACTTCCAGCAACTCACGCAAGTCCTGCCGAAGGCGATGGAACGTCATGGCAATTACCCCGCCCGAAACCAGAAGCAGGATTGCGCGTGCCCAATCTCCATTTGAAATGTGATCGTGTCCTCGCGCCCACAGGCCGACAGTCACCATCAGAATGGTCGCCGCGAGCGCTGCCACGCGGTCTTCGAGATAGGCGATAATAATAATCGCCGGAATAAATTCCAGAAAACTGGCGCCTTGCCCAATATATGCTGACGATTTGATTTCAAATATCAGTGTGGCAGCTAACACCGATGCAGAGGCAATATGAGTTAGCAATCTGCCCGACGGGTTCGAATTCGACCTGCGCGACTGCGAGCTCATGGACACAGACTACAACCTTCTGACTAGCCCGTCGAGACTAGAGCAAAAAACGTACAGCTTAGTACCACTGCCGGATTGCCATACCGCTATCATAGCGCGCATTTTATCGGACGCAGCGGGGCCTAAGAGCTGCCTTAGAACTGTCGGATCATATTAAGTTTTTCAAGGTGGCGATGAACATATTATCCGTCAGCGCATAGAAGACTAGAATCCAGCGACACATAGAAGACTACATGAATCCCGAATACTTATTTCGGGCGTGTGAAACTTTGGGTTAGGGGTAGAAAATGAATCTGATCGATAGACAGGTGAATGCTTCTTCGAGCAATCGGTACATTGCTACGAGGACCAGGTATGATTTTGAAGCGCGGAATACGCGGCCCTCTTCTGGTCACCTTGCCGATCGCGCATCGGATCTATTGGACGCAAGGTTCGGCGAACAAAAAGGCCGCAGTCTGGAATCCATAACCGGCGTGCTTGATCGCATTGGCTGTGGCTATCTCGTGCTGAATCGCGAGAGAAAGGTGGTCGAGTGGAACGCAGCCGCCCAAACCACGCTTGAGCGCCAGGGCGAAGCGGCCGACACGGCGAGCGGGCTTACGACCGCCCTAAGGCGGCTGATCGCAAATGTTCCGGGTCAATTCCTGCCGGGCTCACTATCCTGGGTGGTGATCCGCAGCAGAGGCGACCGTCCGGTGATTCTGAACGAGAACGGCGTTATCGCTCCCGACGGAACGAGCATTGTGGCGTTGCTGGATCGGGATAACAGATCTGGGCCAAATCCTCGCACGTTGCAAAGAATGTTTGGCCTGACGAGCGCAGAAACGCACCTCGCCTTGCGCCTGGCTCAGGGCGACGCTCCTTTGGAGATCGCTCGCAGCTGGCGCCTCAGCCGCACCACGATCCGTTCCCAGCTTGCCTCGCTGTTCGCCAAGACCGAAACAAAACGCCAGGCGGAACTGGTGGCCCTTCTTGGCCGCATTTCGGTCCTGCCGTAGGGGCAGGCCACTGGATACCATCGCCGGACGTCGGCATCCGCCCGGGGATTCAGACGGCGCAAGTTGGAGTGTCATGACTTGGCAGGTCGTGCACCGCATGACGGAGGCCGCAATCCCGGACCGGCCATTCGGTACTGTCGAACGGATTCGAAAGGCGACAAGTTGGACAACGATCTAGGCAGCGAGTCTGTTCTTGCCGCAGCGGAGAAGGTGGAAATCGCTCGATCGCGTTCGGACCGCGCGGTGAAGAGACTGGCACGGACCGGACCGATCGTCGTCACCGGCGCGGCAGGCTTCATTGGTTTTCACGTCGCTTTGCGGCTTTTGCGTCTGGGTGTCGAAGTCATCGGCGTCGACAATTTCTCCCCCTACTACGATCCACGACTCAAGGAAGCGCGATTTGCGCGCCTCTGTACCGAGTCGGGCTTCACTCCGATGCGAATTGATCTGGCGGATGCGGCGCGTGTCCAGTTGCTGTTTTCAGAAGTTCGACCTTCAAACGTTGTGCATCTCGCGGCTCAGGCCGGCGTGCGACATTCACTAGTTGACCCGCATGCCTATCTGCAATCGAACATAATAGCCTTTCTCAACGTCCTTGAGGGCTGCCGTCACTTCGGCGTTAATCACCTCGTCTATGCCTCGTCGAGCTCCGTCTACGGCTCAAATCGAACCATACCGTTTTCCGAGCATCACGGCGCCGATCATCCTGTCAGTCTATACGCCGCAACCAAGCGTTCAAACGAATTCATGGCGCATTCATACAGTCACTTGTTCGGCTTACCTATGACTGGACTGCGCTTCTTCACTGTTTATGGCCCCTGGGGCAGGCCCGACATGGCGGTCTATATGTTCACGCGTGCGATTATCGAGGGGAATCCAATCGAAGTAGCCAATGCCGGCCGCGTGTGGCGAGACTTCACCTATATCGACGATATCGCTGAGGGCGTGGTTCGAGCACTTGCTGCACCGCCGCGGCCCGATCCGCATTGGGACCCTTTCACCGCCGATCCTGCTACAAGTTCCGCGCCGTATCGCGTCTACAACATCGGCAACGACTGGCCCGAGGAGATCAACCGGCTCATTTCGATCATCGAGACCGCCCTTGGCTGCCGGGCGCTTCGCGTGGATGTGCCGTTGCCGCCTGGCGACGTTTTAGAGACACGCGCCGACGTCAGCGATCTTCGCAAGGCCGTCGGCTTCGCCCCGACGACGCGGCTTGAGGACGGAGTGCAACGCTTTGTCGAATGGTACCGGGACTTTCATGGAAGGGATACCGCGACCAGCATACGGCAACAAACGTTGGTGCATGTAGAGGCCACCGTGTGATCCGCGCCTTGTCGGAGCGACGGATCCACGCGTCTGTTATCCTGTCTCGGCTGCTGGTCTGGTCAGAAGATCAAGCTGATGCCGCACAGCGTAACGACGAAATTTCCGGTCATCGATGCCCCGCGCGATCCTCGCGCAAATCAGCTTATCGCGGGCAGTTCCAATGAGCGATCTCAATTCAGAGACTGAAGTTGTACTTGGCACGGAGCACAAAGAATTCGCCGCATCCGCGTTCTGCCGAACAATGTCATTCAGATGGATGATGGTGACGTTCAGGCCCCATCGTAAGCTCTATTCGACCGCATTTTTGCCTCCTCGGAATCGCGAGCTCATGTCCCAAAGCTACTTTCTGAGATCCAGGACGGTTCCTACGGTCGAGAAAATAATCACCCGTGTTCCTCCAAGCCCGATCGGCGGTATTCTTCGCGCGGCAGGAGGCGTTTCGGCCATGGCGATTGCCGGCCAGCTGACCCTGGTCGCCGCCATTCCCGTTTTGGCCCGGCTCTATTCCCCGGCAGATTTCGGGATCTTCACGATTTACCTGTCGATCGTAAACATCCTCGGTGCGATCGCAGCATTGCGTTTCGAGGCCTCGCTTTATGGGGTCAAGGACAGTGCGCAGGCATACGTGACCGTTAAGCTCATTCTCCTGGCTGTCATGGTGACGAGTGTCCTTGCCTTTGCGGCAGGACTGCTGTGGGCGAGCATCGCTCCAGCGCGAGTTGGCCACCTCGCCTGGCTCGTTCCACTTGGGATGGGGGGTGCCGGCCTCGTCGAAGCAATGAACTGCTGGAGTCTGCGCGTAGGCCTGCTACGCGACTTCGCCCTCGGCCGCCTGATTTTGCCGGCGACCATGGCCCTGCTGCAACTAACTTTTGGGCTCGCCCATTTCGGAGGTGAGGCGATGGTGCATGCTCATATCCTGAGCCAATTCATCTTTATCGGAATCCTCGGCTCTCGGGTTCTGAGCAGAAAGGACATAGGCGGCATCGCCCGAGCGCCGTGGCGGACCGTCTTTGCAGTCGCCAGGCGAGAATACAAGTTTCCATTGTTCGACATTCCCTCGGCCCTAGCGAGTTTTGCCATCATCAATCTTCCCGCGATACTCGTTGGTTCGCTGTTTGGCGCCGCTTTTGCCGGTTACCTGGGAGTTGCGTCACGGCTGGTGACTGCACCCGTGACGCTGATCGCCAACCCGCTTAGCAATGTTTTTGTATCTGAGGCGAACAAAACCAGCAGTCGCGCACATTTGCTCGGCACCGCGCACGGCCTGTTGATGCTTTCAGCCGGCCTCACTGCATTGCCAATATTAGCGCTTGGCCTGGCCGCGCCATATATCGTCGTTCCCCTCCTGGGCGCGCCCTGGGTTCCCGCCGCAGACATTATGACCGCGCTGGCGTTCATGGGTGCTATGCAGGCGTTGTCGACACCGCTTCAAGATGTCCCGGCTCTTCTGCGGCGGCAAGAGGTACGACTTCTCGTCGACGGCGCGCGGACGGCGCTTGTATTTGGCCCGCTACTCGCCGGTGCTGAGGCAGGTTGGGAACCACTTAAAGTCATTTATCTGATGGCGGCCGGCGGCGCCGTCGGGTTTGCATTGAAAACGGCGGCCTCTCTGTATCTTCTCCGCCACTACGTCGAACCATCGGGAGCCGCCATACCAAAGCAGAGTCATCATCTCGAGGGAAAAACACCATGAAGCACTCGCAGCTTGATCAGCTTCCAACGACCGATGTGGTTGACCAACATCATCGCGCTGATGCTTCGCGACTGCGCCCTTTCATTTCAGTTGCCATCCCGACCTTTCGCCGACCGGACACGATCCGCCGGGCGATGGATAGCATTCTGAGTCAAGATTTCGCCAGTTGGGAGCTGGTCGTCAGCGACGACGAGGGCCGCGAGGGAGCGACCTGGGCAATCGTCGCCGAGTATGCACGGACCGAGCCTCGCATCCGAATTGTCGAGAACGGTCGGGGCCGGGGTCAGGTCGAGAATACCAACAACGCCATGCTCGCTTGCGTCGGAAAATGGATCAAGCTGCTCCATGACGATGACTGGCTCGCCCCAGGCGCACTCAAGACCTTTGCCGAGGTTTCCACCAAGCATCCCTCGGCTGCATTCATGACCTGTGCCGCGAATATAATTGAAGACGATCGGATGAAATTCCGATTGCCACCGCAAGGGCGACAACGGATCTCCGTCTACTCGAGCCAGCAATGCCTAACGGACCTCTATCTGGTCCGTACGACGCGGAGCCTCGGGATCATCCCGTCGACGCTGTTGATCAACCGCGACGTCATTCACGCGGGTTGCCTGATGCGCGCGCACAATTCTATCCCGGCCGGAGTCGACCAGCTGTTCTTTGTTGACCTGGCGTGCCACGGAGACATGGTCGCGATAAATGACGGCTTGATTTTCTACGACGCGACCAATCACCCGAGCATCACTACAACTAAGAATTTTGACGAAGTTGATCAAGTAACTCTTGCTGTCAAAGAGCTTAACTGGAATCTAATTCAGGATCGTAAACACCTCCCTCGCCCCGAGACTTTGTTACGGGCGCTGCGGGTTGCTCGTATTCCCAGCAGATTCCACCAGCAGTCATGGCGAGCGACGATCCAAGATGCCATGCAAATTCTTCGCCCATCAGTCATGAAAATTGCGAGCCAGCATATTCTTACTTACGCGTTCGCCATCCGCCCGAGACTGGGCCGGTTGCGTAGCCAGAGGCGAATTTAGCGTGGCGGCATCATTGAGGCCTGCGTTGGCCGGCTGGCACGCATTCTACACCGTCGAAGGCGGCTTTCCTTCGTCCAGGCTTCAGGGATAGCGAGATGACCATTTGTCCGGCGTGTGGCAGTGTATCAACCGCAAAATTGTTCGAAGTGACAGCAGACGAGGCCTCTCGACATTTCATCAATCCGCGTCAGGACCCCGATCGCTCCCGAAAGTTAACAAGCCACCTGTCGGATCTCTGGGGCCGTAACACTTGCGACATTCGCAAATGCGCAGATTGCGGATTCGGTTTCGCAGATCCGTTCGTCGCCGGCGGCTTTGAGTTTTATAACTTAGCCTGGGCGTACCCTTCTTATCCAACTATGAAATGGGAATATGCAAGGACAATCGAAGAGCTCGCGGGCCTGAATACTGGCGGAAAGACTGCTCTCGAAGTGGGATCGGGGTTTGGGTATTTTCTCGACCGCATCAAGAATAAATTCTTCCATACTTCGGATATTTCTGCCGTCGACTACAACGAAACGGCGCGATCAGTACTGGCGTCAAAAGGCTTCAAGACATTTGCAAGTGACTTTCGAGATGGCAGCTTCAATTCCATGAAAGAGGCGTTCGATTTTATTTTCATGTTTCAGGTCTTCGAGCATATGGACCAAGTGGATGATGTTTTTGCTCGCTTAAAATATCTTCTGAAAACCCAAGGATCTGTTTTCATTGCCGTGCCAAATGAAAACAGAACGTACTATATGGAGTCTCACGGTTCGCTCGTAGACATGCCACCAAACCACATTGGCCGATGGACGAAAGGAGCCTTCGATGCCATATGTCGGCGGCACGGCTTGCAATTGAGCAAATGCGAGCGCGAGCCGTTCAATCTCGCCAAATTCCTGAAGCAAGACATCGTCCACAGCTTTTTGCGTAAGGGACAAAAACCAGGTAGTGTGAGTGAGTTCGTGCGGGCCTTGCCGCGAAGCAAAGCGCAACGAATGGCGCAAGGTTTGACCGCCCTTGCGATTTCACCGTCACGCTTGCCGGCATGGGCATACGCCATCAGGAACGCATCTACGATGGGCGGGAGCGCACTCTGGGCGAAAATCGACAAAGTCTCGTCACCTGCGCCACAGATTCATCGCCAAGCCAAGCAGTAATGAGCGGTGCGCCACGCCGCTTGCAGCGGGAAGGTGATTTTGACACCACCAGGCTGCTGGACCTGCCAAGCAGACGAAGGATGGCATCAGGGGCGTCGCCTCAGGCGTGGCTCCCGAAATTCATGAATGCCCGTCCGGCGGCTCCTGGCCAGTAGGTTCCGTTGTGACACCTCGGCCCCACGCTCCGGACGGATCTCTCCGCGGCAACCTCGGCTACGAGCGAATGGCCTGCGCCGGCAGCCGATCGGCGCCCAAAACAGTGATTTTCAACGAGCGGTGGTGGGAAAGAGGCAACAGTAAAAGCCGAGCTCGTCATGCTCCCTCCAGCAAGAGATCAGCGCTGTCCCCGAACCGGTAACCCGCGTGCTTCCTGAGATTAACCTTCGTGAGAACGCTTGCGACGGGAACCGAAGCTGGCGTATCGCCCGCAAGCAAGTCTAGGACGCCTCGCGCGATGCTGCGTCGCGTTTTCGCCCAGCGAATGGCGAAAAGAACCACGTCACCCCAGCCTGTCAGGAGTCTGGCCTCTGGTCCCTCAAGCCCCAGCGGCCCATTTATGATGACCACCCGATAGACCGAGTGCAGTTCATCTTTGAAAGGGGAGCCATCGACACTGGACAGTAAGGGCAGCAGATCCTCCGACGGTGCGAGCGCCATGAAATCGATTCCGATTGCCGACATTCCAGCTATCGCATCGCGCAGCGCACAACGGTCATTGATATAGTCTCCGAAAAAATTGTGCGGCTTACGTGCGCTGAATTCCTTCACAAACTCGCCTGTAAGGCGGCGGTCCGTGCGGTCCAGATCAATAAAGAGTACTCGCCCTCCAAGTCTTGTGGCCGCCAAGGCCATGCTCCATGCGAGCTCGGTCTTGCCATCATCCTCACTGCAGGATGTTATCAAGATTATGTTCGAGCAATCCCTCGCCCGCTGGGGCGCTGCAGCGACAAGCAGGGCCGTCACGGCGCGGCTGTATCTTGACTCCTGCTGACCTGAAACCAGCTGCTGCAGTCGCCTCGCGTGCGTTGTGGCAGCCTGGGGTATTAGCCCGAGGCACGGAACTTTGAGCGCTGCTTCAGCTTCGGCCTCTCCGTGCAAGGTGCTATCGAAGCGTTGGCGGACAAGTATGAAGATCCCCCCAATCAGGCCAAACACAACCATGCCGGGCGGAATAAGAAATATTGGCGAAAGAGTCGTTGGATTGGTAGGAGGCCACGCCGCTGAGAGAAGCCTGACCCCGGGGGATGGACTTGCAATACGCCGCATCAAGTCTTGTTGCCGGGTCAAAAGGTCGTTGTAGCGCTGCGTCAGGATGCCGACCTGGGGCTCGAGAGCGCGCAATCCGGAAAGCCGGCCGGCTGTATCGGCCACAACCGCATCCAGGACGTCCTTACGCTTTTGCAGCACCGCTATTTGGGAGCGATAGATGTTCGTCTCGGCAGCGACGCGGGCGATTTCTTGTTCGATCTCACGATCGATCGCATTTGTGACATCCTCATCTGTTGTGCCGTTGGCCTGGCGTGCCAAGAGATCGGCCAGCACGGGTGATCCGATGGTTTCGGCTACCGCGGCAACCGACGCGCCCCCCTTTCGCAAGTCCTGAATGTGTTGAAGTCGAGATTCCGATGCGGAGAGATCGGCTTTCGACAAGGAGATTTGCTGGGTGAGTTCGACTATCTCCTTGGCGGCATTATCCGCTGCACCTTGGTCGATCGCGCCATGGCTCAGCCGATACCTCTCAAGACGATCGGTCGCTTCTGCGAGACTGTTCTGTGTAGCTGGAAGTCCAGCAACTATTGATTCAAGTTCCAGTCTGTCCGATGCTTGGCTTTTCCTTGCCAGATCGCCAATATACACCTGCACGAACGTATTGGCGATCAAAGCAGCTCGCGCCGGATCGTGATCGGTGAAGCCGACACTGATGACCCTTGATCGCAACTCCTGGCCGATCCTTATACCCTTACGCAGTATCTTGAGTTCAGCCGCATCTGGCTCCGCCGGAGTGCTGCGCGGCCAAATTTCGGCCAGCAGATCGGCTGTACCCGAGCGCAACTTCGGCGGCTCGACGCCCGCAGGGTCAGCAGCAGAATTTTCGGTAACAGCATCAACCTTTCTAGTATTGTTGAGAGCGTCCGTTTTGCGTAGCGCTGCCACCACGCTTCGCAGATGGCCTTGCGACGAGAGCATGGTGATGTGGTCGTCAATGCTGGAATCCAGCACATCTTGAGTAGAGACCGAGCCGCCGGCAGGGGCCGCTCTACTAGGTGCGTCGACGATTACCTGTGCGGTGGCTTCATACAGGGCAGGCCGTGCAAGCCCCGCAAGCGCGGCTAATACACCGCCGGTGATGACCATGGCCAGCAGGAACCATTTTTTTCTTGATAGGGTAATGAGGAGCTGATGGAATGGGGTTTGCGTGTCCATCTGTTCGCGTAAAGGCCGTTTCATGCGCGGAGCGATTTCGCGCGCAGGCACGTGCATTTCGTTAACGTGCGGAAGGTGGATGCGGCTAACTATGGACCCTTCCATCTTAATCTCCTGTAAGTTCGGGCACGCGAGAACCCGTTGCTGTGGGCGATGGACGCCTTGCCTCGTTGTGCCAGGCCTGGAACATCAAAGCGGGCCACAATTCACGAGAATGGTCGTGCCTGCCGTCAACGTGATCGCGCCAGCACGCATCCACCTCTGCAAGGTCGAAAATCCCGTCTCCGGACAAACGCATATCGGCGACAAGGTCGTTTGCCCAACTCAGCAGCGGGCCTCTCAGCCAGACTGCTATAGGAACATCAAAACCTTGCTTCGGCCGCTCGATCAGCCGCTGCGGAACGTACCGGCGCAACAACTGACGAAGGATCCACTTGCCTTTGCCATTACGAACTTTCGTATTCGTCGGCAGGCGCCAGGCAAATTCGACAACCCGATGATCGAGCAGCGGGCATCGCCCCTCGAGGCTGTTGGCCATGCTGGCGCGGTCCAGCTTCACCAATATATCGCCGGGGAGGTATCCAGCCATATCGTCATGCAAAAGACGGGACAGCAGCCCATCAAGCCGGTGCTCGACGTGAATTGATGAGGGTGGCTGGTGGAGGCTCAGGTTCTCGTTCGATGATCCCGTAAGTCGCCGATACAACTCGTCCTCGTTGGCTGCAGCAAGCAGCTGAGCTAGGCGATTCAGCCGATCCCCCCGAAGCGCATGCCGTGCACCCTCCGAAAGCGGCAGCTTGCCGACGAGATCGTGGCGGGCTGCACGGGCCAATAACCCAGTGCCTGCCGCGAGCGCCCGACGCAGTGCTGACGGCAGAATATGCTGTCGTCGCAGGCGGGCCGCCATGAAGTGGCGTGCGTAGCCGGCGAAGCATTCATCGCCACCGTCGCCCGACAGAGCCACCGTAACGTGCCGGCGGGCGAGCCGCGCCACCAGCAGAGTTGGTATCTGCGATTCGTCAGCGAATGGCTCGTCCCAGATCTGCGGCAGTTCTGGAATGACGTCGCGCGCTACGGCAGCCGAAAGGTGGAGTTCGGTATGGTCGGTCCCCAGATGGCGCGCGACTTCCGCAGCGTGGGGAGCCTCATCGAACCCGCCCTCTCCGAAAGCGATCGTGAACGTGCGCACAGGCTTTTCCGATTGAGCCTGCATAAGGGCCACAACCGTCGAGCTATCTATTCCGCCCGACAGGAAGGCCCCGAGCGGGACGTCAGCGATCATGCGCTCCCGAACGGCAAGTCGAAGCAGGCCGTCCAGTTCATTGGTGAGTTCCTCGTCGCTGCCGGCGACCTGTTCCGCCCGCCCTTCCGTGGCGGCTTCGGCCAGCGACCACCAGCGTCGAATGCGATGCGACAGAGAGGCGACACTGCGTTCCCCGGAGAACTCAGCGGCCGTTACCGACAGGACCGAACCCGGCGGCAGCTTGAACACGCCTCGCCAAATGCAGCTGTCATCCGGTACCCATCCCTTCGAAAGCATTGCCGCGGCCGCATCGATATCGAGCTCCTGGCAAAACCCTGGAAAACGGTTGATCGCCTTCAACTCGGAAGCAAAAACAAGTGCATCGCGTGTTGAGGCGATATAAAGCGGCTTTTTACCCATTCGGTCGCGGGCGAGATGGAGCGTCCTTGTCCTAAGGTCCCACAATCCTAAAGCGAACATGCCGGCGAAACGGGTGAGTGCTTTTTCGAGGCCCCAACTCTCAATTGCGGCGAGCATGACTTCGGTATCGCTGGCGCTCCGAAAATGATGGCCTGTACTCTCCAGCTCACGGCGCAAATCACGGAAATTGTATATTTCGCCGTTGAATGTAATGACATATCGGCCGCTTTCAGAATGCATCGGCTGACGGCCAGCCTCCGACAGGTCAACTATGGCCAGCCGCCTGTGACCGAAGGCGACCCCCGATTCACAGTTTACCCAGAATGCCTCGCCATCCGGCCCGCGGTGACGAAGTGCGGCCGTCATCTGCTCTATTGCCCTGAGCGGCCTCGTGTCGGCTGAATCGGAGGCAAGAAGAATTCCGGCAATACCACACATACCATTACCCCGGATTGTTGGAGATTGCAGAAACTGCTTTCGGCGTACCGGCGACAAGGCAGATGGTTAGCGCAAACCATACGATCGGGTGGCGGATGATCAGGTGCGGCATCCCGAAGATGATAATTGACACCACGAGCGCTAACAGCGCGTCGAGCTTCGCACGCCACACCGATATGATGGCGGCGCCGACTATCCAGACCAGCGCCAGAACCGCAATGAGACCACCTTGAGTGTACAGGTCGAGGATCGTGTTGTGAGCCTCGAAGGGCCGTTCCAGAAATTGCGAGTCGAACACTGATGGGCGCTCGAGATGCGGACCTGGACCAAGGCCCAGCGACCCGGATTCGGCGCCCTTCTCCAACGCTTCGTTCCAGAGATGCACGCGGAGTGCGGCGGTTTCGGCAGTGGCCTCGCCGCCTTTGTCCTTGGTCAGGCCCTTGGCGAAATTTTCGAGGACGCTCGCCTCAGTTACGGCGTAAGGGGTTATCGCGATCGCCAACGGAAGGATACCGACAAGCAACAGGAGGACGGCTTGCCGTGAAAAGCTGACCCTGTTGCCACCGGTCTTGAGCCATGTCCTGATCCGCAGCCCGAGGAACGTCAGGCAGGTCAGGATGCTGGTGTACAAATAGGTATCGCTCTTTGTCAGCCTCCCGACATAGAAGGTCAGGAACAAGCTGGCGATCCCAAGAAACCTGCCCCATCGATTGCTGGTGGTGGTCGCAAGATGCAAGGCTAGCGGGCCAAAGATTGCGCAGTAGAGCGCGAGCTGGTTTGGATTATGCGACCAGCCACGAAAGCGGTCCCAATACCAGGGATCGACGCCTGCTTTGGGGATCCAGCCCCAGCCCTGTCCCAGCTGAACGGCAAGCGCGATATTCGCGATGCCCACAACCCACCAGCCAGTACGACGCAGCCGGCGATCAGCGTCGGGTTCTGCAGCGGCAAGGCAGGTGATGCTGACCAACAGCAGGTAGGCCATCGTATCGTGCATCAGGCCCGTCAGATATAGAATTGTGGTCAGATAGCCGACGACGGTGCCGATCCCGAGAGCAAGCGCCATGATCGTCCAGAAGCTCACAAGGCGTGTCAGCGCCGGCCTTGTCTCCAGGTGGCCCCCGGCGAGTACGCGCCCAATCGACAGCATGATCCAAAGTACGATGAACAGTTCGCCAACCCCTAAGGGCGACCCTGGAATGTCGAGTTGCACCGCATAGGTCGTTGCGAGGCCGCAGGCCAGGATTGCGTCCCGGATCATCGGCGCCAGTCCAATCTGCTTCTCGCAGCACCCTCTCCAAACAAGATCGGAGACGCCGGTCGGGCGAGATCGCTGTGGGGTTTGGCGCCAAGGATATTTTTGTACAGATCGCAATATTGGGCCACCACCCGCGGCAGCGCGAACTGCTCCCGGACAAGTTCGACGGAACGACCGCCCATGACTTTTCCGCGACTGCGGTCGGAAAGGATGTCAACTATTCGAGATGCAAGACCATCGGCGTCGTGCGGTTGGACAAGATAGCCGTTCCATCCATCCTCGACCACTTCATTGCAGCCGGGCATGTTCGAGGCAACGATGGGCAAACCCGCCAGCCCTGCCTCGAGCAGGACGCGCGGGATTCCTTCCCGATATTGTGTGGGGAAGGCGAACACGTCGGCCATGCCAAGAAGGGCTGGAACATCGCGTCGTGGGCCAAGCGCGATAACATGAGGAGCGTGTCGATCGATTTCCGACTTGTCGACTGCAAATGGACCTTCGGACTCCCAAGGGCCGACAAGCACGAAACGAGCGTTAGGTCTTTTGGAAAGGACGCGGGGCACTGCTTGAAGCAGTATCGGGATGCCCTTCTGGCGGGTCAGCCGGCCCACAAAAATCACGATCTCCGCTGACTGGAGCCCTAATTCCTTGCGCATTTTCGTTGCCGGCGGAGCAAGATGCCTCGCCAGGGCGAACGCATCGACGTCGATGCCAGAACTGCGGATCACTCTTCCGCTGCCCGGTTCAATTAATCGAAAGCGCTTGAAGAAGGCCTCATCGTCCCGGTTCTGAAACACCGTCGCGGCCGTCCAGAAGGAAGCAAGCCACTGCAGTCCGCAAAAGATTGGACGCAAGGCTAGAGCCCGCGGTTCCAGCGAGGAGAATGTCCAGCCCAGGCCGTTGATCGTGCGTACGACCGGGACTGTTCCGCGCAGCGAAAGGGGTGCCAGCAGGTTAGGCTTGGTGTCGAAACTTTGGACAATGTCAGGCCGGAGTTCCGCAACCAGTTTCCGAATCGCTCTTACGGCGGTCCACTCGCCACCGCCGCTGGCAAATCGGTCAAAACCGTAGCGGCGATGCGGAATGCCATGCCGCAAAAACGCGGCCTCATCGCCGGTCGAAACCGCAGTGACCCGGAAGCCGCTTTCGCGCAGCGACATTAGGAACGGAATTCTCAGGGCGTGATCTTCGCCTCCCACACAAACGAGATGCGGATTCATCCCGAAGCTCCCGTCCGTGCGCCGTGTTTCGGTCGCATGAAGTAACTACCTTTCGCATCTGCTTTCATGGCTTTGCTTCGTTACTTCTGTGCGCGTGAAAGGGTACGGTAGGAGGAGGCTTGCCTACTGTCCTCGTCTGTTTGAATGAGGTAAACCGCATTGGGATCACGGCCTTACGCATAGCGCGAAGCACCTCGACGGCATCTTGCGGATACGCCGATGAATTGTGCCTCGAACTCTAGCGAGTTCTGCCAAGCCGGATTCGTCACTGATCAGCCAACCGAAGAAAGCGCTTCCGACAGTGGTGCGCTGTACGGCTGCTCTACGCTGGGATTCCTAAGCTCCCTGTCGGTCCGCGTGTTACCAGGCATGATGATCAGCCCTCTCACCCACAACCCCTGACGCGGCTTGCCTCCTTGCGACCAGCGGGCAAGCCGATTCGACCCCTCCGATGTCGGAAACCTGATCTGCCGACCGATATCCCGCGACGAGCGGGCAGACGCTTACGAATTGTCCACAACTAATTGGTTGCGGAAATGAGACTACGAAGGCCTTGTCCCCTAGATTAAAAGTTCTTCTGATCTCTAAATTCGCAGGTTAACTGCTAAATTAACAATTCAATATCGCAACATGTAGGCTAAATTTTAGACAAGTAATCTATCGCTTTCCAATTAAATTGGATTGATCTGCATAGCTATGCGAGCTTAACGTCGATTGAATCCTTGATATTTATTTAAAACATCTATTGGGATTTCTCCCTCCGTTCAGCATTCCTACTGGCGATCAACCATTCTATCAGAGGCTGCGGGTATGTGATTTGGCGCTAATATACACCCTCTAGTAGGCAATCCCCGGGCGCTATCGAATGAGACAAAGGAATATTGGATGGCAACTCTGCACTACGCCTCGGGTGGTTCCGCCACCGAAATCGCGACCGCCGGCTTCAATCTGGCTGACGTTCAATATGTTAGCCAGGTCAACGCATTGCCGGATGGCATGAAGGGCCTGGTGTATCTGAATGAGCACGAGGGCGTAACCTCATCCTTCATCGAGAAAATGACCCCCTTCCTCGGCAATCCGAACGTGTTCGGATTCTATCTTGTTGACGAGCCCGATCCCACCGGCAGGTGGGGCACCTACGCAACCGCTGAGAACCTGAAGGCGGAATCCGACTGGATCCATGAGCATTTTCCAGGCGCCAAGACCTTCATCACCATGATGAACATGGGGTCCCCGACCAATCCGGATTTTACGAACACCTACAATCCGGCCAACACGCATATCGACTATTTCGGAATAGACCCCTATCCGGTGCGCACGGGAACGGACACGGTCGACTACGACATGATCGATCGAGCCGTGGCCGCAGCGGTGAAATCGGGCATCCCGGTTAACAACATCGTTCCGGTCTACCAGGCCTTTGGCGGCGGTAACTGGGAGACTTCCGATGGCGGAAGACATGTCATGCCCACCCCCGAACAGATGCAAATCATGATCGATCATTGGGCCGCATTGGTGCCGTCACCTGCCTTCGACTACACCTATAAATGGGGAACGCAGAACGGCGACACCGCGCTTGAAAGCTCCTCCGAACTGCAGGCCTTTTTCCGGGAGCACAACCTCGCTACCACCGGAACCATCCCGCCTCCCGTCGACACAAGCGACATCTTGTATGGCACCAGTGGCGACGATGTATTCCACGGAGCCGGCGGCCACACGATGATCGGCTATGGCGGCAATGATACCTATTATGTCGACGATGTCCGCGATAAGGAGATTGAGGCTGCGGGCGGCGGTACCGATAAAGCATTCGCCTCCGTAAGTCATGCGCTTGCGGCCGGATCGGAGATCGAACTTCTCGCCACCAACAGCCCGTCCGGCACCACGGCGATCAACCTGACCGGCAATGCGTTCGCCCAGACTATCCAGGGCAATGCCGGCGCCAATGTCATCAACGGCGGGGGTGGGGCCGATACCATGACCGGCTATGGCGGCAACGACACGTACTATGTAGACAATGCCGGCGACAGGGTGTTCGAGGCGGTGGGCGGTGGTACAGACAGGGTGTTCGCTACTGTAAGCCATACGCTTTCGGCCGGCTCGCAGATCGAGCTTCTTGCCACCAACCCGTCGGGCACATCGGCAATCAACCTCACCGGCAATGAGTTCGCCCAGAGCATCGGGGGTAACGCCGGCGCCAATGTCATTAATGGCGGCGGTGGCGCCGATACGATGGTCGGCTATGGCGGCAACGATACCTACTATGTGGACAATGCCGGCGACAGAGTTTACGAGGCGGCGGGCGGCGGTACAGACAGGGTGTTCGCTGCTGTGAGCCATACGCTTTCGGCCGGCTCGCAGATTGAGCTTCTTGCCACCAACCCGTCGGGCACATCGGCAATCAACCTCACCGGCAATGAGTTCCCCAGAGCATCGGGGGCAACGCTGGCGCCAACGTCATTAATGGCGGCGGTGGCGCTGATACGATGGTCGGCTATGGCGGCAACGATACCTACTATGTGGACAATGCCGGCGACAGAGTTTACGAGGCGGTCGGCGGCGGTACCGACAGGGTGTTCGCTGCTGTGAGCCATGCGCTTTCGGCCAGTTCACAGATCGAGCTTCTCGCCACCACCAGCCCGTCCGGTACGTCAGCAATCAACCTGACGGGCAACACCTTTGCCCAGACCATCCAAGGCAACGCCGGCGCGAACATCATCAATGGTGGCGGCGGTGCCGACATCTTGACCGGTAACGGAGGCAATGATGCCTTCGTGTTCAACAGCGCTCTTGGAGCCGGTAATATCGACAGGATCACCGACTTCAACAAGCTCCAGGACAAGATCCAACTCGACGACGCGGTTTTTGCCGGGCTTAAGCTGGGAGGCCTTTCATCCGATGCTTTCTTTGCTGGCACGGCCGCTCATGATAGCTCCGACCATATCATCTACAACAGCTCAACCGGGGCGCTCTCTTTCGACAGCGACGGGATCGGTGGCGCAGCTCAAATACAGTTCGCCACGCTCTCTCCAGGTCTGTCGCTTGCAGCAGGTTCGTTTCTTGTGATCTGAACGACCCGGAACGGCGGACCTTCTGCTCGAGCCGGTCCGCCGCTCCGTCTTTGTTCAGCACCGGATTTTTCCAAAGCGGGTGCCCATTCGGGCTGATACTCAACCTTCGTCACCAGCGGGTTCGCTAGCAGGGTATCATTGAAGGGTGGCTTGAATCTGCCCGCCACCGAGTTTACTCGGCGCGGTTCGCGGCCCGCTTCCGTGTCTTGAACGGACTTAGTGCATCTGAGTGAAATAGAGGCTCATCGCACGGTGCACGACGACGAAGCAAACGGCTTCGCGACCAATCCGGTACGCGCTTTCTCGTCTCTTTACTCTTATTCTTGTCGGCAACGAACGGTCAGATCCCATCTGAGCCCGGTATCGACTATCAGATCCCTGGGCCGCTATCAGATCCGCTGCGCAATAGCGGCCATGGCTTCACAAACCGTCCCTTCGCAGATCACGATCGATAAATCGGGACTGCCAATTACTTGAGCGCGAGAGCAGGAACCAGGCACCGCGAACCCGGCAGTCATTCCGCAGTTGTCGCTCGCTTGTAAACGTGGGCCGAACCGCTTTGATGTCGCTTAAGTCTTCGTCATGGGCGAGTGCGGTAGGCGCTCCAACTGGGAACCGCCCCGATTCTCACCTTGAGCGGCTTCCTACATTGACTGATCTCGATCACGGAGATCTGCCGCTCGCTGAGCGCGCAGATGCCTACGAATTGTCCACAACTAATTGCTTGCGGCAGTGAGACCGCGGAGCGGCTTGGCTCTTGTGGTTAACGTCTGTCTGATTTTCATCTCGTAAGGTAAATTGATAAATCAAAAACAAACAAGAATGTAATTTCCTGTAATTTAAACGTCATAAGTTGCAAAGCCACAGCTATTTCAAAATAAAGTCGCGATTCCGCCGGGATTGTGACCTAAGAAAATCGATAAGTTTCTTGTGTACAGCCCGCTTTTATCAAAAAAAGCCACAATTAATGCAGCATTCCTACAAACGCTCAATGATTTTATCAACTAGTGTCTTTATGTGATTTGGCGCTAATATACACCCTCTAGTAGGTAGGCCTCGGGCGCTATCGAACGAGAAAAAGGATTACTGGATGGCAACTCTGCACTACACCTCGGGTGGTTCCGCCACCGAAATCGCAAACGCTGGCTTCAATCTGGCCGATGTTCAATATGCTAGCCAGGTCGACGCATTGCCGGATGGCATGAAGGGTTTGGTTTACCTCAATGAGCACGAGGGCGTAACCTCATCCTTCATCGAGAAAATGACCCCCTTCCTCGGCAATCCGAATGTGTTTGGGTTCTATCTTGTTGACGAGCCCGATCCCACCGGCAGGTGGGGCACCTACGCAACCGCTGAGAACCTGAAGGCGGAATCCGACTGGATCCATGAGCATTTTCCAGGCGCCAAGACCTTCATCACCATGATGAACATGGGGTCCCCGACCAATCCGGATTTTACGAACACCTACAATCCGGCCAACACGCATATCGACTATTTCGGAATAGACCCCTATCCGGTGCGCACGGGAACGGACACGGTCGATTACGACATGATCGATCGAGCCGTGGCTGCAGCGGTGAAGTCGGGCATCCCGGCTAACAACATCGTTCCGGTCTACCAGGCCTTTGGCGGCGGTAACTGGGAGACTTCCGATGGCGGGAGACATGTCATGCCCACCCCCGAACAGATGCAAACCATGATCGATCATTGGGCCGCATTGGTTCCGACGCCCGGCTTCGACTACACCTACAAATGGGGAACGCAGAACGGCGACACCGCGCTTGAAAGCTCCTCCGAATTGCAAGCCGTTTTCCGGGAGCACAACCTCGCTACCACCGGGGCCGAACCTTCCGACACCAGCGACGGCAGCGCTGCCGCGACACCCCCTTCCGATGCCGCCGCCAGCGATAGCAGTTCGACTGTGACTGCCCCATCCCATGACGCCACCGGCGACAACACTTCGACTGCGACTGCCCCTTCCCATGACGCCACCGGCGACAACACTTCGACTGCGACTGCCCCTTCCCATGACGCCACCGGCGATATCAGTTCGACTGCCACGGCCCCTTCCGACGCCACCGCCAGCGATAGCAGTTCGACCGCCACGGCCCCTTCCCATGACGCCACCGGCGATAGCAGTTCGACTGTAACTGCCGCTTCCGACGACGCCACCGGCAATACCAGTTCGACTGCCGCGGCCTCTTCCGAAGCCGCGACGGGCGATAGCAGTTCCACTGCAACTGTGCCTTCCACTGCCACCGCTGCCGATAATAGCTCTACTGTGGCCGCCTCCGACTCCAAGACCAGCCATGGCACTTCTACTGCGACTGCTACCGCCATCGCCCCTTCCGACGCCAGCACTAGCGATAGTAATTCTGCTGGAGCTGCGACTTCCCACCGCACGGCCAGTCACGGAAAGGCCACCAGTGATGCCTCCCATGCAAGTGCAAGCACCGACGAAATGGCGGGCCATAGCGGCAACGACACCTCCCATGTCGACACTGGCGGCAACAAGATGGACGATTTGGGCAGCGGCGTTGACCGGGTGCTGGCTGTGTTGAGCCATGCTCTTTCTGCCGGCTCGGAGTTTCTCGCCACCAACAATCACTCCGACAGAACGGCAACCAACCTGACCGGCCATGGGTTCGCCCAGACCGTCCAGAGCGGTGAAAATGTCGGGGCCCAGGCAAAGAACGGCGCCGCCGCCGAGATCATGTCGGGTCACGGAGGCAACGATGCCTTCGACTTCAGCAAGCTTCAGGACAAGCTCCACCTCGATCAAGCCGCTCTTGCCGAGCTTAAGTCGGGCGGGCTTTCATTGCATGCGTCTCCTGCTGGTACGGCCACGGATGATGGTTCCCACCACATCATCTTTGACAGCTCAACCGGGTCGCTCTCTCTCGACAGCGACGCGGTCGGCGGCGCAGCTCAAGCGCAGCTCGCCACCCATCTCCCGTGGCAGCATCACTCTTTGATCTGAAAACCGGAGCGGCGGACCTTCAACTCGAGCGTGTCCGCCGCTCCGTCTTTGTCCATTGCGCCACTGAAGGCCGCGTTATCGCCAATGCGAATTTCGGATTCGCCACACCCTAAGCAGTCTCGGCAATTTTCAGCACGGCGTCGATCTCGGCCATCACCGCTGCCGGCAGCGGCCCTTTTTCCAGCGCACCGAGATTGTCCTCGACCTGCTCGGGCCGCGTGAAGCCGGGAACCGGCAGCGCGATTGCCGACTTGGCGAGGATCCAGCCGAGCGCGCCCTGCGCAAGCGTGCGTCCGCCCGACGTGAGCAGGTCGCGGATTGCCGAGAGCCTTGACAGATAGTGCGGGTTGGCGGCGCCATCCCTGAAAAATACCATCCATTCGGCATTGCCGCCGCGCACATCGTTGGTGGGCAGCCGCATGGCCGGCGTGTATTTGCCGGTGAGCAACCCCATTGCCAGCGGCAGCCGGCTGAACGAGACGAGGTTCTCGCGCGCCGCAACGGCCATCAGCCCGTTCGCCGGGGTAAACACATTGAAGTCGTTCTCTACGGCGACGAAGCCCTCGCGCGGCGCGTAGGCGGCAAGCCGTTCGCGGTGATCGGTGCTCCAGCCGAAGCCGCCGATCTTGCCCTCCTGGCGCAACAGATCGAGCGTATTGAACACCTCGCCGGCGCGCTCGATCGGATACTCGTTGATATGTAGCAGCACGACGTCGATACAATCGCGCTGCAGGCGCTGCCGCGAATTGTCGATCGATGTCCGAATCGCCGCGGCAGAGGCATCCTCGGGTGCGATCTTGCGCGTTTCGGGATCGCCGAAATAGCCGACCTTGGTGACGATGACGGCTTCGTCCTTACCCTTCAACGCTCGCCCGAGGATCAGTTCGGCATTGCCGGCGCCATAGGCGGCCGCCGTGTCGAACACCCGCGCGCCGATCTCATAGGCCATCGCCAGCGCGGCTTGCGACCTGATGTCATCGACCTCGCCATAGGTTGTCGCCGTGTCACGCCAACGCGCGGGGCCACCCGCCGCCCAGGTGCCGATGCCAATGCCCGGTACCGAGCGGCCATCCCAAAGCTCAATCATCTGCATGCCCGGTTCCTCAACGACGCACGCTGGTGTGGCGGGCATGCTCGCGGATCTCTTCGCGAGAAATGCCAGCATCCGCAAGTGTGCTGTCTGGGGCCCGCCTCAAGCTCGCAAGCGTCTGGCGATAGGCAAGCCAGCGGGCGAAACGGTGTCGAAGTTCATCCAACATGATCGTCTCCTTTGGCGTGCAGAATGCCCGCGCGCCTGGGTTGGTCGAAAGCGCAAAGCATCGGCGCGAAGCGCATGCGCGATCGAAAAGATTGCGGTGGCTTCTTAGCCAGCCGAGGCGCTTGTCACTGTCCCGCCAAGCAAGAATGTCCAACGCGTCCAACGCCTGCATACTTGCGCATGATGGCCCTTCGCGCTACAGCCACGGTCGCAAGGAGTTTTTCATTTCTGCAAAATGGATATCGGCTGGGACGATCTGAGGTTGTTTCTCGACGTTGCGCGGCTGGGTGGCTTGAGCGCAGCGACGGGAACCACGCGCCTCAGCGCAGCCACCCTTGGACGACGCGTCACCGCGCTGGAAAAGCAGATCGGCGAACCTCTGTTCGTGCGCCAGCAGACCGGCTACCGGCTGACCCCGGTCGGCGAAGAACTGCTGCGGCGCGCCGAAGACGTCGAGGCAGCAATGCAGTCGCTGACCCGCTGGCGCGAGGGAAACCTGCCCGACCGCATTGTCCGCGTCTCGGCCGGGCCATGGACGTCGGCCTTCGTTTCCGCCCATATCGGCGAGATCTGGACGGTCGATGACGGCATAAGGGTGGAGCTTGTCACCACGACCGAGCGGGTCGACATCGGCCGCCGTGCCGCCGACATCGGCATCCGCAGCGAGCGTCCGACCGAGCAGTGGCTGGCCGGCCGTCAGAGCGGCAAAGTCGCTCACGCCATTTATTCCGGACGTCACCTGATCAACGGCATCGCCGCTGGATTGTTCGTCGGCGTCACCGGCGAAGGCGCAAACGTTGCATCGGCGCGCTGGCTGCAAGCCCATCACGGCGACCGCATCGCCGTACGTGGCAACAACACCCATGCGGTGCGTGAACTGGTGGCCGCCGGCGCCGGCCTTTCGGTCTTTCCGTGCTTCGTCGGTGACAGCGATCCGCGGCTGGTTCGCGTCGCTCAGCCTATCCCCGAGCTCGAAACCGACCAATGGATCGTCACCCATCACGAGGAACGTCACTCGCCGCCGGTACGAAAAGTCGCCGACCGGATTGCCGCCTTGATGCGGGCGCACCAGCCGCTGTTTCGCGGCGAGACGCCGATCCGGTAAGCCTCAGGCGTCGATCGGCCGCCAGTGGATCAAGAATCAGATATTTTGTGGGCCGGACGATGCGCCGCCGCTGTTGAGGACGCCGGAGTGAGGCGCGCTGCTCGTCGAGATCCTTGCCTTGGGCGAAGAGAGCGGTATAAACCGATCAGCACCGGGCCGCCTATCCGGTCACTCGTCCTCCTGCCGGCTCATAGCCGTATGCTTCGCCCTTACGCACCACGCGACCGATGCCCGGCCAGCCAAGGTGCGCGCCGGCGATCCACGTCCCCCGCCTTGGCCGCGTCACTGAAAACCTTCAGGCGGGTTGCGCGCGCCGTCGGCTGATCGTCGTCATGGCCCCAACTGAACGCGGGATTGCCGAACTGCAAGGCCGGCACATGAACGACGTCCCCGAAGAATAGGAAACGGTCCTCGTCCGTGTCGAACGCTTAGCCGGTATGACCGGGAGCATGACCCGGCAGGGCGACCGCCCTCAATCGCTCACCCACCAGGTCGCCATTCTCGACAGGCTTCAGCAGGGGCCGGAACTGCGCAAGGTGGGCGTCAGCGAAAAAGCTCCCAACAGCCGCCTCGGGAATTACGATCGCCGTCAAGTTTGGAAAGAGCACTCGGCTGTCGGGGTCAAAAGTCCGTGCACATGATCCTCAGCAGTTCGCCTTCACGTGTTCTTCCTGAAGTTTGAATCGATGCAGTATATGATTTCGGAAGCAGCTCTGCATTTCCACAAACGACCCAAACCCGAGACGCGATGCAAGTCGGGACACGGTCGCGGGTGATACATGGCATCGGCGCGCGATTGCGGCGGCATTTTCGAAAGCCACGTAATCCGGCTCCGCAAATATCACCCGGGCGACAGCCTCCGACTTCTCCGGAAGTGTCAGTTCCCTTTTGGCAATCAGCGTTTTGAGCTCGTCAAGCGATGGCGCTCGTCGGTTGTCAACTGATACGCGCTGTCGACCGCATGTCCGTGAGGGATAAGATGAGCCCACAGACATAGTTCTCAACCTTTAACTATCTTCATGAAGATATCGAACTCGGCATCCACAATCGGAACCGTGTGCTCGTAACCGGGATATCTGCCTGAATCGACGTCTGCCTTGTAGTCCTTAAAGGCAGCGACGCGCTCGTCCTGAATCTTCTCCAGCTCAGGGCCAAGGTTTCGATAAACTTTTCCGTGTCGCGGCTTATGGTTCTTGCCGTAACCGCAAACGTCTTCTGTGAAGAGGTACTGCGCATCGGCATATTTGCCAGCGCCCATGCCTAGCATGACAAGCGAGGAGTTTTCGGTGAGGAATTTCGCGACGCGATCTGGGACGACTTCCAGCTCCGCGCCGAAGACTCCTATTTGCTCCAGCTTTTGGGTGTGTCGCCAAATGCGCACTGCTTCGTCCGCGGTCTTGCCGACTGCGCGCCAACCCGTCCAGGTGATATAAGACGGCACTAGGCCGATATGGCCAACGACAGGAATGTAGTTGTCGCATAACGTCTTCTGGATGTCGTATGACGCCGCACAATAAAAGGCGTCGCCGCCTGTGCCGGCAAAGTGGAACGCTGCACGCAGATAGTCCTCCGCTGTTGCGAGCGGGCGGCCCGCGAAACTCCCATAGCTGCCATATGGCAAACCGACTTGTACGAAACAATCGCCGGCTGCTTGGCGCATTTCCGGATCGAAATATCGACCTTCGATGGAGAGCATATGGATGCCGGCGGCGGCTGCGGCAGCCGCCTCATCCGGGGTGCTGACGAAGAGCATGGAGATTTTCTGTCCGCTCTTCTTCATCTTGCGGATGTCCTCGACATGAGGACGGTTGTGATACATGCCCATAATCAGCCTCCGCAGGGGATCAGGCAGTCAAACAGCGCCTTGGCGATGAATGGCCAATTCATTTCGGCGCGCCAAGTAATCGGGCGGTCGCGCCAGAGCATCTCGGCGCAGGCTGCAAGCTGGAACGGCTGGTCCATATGGCTCAGATCTCGATCATGACGCGGCCATTTTCGACCTTCGTCTTGTACGTCTTGAGATTCTCGCAAGCGGGCGGGGTCTCTACGTCCCCAGTCGTGAAGTCGAAAACGGATGCGTGTTTAGGACACTCCACTGTATTCCCCATTACGAGACCGTCAGCGAGGTGAATACTCTCGTGCGTGCAAAGCCCGTCGGTGCAGAAATATTCGTCCGCATCATTTCGAAAGATCGCAAAGGTGCGACCGCCATGATCGAAGCGCCTGGCTTCCTCGGCTTCGATGTCGGCGGCGGCACAGGCGTCGATCCAAGGCATGGAAACCTTCCTTCAGATGGCTTGCGGTTTGTAGTCGGCGGGGGCGGACGGCATGACCCCCTGCAGTAGCGCCACGGACTTTTCGAGTCCCTCCAGAGAGTTCAGGAGCACGTCCTCATGCTCGATGGAAAGCCAGCCGTCATAGCCGGCCATCTTGAGGCGATAGCAGAATTGCCGCCACCACTCCTCGCCATGGCCGAAGCCAAGCGTGATGTAGCTCCATGACCGGGCTGGAAGATCCATCAGGCTGCCATTCTCGAGCAGAGATGTCGTCGCCTGCACTGGTGCGTTGAGCATCGTGTCCTTGGCATGAACGTGATATACCGCCTCGCCCAAAGATTGAGCCGCCGCCAGCGGGTCGGCACCCATCCAGAACAGATGCGAAGGGTCCAGATTCGCCCCCACGACGGGTCCGACCGCCTGTCGCAACTTCAGAAGCGAGGGCACGTTGAAGACACACTGGTTGCCGTGGAGTTCAAGCGCGATGCGCTCCACGCCGTTCTCTTCAGCCAACGCCACGATCTCGGTCCAGAAGGGAATCAGCTTCTCTTCCCACTGGTATTTCAAAATGGCCTGTGTTTCCGGCGGCCACGACGAGACGACCCAGTTGGGCATTGTATCTGCAGCGTTGCCGGCCGGGAGGCCGCTCATGGTGCAGACCGTCCGGATGCCCATTTCGCCCGCGACGCGAATAGTGGTTTTCAGCCCTTCGCCCTGGGCCGGGTCGGTCGGGTGCAGCGGATTGCCGTTTGCGTTGAGGCTGATGATTTCTAGCCCGCGCGCCTCGAACGCGCCAACGAAGCGCTTCTGGCCTTCCCTGTTGCCCAGCATGGACGAAAGCCGAAAATGCGGCGCGGTGGACCAGCCACAGGTGTTCACCTCGACGCCGGAGACACCCATGCGCTTCGCATGATCCAGCATCGTTTCGAAGGGCAGGTTGCCGAGGCTGTCTGAAACGAAACCCAGCTTCACGCGTAAAACTCCGGCTTTGCGATCATTTGGACGGGTACGCGGCGGCCCTCGTGCAACGCCTTCACGCCCGCCTCGGCAACGACGGCGGCGCAATAACCGTCCCAGCAATTCGCAGCGGTTGCCGGGAACTCACCAGTCATGGCGAAGCGTAGGAAGTCGCGGTTCTGCCGACGGTAGGCATCGGCATAGCGGGTCCGCCAGTCGGAGTCGTAGCTCGTGCTCTGTGTAAGCGCAGAATCGATGCGAGTGTAGGCGACGTTGTTCATCGCAACGGTGCCCCGCTCGCCGATCAGCTCGGCACGGACATCGTAACCATAGGCGGCATTGTTGTTGATCTCGATGTTGACGAGTTGGCCATCGACCGTCTCCAGCACCATGAAGACAGGCGCGACCCGGGCATCTGAGCGCTTCGGCTGGAAGGCCGAAATCGACGCATATTCCGTCGAGAGCACATAGCGCACGACATCGAACTCGTGTGGAGCCGAATTGGTGATAGCCATTGCGCCGGTGAAATCTGCAGCCGGCGTTTCGACATTCCGGTGAAAATTGTGCATCATCAGGGGCCGGCCAAGGCGGCCGTCTGCGAGCGCCCGCTTAATCTCTTCGTAGGAGCGATCGTAGCGCCGCATGAAACCAAGCTGGACGAATTTCGCGCCCGACTTCTGTTCGGCCTCCATCACCGCGATACAGTTAGCGTACGCTTGGGAGAGGGGCTTTTCGCACAACACACGCTTGCCGGCGGCAATACAAGCTTTCGACAGCGGCGCATGCGTGGCATCGGGACTCGCCACGATGATTGCGTCCACGTCCTTCCGCGCGGCAACGCCTTCTGGATCGGTGGAGATGTCGAGCGCACCAAAGGTGTCGGCAACAGTGCGGGCACGCGCCTCATCCATGTCGCACACCAGCTGAAGGCTTGCTCCGGGAAGGTCTTCCGCCACTATCCTGGCGTGGTCGGCGCCCATCACACCGGCACCGATCACCGCAATCCGTATTGTCATATTTCTTCTGCTTTGTTCGACGTGAAGAGGCTGGTGGCGCCAAGGGTCATCAGGGCCGGTCGAAGGCAGAGGTTTCCCGAGGAAAACGATCGGGCCGCCCGCCCATCCAGCTCGAGAGGCGGCGCATTTTCATTGTGATCATGCATGCAATTCATGCTCGATTTCCGCCTCGAGGTCAGCCATGGTTTCACCGCCGGCCATCAGATCGGTGATCTCCTCGCGGGTTTTCTCGCGCTTCCGGAAATCGGCGGCGATCGCACCGCGAATGAGGACGGCGAAATGGTCTCCCACCGCCATGGCGTGCATCACCTGGTGGGTGATGAAGACGACCGCGAGACCGCGCCGCTTGGCTTCATTGACGATGCGCAGCACGTGAGCTGCCTGCTTGACGCCGAGCGCTGCTGTCGGCTCATCGAGGATCAGAACGCGAGCGCCGAAATGCACGGCGCGGGCAATGGCCAAAGACTGGCGTTCCCCGCCTGACAGGCCACCAACAAGCCGGTCACCGTCGTCGATACGCGTGATGCCGAAATCCCGCACCGCTTTCACCGCGATCTCGTTGGCGCGCTTGCGGTCGTAGATCTTGAACGGACCCCAACCCTTTGTCGGCTCCAACCCAACGAAGAAGGAGCGGCCGATGCTCATTAAGGGGAACGTTCCGCCGAACTGGTGCACGGTGGCAATGCCCCGCTCCTGCGCAGCGCTCGGACGGTCGAAGCTGACCGCCTTTCCGTCCATCAGTATCTCGCCGCTGGTCGGCTTGTGGACGCCTGCCAACACCTTGATGAGAGTGGACTTTCCTGCGCCGTTGTCGCCGAGGAGACACAAGACCTCACCCCGGCGAATTTGCAGCGAGATGTTATGCAACACGTCGATCGGGCCGAAAGACTTGTTGACATTTTTCAGTTCGAGAATGGCAGGTTTTTCGCTCATAATTATCGCATCTTTCGTTCTTCCAAGCAGTCGCTGATCGCAACTGCAGCCGCATCGCTCAGTGCTGTATGGGTGCCCTCGGCACGCTTTGTTTTGAACCTCGCCGGTAAGACAGAGCCAGTTCCCGGAATGCCTGATTCATCAGCACCGCCGTCAAAAGCATCACGCCGATGATCAGGTTCGACCAGTTCCGGTCGATCTGGGTGAAGTAGATGCCCTGGCTGACAATGGCGAACGTGATGGTACCGACGAAGATGCCGATGACCGAGCCGAACCCTCCCGTGAGCAGCACGCCGCCGACCACCACGGACACGATCGCGTTGAAGATGAAGTTCATTCCGCCGGAAACCTGGGCCGAGTTGAACAGGATCGCCTGGCACATGCCAACGAATGTGGCGCTGACGGCGGACAGCACGAACAGTGCGATGGTCATGCGGCTTGTCGGAATGCCTGCATTGCGGGCGCTGACGCGATCGCCGCCCATTGCAAACAGCCAGTTGCCAAAGCGGGTCTTGTGCAGCACGAAGCCAATGATGACAGCGAACACCACCCACCAGACGATGATGACCTGGTGGCTTCCACCGATAAGCTGTCCGAACAGGAATTTGGCCCATTCGGGCGCGGTGACGGCAACGCTAGCGTTGCCAGTTAGCAACACGGACCCACTGAGCACCAAGCCCTGCATCGCAACCAGGGTGGCGAGCGTAATGATCAACGAAGGCACCGAGGTGCGGATCGTCAGCAAACCATTGACAAGGCCGACCGCCACACCGACCGCCAGGGCGCCGGCCATGCCCACCGCGATGGGCAGGTCATAGTAGCCGCTAAGGATGGCGGTGGTCATAGAGCCCGCGGGAATCAATGCGCCGATGGAGATGTCGAGTTCACCCGAGATCATCAGCAGACCGACCGGAATGGCGACAATGCCGAGATTGGCGGCGAAGTTCACCCAACTCGCCGCCCCAAGGAGTGTGCCCAGGTCCACGCCACCGAAAAATACGAAGAACAGCACCACCCCGATCAGGCTGAGGATCGAGCCTGCTTCCGGGCGGCGCAACAAGGATTTGA
The DNA here is from genome assembly GCF_040321535.1 of Mesorhizobium sp. M0340. Lineage (NCBI taxonomy): Bacteria > Pseudomonadati > Pseudomonadota > Alphaproteobacteria > Hyphomicrobiales > Phyllobacteriaceae > Mesorhizobium > Mesorhizobium sp. M0340. The sequence continues at coordinate 5,519 of NZ_JAMYRR010000011.1, read as the reverse complement.
TTGCCTCAGTCATGGCGGTCCCTCAAGCCTTCTTCGATGAGTAGCTGAGCGCCAGCTGCCGAAAGGTGTCGTTGGTGAGTACGGCGATCAGGAGAAGCGCGCCGATGATGACGCTTCCTATGTTGGGATCGATACTCGTGAAGTAGATGCCCTGGTTTACGATAGAGAAGGTGATCGTGCCGAACACGATACCTACGACAGAGCCAAATCCGCCGGTAAGCAGAACGCCTCCGATGACTACGCACATGATCGAATTGAAGATGAAGGACTGCCCAGCCAGAACCTGAGCGCTCTGGTAGACCATCACCTGGCTGACTCCGACGAACGCGGCGGAAAACCCCGAAAGCATGAATAGACCGATGGTAAGCCGCTTGGTGGGGATGCCCGCGTTGCGCGCGCTCTCCTTGTCGCCCCCGAGTGCATAGATCCAGTTGCCCACGGGCGAGATGTGGAGAGCCAGAGAAGGGCGGCGATGTAGACGAGCCACCAGAGAATCGTCACTTGGAACATGCCCCCGAGATATTGGCCGAGAAGCATCTTCGTGAGTTCGTCGGGTACCAGCGAGACACCGGTGCTGCCGGCGATCATCACCGTAAGGCCCAGCGTCAGGCCCATTGTGCCGAACATCGTTCCTATTGTGATTATCAGGGACGGGATCGCGGTTCGCGTGACGAACACGCCGTTGATTAAGCCGATGGCGAGACCGAGCCCAAGGGCGGCCGTGATGCCGAGCCAATCAGGCAGGCCATAGTAGCCGGATATGATCGCGGCCGTTAGAGAGGCCGCGGGAATCACGGCGCCGACCGAAATGTCCAGCTCACCAGCGATCATCAGCAGCCCTATCGGCAGAGCGATGATGCCGATCTCGGAGGCGATGCTCAGCCAACTGGCCGTACCGGCTGCTGACAAAAAGCCACTGCCTCCGAATATGGCGAAGAACAAAAAGACTGCGACCATGCCCAGGAACGAGCCCGTCTCGGGCCGCCGTGCCAGACGACCTGGGGCCAGTCCAGAACGGCCGCGATTTGCCATCGGCGTTGGGGTGGATGTCACGGGATGTGCCGTCATGGGTAATCCGCGAGTTATCGAGCGCCAAAAATTGCGGTCGCTATGGAAGTAGAATGCACTGGCCGCCCGCCTCACACGGCGGGCGGCCGTAAGGACACCTAGCGCGCGCCGGCCTTCACGCCGGCAATGGTCAGCTCGACAGTGTTCTTGTCGATGATACCAGGACCGGTGAGGATCTCGCGCGTCGGCACAGTCAGCCCGTAGTTTACCTTGCCATTCAAGATTGAGACGGCGAGATAGCCTTGCCAGTAGCCCTGCTGGTCGATCGCGCAGGCCTGTTTTCCATCCTTGATGTTGTTCAGGATGGTCTCGTCAAAGTTGATGCCGCAGAGTTGAACCTGCCCGGCCTTGCCGGCCTGGGTAATACCGTTCATGGCCGAATTGGCGTCGACATTGCCGATGGTGAACACCGCGGTCACGGCTTGATGCTGCAGCAGATAGGCCTTCACCGCCTGCGCCACTGCTGTTGCCGAGCCGAAGGAGGTAGCTGGCAACGGCAACACATCGGCCTCGCCGCCGCCATTCTTCATCCCTTCCCTAAAGCCACCACAGTAGGCCTCGATATTGGCCGCACCCGGCAGTGTGTTGATGCAGACGCCTTTCTTGTTGCCGGCCTTAGCGAGATACTCGCCGCCGGCGACGCCACCTTTGTAATCGTCCGAGCCGACATAGTTCATAGCGCCGAGGCGATCAGCCGCCTGCAAACCGCCGGCATTGTAGATAACAAGCGGAATGCCAGCGTCCACAACCGCCTTGAACGCCGGATCCATGGCTTCCGGCACCCAGTCCGGACCGACAATGGCGTCGGCCTTCTGGTCGATGGCTTGGCGGATCAGTTCGGCCGCGTCCACACCCAGATTGTCGTAGTTCTGCGGCCCGAGCCAGGTGACTTTACCACCTTGAGCTTCGACCACCTTACCGGCGTCTTCGGCACCACGCTTGACGATTGACCAGAATGGATCGTCCGGCTTGCCGCCGATAACGAAGATGTCGGCGGCGAGCGTGCTGCTGGTGCTGTACGCAGCCAGCACTGCTGTGGACACAAGTATCTTGAAAAGCTTCATAGTCTTCCTCCCGGTTTACCCGCCCCGCGGGTTTCAACAAAAGCCTGGCTGCCCCGCACCCGCTCCTCTCGGGCCTAGCCGAGACAGCGTCTGATCGTCATTCCGCCGGCATTCCAGTGGCCGGGCCGCCGCGGGCTTCCTGCTGCGCGCGCAGCTTTTCTTTCTTTTTGCGGAAGCGCGCCTTCATAGCCTCGTCAGCTTCTTTGCTACCGTCGTGCCAAGTGCCAAAAAGCTTATCGAGAGGAACCAGACCGTCACCGCCGTAGTTCACCTCGAAATACTTGTGGTGCAGGTAGTGGACATAGGAATGGCTATCGAGCTTGATCTTGTCGGTGAGTTCGAAGGTCTCAAACCCAAGATGGCCATTCACCGCTCCGAAGCCGGCCCCATGCAGTGTGAAGTACGCGCAGACAGGGTTGGATGGGATCAGCAGGTGCAGCCAGGCTTCGGCATGGTAGAGGAACCCTTCCACCGGATGCATGGACAGCGACGACCACGGACTGGGGTTGATCGAGTTGTGGTGAACCGAGTGCACCCATTTGTAGAGCGGCGGCCAATGGATGGCGCGGTGCAGGAAGAAGAAATAGATCTCATGCACGGCCGGCGCGATGATGACGAGGAACGATAGGTAAAGCCAATTCGTCGTCCAGGGCAGCCAGACCGCCCAGCTATTAGCGTAGGCCCACAGCATCACGATTTCGACCACGGTCCACAGCGGTATAGTGATGAAAAACGACCGGCTGAAATTGTCGATATTCTGGCTCTGAAACCAGAAGACGTCGGACGGCGCGTCGGAGGGGAATTTTGGATTATACTTGAAGCGCGTCTCTTGCTTGCGCTGGATGTAATAGCGCAGCTCAAAGAACCCGTAGAAGAGAAAAATGCCCCCTGCGTTCAGGCCGTACAGCCAAAGGTAGTTGAGCAGCGAAAATGTTGCCAGGCTGTCCCAGCTCGGAATGAGCAAGTTGACCCAGATGATTGCCGTGGCCATGTGGAAGGCGTTCCAAGGCCACAGAAACTCGGGAAACCAAGCCAGTACCTTCTTGGCGTTGAACGGGCGATGCCAGATCGGCACCGGCTCGGCGCGGCGGTGCGGGACCCAGTTTCCGCGTTTGTCGCGCGTTCCATACTGAAGGTCATCCATCTTAATAGCCTCCTGACCGACCATCCAACCGGCCTTGGACCAGTTCGGGCTTCAATGCAGAGGCGATTCATATCGGAGGCTTGATATCGTCGGAACACAAAAATAGTATTTAGGTCGCATTCGTATCATTTAGTGTCAATCATGATGATACAGTAGCGGAGGATCAATGAGGCGGCCTACCATTCGCGACCTCGCTCAAGCCGCTGGCGTATCAGTGGCGACTGTGAACAGAATCCTCAGCGGGACGGTTTCCGTTCGCCCAAAGACCGTGCAACGAGTACAAAGCGCAGCCGAAGAAATCGGGTTCTATGGGCTCGGGGCGATCGACGACCGGGCCAAGAAACTGTCGCCGCATCACCGATTTGGTTTCCTGCTGCAGCAATCGACCCGTGAACTCTACAAACTGTTCGGGAAGAAAATCATCGCAGCTTGTCGCGATCGTCGCGACGAAATTGTTGAGGCCGTCGTCGAGTTTGTGGATCTCCTGACGCCGGAGATTATCTCTAGCCGACTCGTGGCGCTCGGCGACACCTGCGACGTAGTCGCGGTGATCGCACCAGATCACCCTATAATAGGACAGGCAATCCGTTCACTGAAGGAAATGGGGAAGCCCGTTGTTGCTTACATTACGGACCAATCCGCGCCGGAACGAGCGGCCTATGTGGGAACGGACAACTGGAAGCTCGGGCGTACGGCGGCATTCTTGATTGCGCAAACCACCCAAGGTCCGGGTCGCATTGCGGTTTTCATAGGAAATCACCGATATCAATGCCAAGACGTTTCAGATGCCAGCTTCCGTTCGTATTTGCGCGAACACGCTCCGCGGCTCACAGTGGAAGAAAGTCGCCCTACTCATGAGGAATCGAGCGAGGCTTACCGTATGGTGGCCGAACTCCTGAAGACGACTGATGATCTCGTAGGAATTCTGATCGTGGGCGGCGGAATAACTGGAGTGCTCCGTGCGCTTCGAGAGATCCCTGCTGAAAGGCGGGCGGGCATCAAGCTGGTTTGCCGTGACATTGGCCCCGATACGCGAAAAGGCTTGTCCGAGGGAATGATCACTGCAGCTCTTTGTCATCCACTCGAGGCGACCTCGGCTCTCCTTGTGCAGACGATGATTGACGTGATTGGACCGCAAGCACCGGTCGCGACCCTTCAGCGGTCTATACCTTTTGAAATAGTCACGCCGGAAAACATCTGACGCTTTTATCTCGGCGATGATTCAAGCGGTGCTTTGCGGATCGGGCTAGTCCGGCCAAGGCTGCCGATCGCTGGTTCCGAACCTCGTCGAGACTGCATGAACAATTTAAAGGCACCATTCATTATTGGTAGGACGGTCACTGTCGCGCACTGTTGGGGGACGTCCTCGAACTATTGATTTTATTGGCTTTTTCGTGGGCCTAAATCAGAGAGTTTCCCGTATTGTCTCGTATCGTTCCGCCCCCACCGGACGCTTTGAAATTGGCCACACCAAATGCCTGCTTCGCATCATCCACGAAGAGCTGCGCGCCATCTCCGGCGCCGAGCAATCCCGGCTGCAGCGCTTTGAACAACCAACGCTGTGGCCATCGATACAGCCCTTTGCGTGAGCCCTTCAGGAGTTGGCCAACCGCCAGCCGTCGGTGGTTCCTGGCCGACCTCAATGAATTGTACTCCTTTCGTATAAATCAGAAATCTTCCCGCATCGTTCCGTATGGTTCCGCGACCCCGGCGCCACTATTCCGCAGGTGCCGTCTGGCTTGGTTTCCCGAAAATACGCTTTTAGGAAAGTCCTGGAGCCGGATGACCGATCTTGCGACGCAGTTCCGAACCGATCCCTCGATGACGGGCTACCGGACATGGCCGGTCAAAGGTCTGTCGCTTACCAAGGAGCATCGGGACGGCAGCGACCGGTCTTGACCGGTCGGCGAGGATGACGAGCGTTCTTGTCGGCGAAAGATCCGCCCGCCTTTTCACGCCCTTAGCCACGTGATTGGATACGACGTATCTGTACATCAATTTCGTTGTTAGGGTCCTTCATGAACGAGCAAGATCGACGTTTTACGCGCGAGCGCATGACAATCCTCGGCGATGTCAAAGCGGCATCCTTTCTTCCATGGATCGAGCGTCATGCCGCCAAGCTCGGCCTCGGGGGCGGGCGTTATATTTTGGGGGCCCGCCCCCGCCGCCGCGGACGGGGGGCGGGGGGGGGCGCGGGGGGGTGTATTTTGATGTTGGGGGGGGTTGGGTCCAAAAAATAGTGT
>NZ_JAMYRR010000010.1:0-206582 GCF_040321535.1 Mesorhizobium sp. M0340 | reverse complement strand
CCAAACATCAAGGAGACCTAGGATCAGTCCGAAAAATGGCCGGCTTCAAATCGGAACACCGGCCGCAATGAAATCGGAATGACTGGCCGGCTTCAAATCGGAAATACGCAGGCAACACCGCGGCAACCTCAACAGGGACGAATCGCGGGATGCACAGGACGAACACCGGCCGAGTTTCTTGCGCCATCGGAACAGCTTGATCACATAAATGCCACCCGATTGCGCGCGATCTCTGAATAAGGCCCCCGGCTCCAGTTTTCAGTGACCCTCGTTCCTCCTCCCGAAACCAGCGCCGACAAGCACGGCGGTCCACCACCGGACGGCCATCCGTACGATCGTCGAAACTGGCAGCGCGCACTTGATGCGTTCGTTGTCAGGCAGCATTTTACCCTTCAGGTGGATGGGGCCTCATAATGAGTTCTTTCACCCTATGCTTACGGTGCATTTCCGCTCGCACCCAGCGACCCCGCATGTCCGCGCATTTCAACTGCACGTCGCGAAACAGCGCTTTTGCTACAGAGATCTGGCTATCGGTTGAACTTTTTCCGGGTCCTCCTCCGAACTGCAGAGTATCCCTGCACTCTTCGAGACTCGCTGGCAACGCACCAGCGAGGTGGCTGGTCAACTCGCTTCGGCATTCAGCGACGCTGCTGCCCCGCGACAGGCGCCTGGCGATCTCGCCAACTAATGTATGAGCCTTCCTGAAAGGAATGCCTCGCGACGTCATTCGCTCGGCGGCGACCACCGTCATCGATAAGCCGTCTTCCAGATTTTCACGCATTGGCCGCAGGTTGAAAGACATAAACTTCACGATTAGCGACGTAAGGGTTAGGGCGCGCTCTAGCGCTTCTTCTGCAAGGCTCAGTGAAGAGCAGCCGTAGTTGCTTACCTCTATGGAGTTACTGAAAGGCGCTTTGCAAGTTGCCGTTGCTGCAGAAATGTATGCGCCGATCACGGAGCTTGCCGACCCCTTGATATGTTCCAGCAGAAAGGGATTCTTCTTTTGCGGCAGCATGGAAGAGCCGCCAGCAAGATTGTTAGGAATATCGATAAGCGCGTACTCCCGCGTGGTCCAAACCTGTAGGTCCTGGGCCACACGGCTGAGCAAAATCGAAATACCGGCGAAGACGGAAAGTGCTTGCAGGTGATGATCGCGGCTTGCGACGGCATCAAGTGAGTTGAACGATGGCAGTTCGAATCCCAGAAGATTTGCGGTCTTCAAGGGATCTATAGGTATGCTGGTGCCTCCGCCGGCACCTGCCCCCATAGGGCAGTTCCGGATGTCTTCCATCAGGCAATGAAGACGCTGGCGCTCCCGCCCCAGAGCGAAGAACACGCCAAGCAGATAGTGGCCTGGCGATCCGGGGAGTGCGATCTGATACTGACTGTACAACGGAGCCACTAGTCTCGATGCTTCCTCCACTCGCTGAAGGAGGGCATCTTGTGCAGTTCCTATCAGTTCCGAGATGAAATATGCAGCTTCCCGAAGCACCAGGAGAGAAATGGTCGCGTTCAAGTCGTTGCGGGACCTCGCAAGGTGCAGCCAGCCAGCGTTTTCGGGGCCAGCTCTGGTGGCAAGTTCGGCCTCGTAAGCCAGATAGAGGCCACGCGGAGCATCGCGGCCCTCCAAACACTGAAAGCCCTCGTCCTGAAGGGACAAGACGTGTTTGAGGAGATCGGCAGCCACTGCTTGGCTGACCAAGCCCTGGTCCGCGAGCATCACCAGATGTGCTTCGTCTATGGACGCTTGGTGCCGTAGAAGGCGACCGTCACGCGCGATTTCGATCGGAGGAGCGAGCAACTTCATCGCTTCGGGATGCAGGTTCCATTTGCTCTGGCTTGACCCAACGACTTTGTCGTCGTCCGCTTCGCAAGCAGCCGCCTCAATATCGATCACAATGGAATCGATCATCCGTTCAGCTGCCGTGGCGGCGGCATTGAGTTCATCCGCAACCCCTATGGCGTAGGCTACTCGGTCTCTAAAATCGCCATTTATTTGAAATTCCTCCCCTTCAGATTTCAAAAGACTCGCCTCAGGTACTGTCGCGTTTGGACTTTCTGAAAAGCTCAGGTGTTTGAGCTTGCCGGGCCTATCAGCAAGGCGGAAACGGATGGCTCCCGCCCTTGCGCTCGCGTGCGGAGCTGTGAACCCCTCTCCCGCGTAAAGCCTAATCACCATGTCAAGGACTGACGTTCCCAGGGCGTGGGAGAGCATGACTGGAATCATCCCTCCAGCCAACCGGGGATTGACCTCGATGATGACGGGGCCCGACTCCGTTATCACGAACTCCACATGAGCCGGTCCGAAATTCAGGCCTAGAGCCGACGCCGCGCCAGCGGCAAAAGAGGCCAGTTCCCGTAGAGATAGCTCCGGAAGGGGTGCCGGGAAGTCGTGCCCCACCTCGACGAAGCAGGGAGGGGGGCCTTTGTGCTTGGCAAGAATTCCGAGGCAATGCAGCGTCCCATCATAAGCAACTATTTCTGCAGAGTATTCCTTACCCTCCACATATTGCTGGATGAGGATGTCGGGGCTGCGTAGATCCACTTGATCGAGCAGTGCGCTCCTTGCACTCTCAAACGCCTCAATGGCGGCTGCGGCACTGTCGCACAACCTCACACCGCTACTACCACTTCCGGACACCGGCTTGATGACCACCGGCAGAGTGGCTTGAGCAAAAATATTCTCGACGTCTCTGACGGAAGTGGCCAGCCGAGTTTCAGGGATCGCGATTGATTGTCGCTGCAACTCGGCCGCTTGCTTCCATTTGTTCCGGCATGTAGCAATAGCCTCCGGATTCGCTGCTGGCAGCCCTATCGCCGTCGCGACACGTGACGCTGCCTCCACAAAATAATCCGACGACGAATATATCCCTACCAGCCTGCCTAATTTGGCAACGACCCCGATGAGTTCATCCGGGCTGCGGGTCTCAGCTTCGATCACTTGAGCGACCGAGTCCTTGAGAAAAGGATAGCGCGCCGGATTGCACGTAGCCAGATACGGCTCAAAGCCCAAGGCTTGGGCCCGCTTCATTAATATTTCGCCAGTGCCCGTCGTGTTGCTTTCTACGAAAAGGAAGCTACGTCGGCTCATCAGACTTGCTCCAGAAGGTTTAAGACAGTTTCCCGGGTTTTCCGTTTCCAAAGATATCGGTTCCATGGTGGGAGAGCCACCGACGGATGAATTTCGGTCGCCGGCGCATCCAGCAGATCGGCTTCATTTAGAGATCCGTTCTGCTTGAGCCACTCACGGTCGTATACAGCTTCGACGTAGCGGTGGCCTTCATCCGGGCAAATGACGACTACGGTCTCTTCTGGATACTGCCGAGCGCGCCAGCGCCCCACGATGTAGCTCGCTCCGGATGTCGGACCGGCGAAGACGGCGTGCCGCTCGTGGAGGAGTCGCGTTGCAGTAAATGCGAGCGGAGCCGAGATGAGATGCACCTCGTCATACAGTTCATGCTTCACGTTCTTGGGCACAAGACTGTTCCCCAGCCCCCGCAGTTTGCGTTCGCCATCCTTTTGGCCGAAGATCACGCTATTGAAGGTGTCCACTCCGATCAGGCGTGCGCCAGGCGCTTTTTGCCGGAGGCGCCCTATTGTTCCGCAAGTAGAGCCGCCTGACCCTACAGATCCGACCAACGTTACGTCCGGACCCAACATCTCCGCTATTTGGTCGGCGAAGAGCTTATAGGCTGCTGGGTTATCGGGTGTTTCGTACTGTCGGGGCCAAAAGCAGGAGTGGCCCAACTGTCTCATCCTAGCGTCCAACGCATCGAGACGGCTTCTTTGATAGCCCCCTTGCTTGGCCTTTTCAGTTATTATGAAGACTTTGGCCCCCAATGAATTCAACCTGTTTTCCAGACCCCTGTCCATCACTGGGTCCGTGAAGATTTCAAGTTGGAATCCACGTTCCCGACAGACTACCGCCAAACCCAGTGCGAAGGTTCCGCTGGAAGTCTCGAGGACTCTCATGCCGTGCGTCAAAGTCCCGCGAGCCAGCGCTTGCTCAATGATGTACTTCGCGGGAAGAAGCTTCATGAACGCGAACTGCGCAACATAAAGGTTTGTTTCACACCTGATGATGCTGGGAAGAACATAGGCATCAGAATAGCCCGAGAATGGCCGGCGTTTGCGGAATGCGTTCATCGTGCTCACCTCACTGACGGCCAGCCATGGTCAGATGTATTTTTGGCGAGTCGTCCAACGCCGATACATGGGCGAGCACGGACTGGAGCTTGAGTGGAAAGTCAGCCACCATTCGATCAAGCAGGATTCCGATCATTGTGCCGCTGTGCGCGACTATAACCCCTAGAGCGTCGGTAGCCTCGGATGCTTTCAGCATCGAGTTCAGACGCTTCTTTGGAGCGCGCTCCTGATGCAGGAGCGCGCTGGCCGTAGCTATCTTGCCTATTGCCGCCGTGTCACCCTGCGGAATCGCTGCCCGCGCGCGGGCCAGTAATTCGTAATATTCTGCCCGTTGACTGGCGGAGATTTCACCTCGCCGTTGATCATAGTCCACGGTCTCGACCGTCCCTCCTTCATCGATACCTACGATTGCAAGCGGCGGCATTTGCCCAAGGAAGGAGAGAAGGCGACATGCTCGCTGCTGATATGCAACCACCCCTGGGTACATCACCCCGTCGGATGGCTCGATCTCCGACATCAATTTCTCGATCAATGACGTGCGAATCCTACGCTTGAAGCAGCGCGCGATTGACCGTGCAGCCGCAACAAGATCCGCAGACGAACTCGCCAGTCCTTTGCCTTCGGGGAGTTCCGATTGCAAAAGCAGAATTCCTCCTGAGGCCTCGAGCGCAATCACGAGATTCTCAGCTAGTCGTTTTGCTTTGACTTTATGTGACGGATAAACGGTCACGGATTGTGTGCCCGCAATCGGCATGAAGTGTGCCCTGGCAAAGAGTGCGATCGGCATCGTGACTAGGAAGTGAGGGTCCCGAGGAACGCAGCCGACCGGCAGCTGACCTTGCAGCAACTCGCCGAATGTGCCGCAACAAAGAGCCTCGCCAGAATGAACCCTCGGCTGCTGCGCATCCTCGGCGATAATCTGGGCTGCGTCTGCGCCATCGAACGTCTGGTGACACATGTATGGGCCCCAAACTTCATCGGCTGCCGCTTCGAGAAGTTCTCTGGTCGACATGCTCGGATCGCTTGCTGAAGGGATGGGATATGTCGACTTTTGGTTTCCCATAATTACCTTCTCGCCAGATGCATTGAGTGTGCTTCTAGCATGGCACGCCCGAACGTCATCGGAATTGGCGCGGTTTTGGTTCGAATACTTTCGATTACCTAGACACCTACAGCCCGTGCGGTGAACGTAGCATTGGCAGCAACTTTTGTTCGCAAAACTTCTGTGAAATCACTTATAAGATCTATTGCGCTGTTGATTGGTGGCGGCGAGGCATGGAGCATCCGGCGACACTCGTGTGCGGGCGTGCGAGAGGCCGCCGCTTTTAACCAATCAGTGATCCTGCTTTGCCCTTAATCTGATCGGCAAAGGTGCACCAAGTTCTGAAGAGCCTCGAACGTGCGGGCCTGTCTCCTTCGCCGAAGAAGGCTGACTTCGGAGACAGCCGGTGGAAGGGTTAAAGAAGCTACCCCGGATTACGTCAGCTACGCTTTGTCGCGTCGGCAAGGTGAAACCGCCATTTTGCGCATCAGAGGCGATTTGGTCATGGTGCGCGTGCCTTCTGCATGAGCGGTTACGTCAGTGCAGTTCGGCGAAAGCGATAGCGTGGCCCGTGGCTCGACTTTGACACGGTGAAGCGCGATCATGCTCTTGAATTTCCGCACGTTCGAAACGGTATTTAGCTTCGTCTTAACAAACTCCTGGAAAGCTTCGACGTCATCCACAGTCAGGACTAGGACGAAATCGGCGCTGCCTGTGGTCAGGTAGCACTCAGTTACCTCCGTAGCGGCGTGCATCAAGCCCTTGAATCTTTCGACAAGATCGAGACATATTCGATCAAGTTCCACTAGCACTATCACCGTAATCAATTTGCAACGAACCTTTCAATCTGAAAGCAAAACTTGCGATGCCAGGAGCGATGTTGCAGCAAGCCCGCATGATCTTGGCCGCCCCAACGCCTCAAGCTAGGTCGGGCAGGGGGAGACCGTACTGGGGGTGATCCTTTGGACACTCATCAAATCGTCCTTGGGCCCGGGGAGCCACGTGCTCACCTGATGCTCCTTCCAGTTGGAGGCGCGCCGCTGCTCGCTAGCGCGCGTCAAAAGCGAAATACAAGTCGGTTCAATCGCCTGCGCACCACATCCGACGTGCTTCAGTCGAGAGGATATGCAAATACGGTGCCGAGCCGGACAGCTCTTGAATTTGGCCTTGGATAAGACTTGAGACAAACAATGTTGGTGCGATCTCTGACAATGCTGTCGAACTCCGGACAACGGCTGATGGGCTGCATCGCGAACACCTAGGCCTATTCGGCATGCGTCCTTCAGCTTCGCGCCAACACCCAACGTGCATCCTTAACGAGGCGGGCTACTTCTTCGCAAAAACTCGCCTCGAACCGTCCCCTACCCTGGAAGCTCAATCCGTCGTGGTGTTCCAGTTCGGTGGACTTTGTCCAACAATGTTCCGGGCGAAGAAGTCCAGGAGCTTGAGTTCGCTATATCTACCCGCGGTACCGTGGTCGGCGCCAGGCACATAGAGCAGGTCAAAGTACTTACCGGCCTTAATCAGTCGATCTGCTAGCTGGAAGGTGGAGGACGGGTCGACATTGTGCTCCATTTAGCCCACGATAAGCATCAGCTTGCCCTGGAGCCTGTGAGCCTGTCGGCGTTATCGAGATCCTAGGATTGCGAATACTCGATGCCGACTGGCCAGCCCATCCACTGTTCGTTCCACCAGATCTTGTCCATTCGGTTGTCGTAGCAACCGCTGTTGGCAACTGCCACCTTGTAGAAGTCCGGTTGGAACAGCAGCGCGCCGACGGCGCTCAGGCCGCCGGCGGATGTACCGAAAATCCCCACATTGGAGATATCGTACCAAGGGAATATCGCTGCCGCCGCCTTGTGCCAAAGAATGCGATCGGGAAAGCCGGCATCCTTAAGATTCTTCCAGGCAACGTCATGGAGGGCGCGTGAGCGGTTGTTGGTGCCCATGCCGTCGATCTGCACGACGACGAAACCCAGCTCGGTGAGCGGCTCTGCTGCCGTCGAGAAGGATTTGGAACGAAGGAACCCTCCGGCCCGGCATAGATATGCTCCACCACCGGATATTTCTTCCGCGGATCGAAGTTACTGGGGAGGTGAAAGACACCCCAGACTCGGTGAGGCCGTCACGCGCCTTGGCCTGAAAGTTGAGCGGAGGCTGCCAACCTGCAGCGGCAAGCTCAGATCTCATCTCGCATCACCTTGGCGTCGTCACTGGCGCGGTAAAGCGCAAGGCACGGCGGCAGGTCAACACGCGACCACAAATCGACATAGAAGCAGCCGTCGGGCGAAGGACCATGTCCGAATGATCCTCATGAGGGTCTTGATAGAGGTGGTCGATGCGCTGGGTATTCTCGATCAGCGAGGCTCGCCGCTTGAGGCCATGCACCATGTAGCCCTCGAAAGCAGCAGTTCGGCAAGCAGCGCGCCGTCCTGACCGGTGATACCTGTGATGAATGCGGTACGCCGAACCGTCTTAGCTGGAGTCTGAGCCTCTGGTGACGTTAGGAAGGCGTGCGGGTTACATCGAGTGCCGTGTGCCGTTGTCATCTGATGCAGGACGAGTTCGCCTCCAATCTCGCACACGAGAGACCCTCTGCAGGCGCCGCCGAAGCGAGCTCTTTTCATGTCCGCTGTTGTTCGTAAAATCGATTGTTTTGATCCAATGCATCCACAACTGGATACGCTCCTATCGACTGGATTGAGATTTCAGGGCCTTCGAAGGCCGCCCAAACAACTTAGCGTAATCCCCCGCGCGGCGCTGAGATGGCAAAGTCGTCTCGATCCTTCAGCCCGACAACGACTGCATTCATGGGACGTCCTAATTCGCTGGCCGCCTCCAACTCACCACAGGTCGCGCTTGGATTGCGTTCTACCTTTCCGTCTCTTGAAGAGTGGATCCGAAATTCGTAGACGCTCCGTGTCACACGGCCGGTACCAGAACGTTGCAAGATAAAGATGCTCGTGCCCGTCGCGTTCGGAAGCCCAGATGATCTCGTTGCCGTCGTCGAGGTCGTAACGGTAAATCTTCGATGCGGTAGGCATGGACGAGATAGGAATCCTCGTCCGGGTCCATCCCGCTGGTCTCGAACCAGATCTGGCGCTTGCGGATCGATATAATAATTGACCGCGCGGACCACCCAGTCACCGCGAGTAATCTAGTTCTCGAGCGCGCCGGCGCGCCCGTTGAACAAACGGGCCACGGGCAAGAACTCGATGTGATGATTGGCGGGCTCCGGCGTGAGCGCAGTCAATCCTTGGCTGTCAAAGCCTCGTACAGCGTTGATTGTAGCGCGCAGTTAGTCATTCCCACGCACCGTCGACTATTCCTGCCCAGATTAAGTGAACTCATTTCTGATATTTCCGTGGATGAAGCACACGTGCAAGTCTCTTTCGAGACCCCCGAATATACAGCCAATGCCGGAGCTCTCGGCACACTGCGGCTGCTGGAAGCGATCCGTATTCTTCGCCTTGAGGAAAGAACGCGGTTTTACCAAGCCTCCACGTCCGAACTCTTCGGTTCGGTCCAGGGCGTCCCGCAGAAGGAGACTACTCCGTTCTATCCGCGCTCGCCTTATGCGGTGGCGAAGCTCTACGCCTACTGGATCACCGTGAACTACCGCGAGGCATACGGGCTCTATGCCAGCAACGGGATTCTGTTCAATCACGAAGGCCCGACGCGCGGCGAAACTTTCATCACGCGCAAGGTGACCCGTGCGGTAGCTGCGATATGGCCGGCAAGCAGGACAGCCTCTATCTCGGCAACCTCGAGGCAAAGCGCGACTGGGGTTCGGCGCGCGACTATGTCGAGGGCATGTGGCGCATCCTGCAGCACCATGAGCCTGATGATTTTGTGCTCGCGACCGGCGAGACGCATTCGGTCCGCACCTTTGTCGAGGCTGCCTTCAGGCGGGTCGGCAAAGAGATCGGTGAAGGCGAAGGCCTCGACGAGGTGGGCCGCGACCGCAGGAGTAACCGGGCGCTGATCCGGATAGACAAGCGTTGTTTCCGTCCGACCGAGGTTGACCTGCTAATCGGCGATGCCTGCAAGGCGGCCACCAAGCTCGGTTGGAAGCCGAAGACCACTTTCGATGAGCTCGTTTCGGAAATGGTCGAGGCCGATTGCCGCGCGTACGGGATCACGCTCGCTTGACGTGAAAAGACAATGGCTTCGGCGGAAGGCATTGGCGGTCCAAAGCAATTCGCCTCGCTGGCCCGGCGTTTCAGGCGGTCCGCCGGCATCCAGTCAGCATCCGGTCCTTTGGATCGGCATATTCGCACATCCTACAGAGCAAAAAGCCATCCGCTCCATTCATGCGATCGACGATTTCGCAAAAAAATGGGCTTTCAAAGAGATCGGCGTATTCATCGCAGAGAAGGTTGCCCAATACGTGACGCCGTTCAAAATCCATGGAGCAGAGAGTGACGTCGCCGTTTGGTAGGAGAACATTCCGATACTGCCGCTCGTCCACGCATGTCAGCGCTCCGACTACTGGCTGCCGTGGTTCAACGATCTTGGGGTCGAGGCTTCCACCCCTGCTACTCACTGGTCGTGAGCGAACTAGAGCTTCGGCAGGGATAATGTCGACGATATCGGGATGGGCCTCGCCCAAAACCACGAATCGAATCGAGGGGATCTTCGCGTCGACGAGTTGACGAACCAGATCGCGATACTGGTCTCCGACAAGGCGGCTATTCATGTACGTGCCATCGTCGAAAACATGGACCACGAATACCCGCAAGCGCAGCGCTTGCAAGCGTTGTAGATCCCGCTCCTTCATTCCCATAAGCGTCGTGAAAATCCTGATGCCGTGGCCTCTGGCGGAAGCGTGCTCGACCATTTCGGTGCAGTCCGGATTGAGCCAAGGCTCGGAGTATCCGGCGAAACTAATGTCGACGGAAGTTGGTACGCGCGCCAGACACCGCTTGAAATCTTCAAGACTAAGATGCTTCGAATGAGATACCTTTCTTTGCCGGTCCGCGAACTTGTCCTGCGGACAATATGAACATCCGACGATGCATCCTGTGGTCGTCGTTATCTCCAAAACTCTGCCGGCTGGGATGGCAGAGCGCAGTTCCGGTAACATCATCTGTTATGCCTCCCACTTCTCTGGTCCTGCATAAAGTCCAGAATGGTGTCGTTCGGCTTCTTGACACCGCCCGTTAAGACGTTGCGAATGAACTCGGCCCATCTTCGCCTTGGCAGCAGTCAACGGCCAGCTTCCTCTTTTTGCCGAGCGGACCATCAAACGAACTGTGAGAGGGTCGCCGGCACGGCAGGACAGCGCAATCTCAATCTGTCGAGCATCAGCCATTGCGGAAGGTGTATCCATAACCGTTGATCGCCCACGCGCCGAGATGCGCATAGAGGATCCTCGATTCCTCCGGCAAGAAACCTTTCTGGACGAGGTCGATCATCCCTTGCATCGATTTTGCCCTCGTAGACGGGATCAGTAATCATACCCTCGAGCCGCGCACACATGCGGATGACCTCCTTCCTTTCCTCGGACGGAATCCCATAACGCGGATACGCGTACTCCTCGAGCAGCACCACGTCATCCTCGACGAGTTCCGTTCCGAGATCAACGAGCTTCGCTGTATGTTGGGCAATGTTTAGCACCGCCTTGGTTTTGGCGGGGGTGGCAGAGGCATCGATACCGATCACGTTGCGCTTTCGACCGTGTCCTTGGCAAATCCGACGAGCATCCCGGCATGCGTTGACCCCGTGACCGAGCAAACGACGATGTAGTCGAAGGCAAACCCAAGCTGTTTCTCCTGGGCGCGCACCTCCTCCGCGAACCCCACGTAGCCAAGGCCGCCATTCGGGTGAACAGACGCTCCAGCTGGTATCGCATAGGGTCTGCCGCCTCTTGATTTTACCTCATCGAGCGCTTGTTCCCAACTGAGGCGGATTCCGACATCAAAGCCCTCGTCGACTAGGCGTACCTCTGCTCCCATGATGCGGCTCAAGAGAATGTTACCGACCCGGTCGTAGACGGCATCCTCATGTGGTACCCAGTTCTCCTGAACAGGAGACATTCATGCCGATCTTGGCGGCGACCGCGGCGACCATGCGCGTATGATTGGACTGCACGCCGCCGATGAAGACAAGCGTATCAGCATTTGACGCGATCGCGTCGGGGATGATGTATTCCAGCTTGCGGAGCTTGTTTCCGCCGAACGCCAGACCGGAGTTGCAGTCCTCGCGTTTGGCGTAGATTTCCACCTTGCCCCCCAGATGCTTGGAGAGACGGTCGAGCTTCTCGATGGGCGTGGGTCCAAATGTGAGCAGATAGCGTTCGTACTTTTCCAGCATTTTCTCTCGGGCAACACGCGATGGAGCTGAATTAGCCATTCACGAGTTATTCTAGAGTCTGCATTATCGGCGCCAGAAGAGTCCCATTACTATTTCTACAGCTCGTTCGTCATTGAGAGTTGCAACCGCACGCCGGCGTACCGCGAGAGGTTACCAATGCGTATTTCATTAAAAAACTGCATCTCCTGGATAATCAGAAATGACCGTGTTGCGGTCACCATCAACTTCTCAAGCACGGTATTCCTTTTAATATCTACTCAATGTTTATGTTTATGGGTTGGTCCAAAGTTTGCGCCAGCTCGAGCACTGACCTTGTCATGGCGCCTCAAGGCAGCAGCAGCGATATGGCCAGTATTTGATCGCGCTGGAGCAAATTTGCGGATTCATTCGTCCCCTCATCAAGGTCTGGCTCGGATACAACTTCCTTGCAACTGTCGAAATGCTCAGCCCTTTGGCCAGCTCGGCTAACGCGGCCAGACCGCCAGATCAGAAAGAGCACGCTTGCGAAATACGCCAGCTGAAGGAGCAGCGAACAAGCCAGCGTCGTGACGCTTACTGTGCCGATGGAATGAGAAGCGAAGTAGACAGTCAGTGCGGTGCTGCACAGGACCATTCCCAGGAGGCGACAAAAGAATCTAAAGGGCAAACGCCGTTCTCCTGGTTTTGTCTGCTCAGATCAGGCTGCGATCTTGTCGGCCGCAACATGGGTCTGGCAGTTCTTCGGGCAGACGCGGGCGCAAGCTCCACAGCCAATGCAGCGGCCAGCATGATCCACGACCATGATCATGCGATTGAGCTCGCCGTCGAAGTCGTCGTCCTCGGCGTCACAGACGCCGAGGATTTCACCCGCATCATCGACGCCGTGAAGGTGCATGACCTCGCGCGAGCAGACCTTGAAACAGCGGCCGCAACCGATGCAGGTCGTGCCATCGATAGCGGTGAGATATTCCGGCATCCATCCGGAGCCGTCGCGGGTGGTGAATGTGCTCGTCATCGTAACTTCTTCATTGCAGCGAGCTCTCTCTTGGCACCATCCAACTCGGCAAAAACGGCGGACGTTTCCTCAGCAACTTCCTCTATCTCCCTCCATTTTCTCGGGAGATCCTCTGCAAGGCCGCGCAATCTTGTCTTGGCAACTGCCGCGCGCAGCTGAAGCTTTCGAACTTTCTTCCCCATCTCATCTAGGTTTGACATAAATCGTTCCTCCAAATCGGTTTCTTCACGCCCGTGCCACGTCGGGATAGGCTTCAATGCTGCAGTCGCATCGTCGACCAAGTTCGTACCGGCCTCCGCGAGCTTCCTGAACGTCTCGAAGCCGAACCGGTGGATGTCTCGACAGAGCGACCAAGCGCTCGGCCGTGAAAAGCAATCGTCCGAAGCCCCCATGGGTTTCATCTCCATCGTTGGCGATGTCATCAGGCCGGAGCGTTCCTCGATCCAAAGCCCGACGGCCGTGTAGAATATTGAGCCTCCGCAGCACGTCCGGATCGGGATCGCCGATGATGCGGATCGCACGGCGCTGTTTTCTGGAATGATGAAGTCGCCCAGCAGTTCGGCGTCCGATTTGCCTTCCCACGAGCCGTAGGAGTCCTGAGCACGGATCAGCCGCACGAGGCATCTGACAAAAGGCGTGGCAAGCGCCGCCTCGTCCTCGTTGACAGCCGGGCTGACCGCAGCACTAGACATTTCGCCTTCTCCTCATTTCAGTCCTCGTCGTCGAAGCACGATGTCTGTTTTCTGGGATGCCTACTTCGGGCACACTTGCGCAGCCGACGCCCGGCTCGGCGCGGCTGATGCCACGCAATTGATATCCCTCTGGCCGACCTTGAACACGTCCTTGACTGCGAAGTCTTCAACGTGAATTCGCGTCGAACATCACTTCCGCCGCAATGCGGCCGGAGGCCATGAAGTTTCGAGCCTCGATCCTGCTGCAGACGATCGACCAAGTGCTGCATGGACCCTCCTTGCTGCGGCCGCACCAGGGAAATGGACGAATTGCCCAGTAAGCCATTTCGACCAATTACCCTTTTTTATCTTTCCTCCTCGGCCGACCGCGCTTTGGCACCTTCGGGAAATGGTTTTGCGGAGCCGCACAGAGTGCGCCGCAACAAACCTTCCCACCCCTGTACGTGGCGAGGGCCTGCAGCAAATCCGGCAGATGCTGCTCTTTCAATTCGGCCGGGATAGGCTCCGGACCGTCCAGCGACGTCAGTGCCAGTTCGACCAACTCGATCGCGCGATCATTGTTGCCGTTCTCGTGATAGTACCGGGCGACCGCGGGATAGGACCGGAACTTAGGGCTGTCGCCTTGCGGGGGATTCAGCGCCAGGATGTGTTCGGACAGCTCCTTGCCCATCGCGAAGCGCTCAGCAGGGGGAAGCCGCGAATGGTCATTCGCCGGATGGAAAAGTTGGTCTAGCGCCGAAACCATCCAGTCCTCAGAGTTTTTGCCGATCGCGTCGCGAACCAATTGGCTCATCACGGGCAAGCCGGTCCACATGTCTTGAATTTTGTGAAGCAACAGATGCACATGAGCCAGACGGAAATTGATGTCGTCCGGCATCAAGGCTATGCCTTCTTCGATCGCCCAGAGCGCCGTCTTCCAATCTTCTAACTTCACCGCCGCCCAGAATCTGTCATCGATCGGCTTCTTCAACGCTTGTGGGCGCGTCATGGGTTCGCTTGTGGCGATCCGCTCCGTATCGGCGGCTTTCGCTTTGTCGCTGGTGCGCCAGCTGCCGTTGAGCACTTCCGGCAAAACCTCTTCGAGTTGGCTTGGATGACCGATAAAGGCGATCTGGCCGTCTCGGTCGACCACGAACGAAGTCGGAATCCCGGCGGAAAAGCTGGGTTTCATCCAAAGCTTGTTCATTTCGCCTGTGTAGTCGAACGCGATCCGATAGTTCAGATTCCAGCACTTTTCGGTCAACCACGCGTCCAACTTGGTTCGAGCCTCAACGGCCGTTGGAGCGTCTTCATCAGCCGCGACGCCGACAACCTCAAGTCCGCCGCCCTTGTATTGTTCCTGGAGCCGCATCAGCTCGAGCATCTCCGCCACACATAGTTCGCACCAAGTTGCCCAAAATTCGACGATATACACTTTGCCGGGTTGGAAGTTCGTCAGGGGCTCGCCACGCAGCCAGGTGTCCACTTTGATCGAAGGAGCCGGTGACTTCATCTGCAATACCATGCTGCTCTCCAAAGCTGTTGCCACAGGTTGCGCGACTTTACGCGCGAGCTTGTTTCCCTCTTTTAGAGAGGGGGCACACGGGCAGGAAAAGGAGAGCATCGCTCGTCTCGCGCGTCTGCGCGTAGTCAGCTTTCACGCAGTGCTGCCGCATCACAATCCGCAAAGGCCGTGCCAGCGCGCTCAGCGGGCAGTAAGCGCATGAATTGCTAGAAAATCCTTCAAATGCCAAGATGGCCGGTTGTATTGAAGCCGACATGTTTTCTGCCGCTGTCAGGTTTTCGACAAGCATCACGCGCTTCGCGTCGGCAGAAAAGCGTGGCCGGACGACTCAATATGCATTCGGGCCGAGAGACGAGGCCGATGGCCATCATGACTGCGTTGGCTATCGTCAGGCTCGTCTCATCGTCCGCTTCACGCCACCGGCTTGAGCGTCTTGCCGTTCCGGTCCGGAGGCGGTAGCGATCTCGCCATTTGCGATTGCAAGGGGCCGCTCCATCCGAGCGCAGCCTGTGCCCCCTCGCCCGCCTTGCGATTGAATTCCTGGGCTGGCGTCATGGGAGTTCTTCACGACCGAAGCCGGTCCAGCTGTAGCTCGCCAATACCGCTCCCCAGAACGACGATAATGATCATAGCGGAAGAGGCGAGGATGAGTGCCGGCCTGTGCCGGCGGTGAACTCTGCGGATTCCTGCTTTATGTTTATCTTCTGTGTTCCTGGTGCTCAGGTGCAACGGGACCTCGCGGCCCGACGTGAGCGTTGGCGGAATTGCAAACCCGAAGACCGCTCGGTCGCCACGCAGGTTGGGCCGGACCAACGGGAAACGCTGGAGATGCGGCTGTCCGCCACTAACCCGGGCTACCATCCCAGAGATAACAAGGCGATTGATGCCATCGTTCGCGCCGACGCCGGCAAGAGCCCGGCCGTCCCGACTCGAAGGTCGGTGCCTTGGCCACTCGTTGCGGTGGTCAGCTCCCGGCCAGTGTGAGGGAAATCGTGATAACGCCAATACGATGCGGCTACGGTCCGAACGCGGCCTGCCGCGCTGAAGCGACTCTCTTTCTCGACCTGGACGCCGACCTGAAGCGGTGGTTTTGAGTGCATTGAGGAGCGCCTGTACCTCTGCGCGGCCTGGGCTCCGCGTTACGGATCATCTCGGGCGAGGAGAACCCCCGAGCGCGCGTTAGAGACGTCCGGGATGTCTCGGCGACGGCGCTTGCAGATTCGAGCTTCGCGAAACTTGCGCGTTTGCCGCGGCCTTTCTCCGACTTGGCATCAGGATACCCAGGGGAGTAGAGCTTCGAACAGCATCGGTGCTGCTTCAAAACCCATCAGCGAGCCAAAAACAGCGGGAATGGCGGCTTCCCCACTATCCATCTCGTTACGCCACCGAAGAGCCGCTCGCGCAGCCGTCGGCTGCCATAAGCGCCCATCACTATCATGTCGGCAGACGTGTCGATTGCGTGCTGCGCGAGCACCGTGGCCACTGGTTTGCCGGCGCTCGCCAGTAGGTCAACCGACACCCGAGCACCGTGCCTAGTGAGATAGGCAGCGATATCGGCTCCCGGCTCGGTACCGTTCCCGGTGCAGGTCGCCTCCGGATCCAGTAGTGCGACACGAACTTCCTCAGCACCGGCTAGCAGATGCAGCGCTTCCCGAACCGAACGGGACGCCTCGACTCGCGAATCCCAGCCGACCAGCACGCGCCGTGGAGACAGAGTCGCCTCAGCGCCCTTCGGCACGACAAGCACCGGCTTTCCGGTGTCGAACAGGCTGCCGTCGATAACGAGGGGTCCGAGGTCAATGTCGTTGAGAAGTGCGGGGCCGACGATTGTCAGATCGTTGCAGAGCGCCCGCTGTCGCACCGCCTCACCGATGCTGGCCTGATCGCAGTTGGCAATATCGACATCATAGCACCGCCACGTGGCTCTCAGCAGTTTGTGAATTTCCCTGGATGTT
Source organism: Mesorhizobium sp. M0340 (assembly GCF_040321535.1). Taxonomy (NCBI): domain Bacteria; kingdom Pseudomonadati; phylum Pseudomonadota; class Alphaproteobacteria; order Hyphomicrobiales; family Phyllobacteriaceae; genus Mesorhizobium; species Mesorhizobium sp. M0340. The sequence continues at coordinate 189,934 of NZ_JAMYRR010000010.1, read as the reverse complement.
TTTTCCAAACTGGCCGTGTCATGTGAAAATCTCTCGATTTGCCTGTACCGTTTTTCCAGTGCGGCAATGGCGTGTGCGGGTTGTCTAGGCCACTCGGGGATGCCATCGCCTAGCGGCGGAGGCGACATAAACAGGACGGATAAATGTGCGCCGACTTCGGCGCACAAGCTCGCAGCTGTTCTGACGTCCCGATCGGAGTGGTCAGCTCCCGCTACACTGAGTAGGCTTTTGAAGGCCATCTGACTGCTTCCCTTGAGTATGTCGCGCCGCGTTTCGAAGCCGCAAGACTTGCCTTCCAACGAAGATGGAGAGTGGCACACCATCCGTTCGCTATCAGTCGTCCGGCTTCTCGAGCGAGTAGCCGGCAGACCTGACGGTACGAATGACGCTATCTGGCGAGGCCGCCTTCAGCGCCTTTCTGATCCGGCTGATATGGACGTCGACAGTGCGTTCACCGATATGGATATTGTCCGGCCAGGCCGCGTCGATCAGCTCGTCTCGGCTGAAGACCTTGCCGGGAGCCTCAAGAAATTGCCGCAGCAGGTTGAATTCGAGAGGTCCGAGATGGATGTCGTGGCCATTACCTCGAACCCGGTGAGCATCGAGCTTCATCTCAAGGCTGCCGCAGCAGAGCCAGCTGCCGTTTTTTATCCCGTTTGAACCCGGCTGTGGCAGCGCCAGCTTCGTGCGTAGACAGTCAAGTAGCTTGGCTGGTGCGAAGGGCCGCACAAAGCTCTCGTCAATACCTGCCTTCAAGAGATCGAGGTGCTGGTTTTCGGCGCCGGGCGCGATCAACGCAATCACGGGTAGACCGCCGGTCCGGGGCTCCCCCTTGAACCGGGCGCAGATTGTGGAGCCTGTCGCGCTTGCTGGCCCGCAGTCCAGCACTACCGCCTGGAGCTCCCGTTGATCGGCCAATGCAAGTGCTTCCTTCACGCCGCCTGCCGGCTCACTGGTGAAGCCGTCCACCCCCAGAATGTGGCTGAGGAACAGATACAACTCCGCATCTTGCGAACAGATCAGGACCAGTGGTTTCATCAACGCTACCCCAAGAACCACATCGGCCTCGACCGCCTCGATTGAGAGGGCTGGCCACCGCATGTCCTCAAGACCTGACATGATCCCCTTGATCGAAAATCGGTTCCATCATGCCCGCGCCACCTCGGGATGAGCCTCAATGGCTGCGGTGGCATCGCTGGCCAGTTTGGTACCGGCCGCAGCGAGCTTCCAGAACGTCTCGAAGCCGAACCGGTGGACGTCGCGCAGGGTCTTCGACAGAACGACCAACCGCCCGGCCGTGAGAAGCACGCGCCCGAAGCCCTCATGGCTCATCTCCATCATCGGCGATGCCATCAGGCCGGAGCGCTCCTCGATCGCAAGCCCGACGGCGGTGTAAAACATCTCAAGCCTCCACAGCACGTCCGGATCGGGATCGCCGATGATCGGGATCGCACGGCGCTGTTCCCTGGTGTTGATGAAGTCGCCCAGCAGCTCGGCGTCCGATTTGCCTTCCCAAGACCCGTGCGAATCATGAGCCCGGACCAGCCGCACGAGGCATTTGACGAACGGGGTGGCAAGGGCCGCCTCGTCTTCGGCGACAGCAGGGCTAACCACAGCGTCAGACATTTCGCCCACTCCTCACTTCAGTCTTCGTCCTCGAAGGACGGTTTGTGTTCGGTACACCTGCCTGCGCCAGCACCTTGCGCAGCCAAGGGGGAGGACACGTCCTGAGCATCATCTGCGTGCGCAACAGCACCTCTTGGATGGTCTGGGGCTGCGGCACTTTGATCGGATGGATCTTTGCAGAAACAACCTTGGCTGCCGAAGGTCCGCCGATCGCCAGACAAAACAGGAGATGACATCCCTTCAGCGCCTCCACCTTCGGGGTGATGCGGTCATCGCCCTCAGTTGGGTGCTTCCCGCTCTCGTCCGAAACGTCATCGAAGGCCACGGCCTCGACGAGCTTCCACTCCTCGCGCGTCACGTCGTAGACAGCAAAGCGCCTGGCTGAACCGAAATGGGCGTTGAGGTTCTTCATGTCCTGCGTGGCGATCGCCACGCGCAATGCGCCGGCTTGGCGTTCCGGCGTCGGTGCGTGAACCTCGTCAGTGACGAGCGAGAGACGACGAACGGAGCTCATCTGGCATTTCTCGCTTACGGAGTGGATCAAGCGCCTCGGGCGTCGGCGCGTGCCGGTTGGCTTCAAAAATGTTGGCGACCTCGAAGATCAGATCGCGGGTCCCCTGGTAGAGGATTGTGAGCTTGTGCTGGCTGCCGAGCCGGTCGAAGATCGGGAAGCCGACCCGCATGAGCGGAATGCCGAGGCGCTGCGCCGCCTGGCGGCCGTGGGAATGGGTGACGAGAAGATCTGCGCCGGCGCCAAGAGCTTCCAAATCGCCGAGATCGCCGATTTGAACCGACTGCGCCGGTACTTCCTCCAAAATTTTCGACATGTCGGTCGTGGTGACCGCCGCCGCGATTTCGGAGCCCAGGCCGATGAAGAAGCTCGCGAGTTGGTAGAGTTGGTCTGGTTCAGCAGCGATCGCAATTTTCTTGCCTCCAAAGTGGAAATGTCCGTCAAGCAACGCGTCCTGCAACTGCGCCCGGCGACGGCGCACACGAGCCGGCGCCGCCGCGCCCGAAACCGCGGACAGCAGCGAGACGAACCGGTCGGCGTCCTTCAATCCAGTCAGCGACCGGAACAGCACGTAAGGCACGCCGGTCAACCTCTGCAGCAGCTCGGCCGGGCGGCGCATATGCTCACCGATGACGATGCATTGCTCGGCCGTGCCAAGCTCACGGATATCCTCGACATTGGTGCCGCCATAGGTGGTCGTGACCCAGCGGTCGGGCACCGTACCGTCGAGCGAGCCGGAGACGTCCGGCAGAATCACCGGCTTGAGCCCAAAGCTTTCAACCATCTCACGCAAATGCTCGATATCAGCCACAGTGAGGTTCCAACCAGGCAGGATCACGATCTTCTTCGACTGCCGCGCCTGCTCGCCGGGACGCGTAATCCTTTCGATCATCGCGGTGACAGCCTTGGCCCAGCCCTCTTGGATCGCGCCGTCGAAATCCGGTGTGTTGGCTAGCACCACCTCCGTACCCGCGAGTTCTTCCGTGCGCTTGAGCCTGATATTGGCGATATCTCCTGCGCAGTCTTCGCCCCGGGTTTCCACCAGCGCCGTCGTGCAGACCCCGATCAGCGTTGGCTTTGTGCGGGCCTTGAGGTTGAGTATCGCCTCTTCCAGATGGTCTGCCCCGCCGAGGATCGTCGCCACCTCGTCCATCGCCGTTGTCTGCAAGGGGATGGCTTCCTTGAAATGCCGCACGAACAGCACGAGCGCAAAGCTGGTGCACCCCTGGCTGCCGTGGAACAACGGCATCGCGCCGTCAACGCCGAGAAAGGCCAAGGCGGCACCCAACGGCTGCGAAGACTTCAGCGGATTGACCGCCGCCGCTTTGGTCTGGGGAAGGATGCGGACCATCGGCTTTCCTCAACACGCGCCGAAATCGTCGGCCGTCGTGCCGGCGAATTCCTGGACAACATGCAAGGTGGCGGTCTCGCTTTTCGTGCGCGGCAGTTCCTCCCTCACCGCAGGCTGGCAATCCCATGGTGCCGGCTCCCGCACCTGGCGCCAGATCGGGTTATGAATGGCGAGGTCGATCTGGCGTACGAGTTCCACCATGCCGTCATAGCCGGCGTAAGGATGTTGGCGCTCCTGGTTGATATCGAGCCAGGGTGTCTTGGCCTTCAGCGCGATGAACTGCGTGCGCCCGCCCGACAGCATGATATCGGCCTTGTGTTCTGAGAGCATGGCGTAAAGCTCGCGCGGCGCCATCTGCTCGAACATGTGGTTGTCGTCCTTGAGGATCTGCTTGATGCGCTCCCTGTCTTCGACTGTGGATTTCTTGACCGAGGTGCCGACGATCTCTATGCCGATCTCCATCAGCGCATGTACGACCGACCAGGATTTGACTCCGCCCGTGTTGAGCAGCACGCGCTTGCCTTGAAGCCGCCGCCGGTAGGCCGCGAGCTTCTTCCACGCAATCGCCTCCTCCTCTGCAATCAAGGCCTCGGTGCGGCCGAGGATCTCCGAATCGGCACCCTTCTTCACGAGCAGCTGAGATATCTGTCGGAGCGCTTCCGAGGTGTCGGTAATGCCGTAGAAGGAGCCCTCGAAAAACGGGATGCCCCAGCGCTGCTCCATCCTGCGGGCGAGATTGATGAGCGCCGTCGAGCACACCATCATAGCCGCCCGTGCGCGGTGCGCGCAGGCAATGTCGAAGTAACGCGCGTCACCCGGAATGCAGGCGCGCACCCGGATCCCGAGCCGATCAAGGAGCGGTTTCACCAGCCAGAATTCGCCCGAGAGGTTGAATTCGCCAAGGATATTGATGTCGTAAGGGCCGGCATCGTCGGGCTCCACCGTGCCGATGACATGATCGAGCAAGGCCTCGCCGGCAAGCTTGTTGCCAAGATTCTTGGAGCCGGCGAAGCCTGGCGCATTGACCGGCACCACTGGCAGGCCGAACTTTTCCGCCGCGCGCTTGCAGACGGCCTCGATGTCGTCGCCGATCAGCGCCGTCACGCAGGTCGGATAGACGAAGATAGCCGGCGGCCTATGCGCTTCCTTGATCTCGCGGATCGCTTTGAAGAGTTTCCGCTCGCCCTGCCCCATCACAATATCGAGTTCGGTGAGATCGGTGGTGAAGCTTGTGCGCCACAGCGTTGGCCCCGACGAAGCCGCACCGCGGTTGTCCCAGGAATTGCCCTCGCAGGCGAGCGGCGCATGGATCAGGTGTGCGACGTCGGTGATCGGCTGCAGCACGATCTTGGCGCCGTCGAAGGCACAGCCCCCGGCCGCCGCCCCGGGGGTCAGTGGCTTCGAACAGCCCTTTTTGCGCGCCTTGGCATCCTTGCCGCGGTTCTTCTCGCAGGCGGGCTCGTTGAAGACATCCGGGATTTTCGCTCTGAGCAAGGACATTGCGTCGGTCTCCAAAATCCCTCGGGAAGACGACCGGCCAAAGCCGACCGCCACGCTTAGCGGGTGAGGTCATACGAATAGTCCGTCACGCCCGTCTCGCTTGTCTCGCGATCGAGCTTGTCGAAGATCTTGTCGAGGATCGTAGTCAGGACGCGCAACCCGCCTTGGTAGCCCATAAGCGCAAACCGATGGTGATGGTGGCGGTCGAAGATCGGAAACGTCAGCCGGATCAGCGGCGTGCCCGTGTCGCGCTCCAGATACTTGCCATAGGAGTTGCCGATCAGCAGGTCCACCGGCTCGGTGAAGAGCAGCGAGCGCATCGCCCAGAGGTCCTTGCCCGCCCAGACTTGAGCACCCTTGCCGAAGGGCGATGATGCAAGCAGTTCCTTCAACTCCGCTTCCCATGCCGAGGTGCCGTTGGTGGCGAGGCAATGGGTCGGCTCGCCGCCCGTCTCCATGATGAAGCGGGCCATGGCGTAGACAAAGTCCGGATCGCCGTAAATGGCGTATTTCTTACCATGCAGCCAGGATTGGCTGTCCGCCATGGCGTCAACAAGTCGGCCGCGCTCGAGGCGGATTGCCTCGGGGATTTGCTTGCCGGAAATCGCGGAGACCTCCATCAGGAAGTCGTCGGTCGCCTGGACTCCGAGCGGGTAATGGAACGAGGCAGTCGCCTGCCCTACCCCCTCGCAATACTCCAGTGTTTTTCGGGTGTTGTAATGCTGTAGCGAAAGTGTCGCCTCGGCGTTGAGTGCCTTCCTCACGTCTTCGATCTTCGTGCCGCCGTCGTACATGCGGTATTCGCCGTCCGAGGGCGTGTCGAACTGATCAGAGGCGTCTTGGATGAAGGTATAGGACACGCCTATCAGATCGAGCAGGCGCTTGAGTTCCCGGTTGTTGCCAACACAAAAACCGTCGAAGCCCGGAATGATATTAATGGTCCCCTCGGCTTCCGTGCGCTCCTCGCCTTTCCAGAAATGCTCCAAAATGCCCTTGACCGTAACGTCATAGCCGTCGACATGGCTACCGACGAAGGCCGGCGTGTGGGCGAAGGGCACGTCGAAGTCGCGCGGAACCGAGCCTTGGTCCTTGGCGTTCTCGATGAAGCTGTGCAGGTCGTCGCCAATGACCTCGGCCATACAAGTGGTCGAGACGGCGATCATCTTCGGGTCGTAAAGTTGGTACGTGTTGGCGAGCCCGTCGACCATGTTCTTCAGGCCACCGAACACTGCCGCGTCCTCGGTCATCGAGGAGGAAACTGCCGAAGCAGGCTCCTTGAAATGGCGCGACAGGTGCGAGCGGTAATAGGCTACGCAGCCCTGGCTGCCGTGGACGAAGGACATGGTTCGCTCGAAGCCCGCGGCTGCGAACACCGCGCCAAGCGGCTGGCAGGCCTTGGCGGGGTTCACGACAAGCGCTTCGCGAGCGAGGTTCTTTTCGCGGTATTCCCACGTCTTGGTGAATTCGCGTTGGTCGGTAACGATCTGGTCCGGGTGAGGACATTCGAAATTCAGCCTCTTCTCGGCGAGCATCTGCCTGTATTCCGGCTCACGGAACAGGGGCGCGTGGTCGAGAACTTCTTCAGCCGACTGCGGCATGGATGGTTACCTCTTCTCCATCTGGCCGCGCCATACGGCGGCACAGGGACGTCGAAACGTTTCAGGTTTCCCGCGGACAAAGGGCCGCAGGCGTTCATCGGCCTTCCCGGCTTCCGGGAGGCCAGGTTTCATTCCGCAGCGATCGCCGCCGACGGCTCGGCTTTTTTCTTCCAGGGAGCGTCGTAGAGGCCCCAGACCGGGTTGTTGATGGCCAGATCCATGTCGCGGGCGAAGATAGCGAAGCCGTCGTAGCCGTGATACGGGCCGGAATAATCCCAGGAATGCATTTGACGGAACGGTATGCCCATCTTCTGGACCGGGTACTTCTCTTTGATGCCGGAGCCCACGAGATCAGGACGGATCCCCTCGATGAACTTCTCCAGCTCGTAACCAGTCACGTCGTCATAGATCAGCGTGCCCTTCTTCACGTAGTGTCCGGTGCGCTGATAATCGTCGTTATGGCCAAATTCGTAGCCAGTGCCGACGATAACCATGCCCAGGTCCTCATATGCCGTGACGACGTGACGGGGACGCAGCCCGCCGACATAGAGGATCACTGTCCTGCCTTCGAGGCGCGGCCGGTACTTGGCGATGACGGCATCGACCAGGGGCCGGTATTTGGCGATGACCGCCTCGGCCTTGGCCTCGATTTCCGGTCCGAAATGCTTGGCTATCTTGCGCAGAGAGGCTTCCGTCTGGGAGGGGCCGAAGAAATTATACTCCATCCAGTCGATGCCATACTTTTCCTCCATGTGCCGGCAGATGTAGTTCATCGACCTGTAGCAATGGATGAGATTGAGCTTGGCCTTCGGCGCGCGCTCTATTTCGGCCAGCGTAGCGTCGCCCGACCAGTTGCCGACCACGCGCAGGCCCATCTCCTCGAGCAGGATGCGCGAAGCCCAGGCGTCGCCGCCGATATTGTAGTCGCCGATCACATTGACGTCGTACGGGCCGGCCTCGAACTCGATGTCCTTCTTTTCGAAGACCCAGTCGCGGATCGCATCGTTGGCGATGTGGTGGCCGAGGGATTGCGATACGCCGCGGAAGCCCTCGCAGCGCACCGGCACGATCGTTTTTTCGTGCTCCTTGGCCTTGTTGCGGGACACCGCTTCGGTGTCGTCGCCAATCAGGCCGATCGGGCATTCGGATTGCACAGTCATGCCCTTGTTCAGCGGAAACAGTTCCTCGATCTCGTCGATGATCCGTTCCAGCTTCTTGTCGCCACCAAAAACAATGTCCTTCTCCTGGAAATCGGAGGTGAACTGCATCGTGACGAAGGTGTCGATGCCGGTCGTGCCGACGTAATAGTTGCGGCGTTGCGACCAGGAATATTGCCCGCACCCGACCGGGCCGTGCGAGATATGGACCATATCCTTGACTGGACCCCACACCACGCCTTTCGAGCCGGCATAGGCGCAGCCGCGAATCGTCATCACTCCGGGGATGGACTTGATGTTCGATTTGACCTCGCATTCGGAAAGGCCCTCGCTTTCCTCGCCAGCCTCGTCGCCGCTCTTTGCGACGCTGAGGTGCTTTTTGCGGCGCTTCGCCGCCTTGTCAGGATATTGCGACAGCACCTCCTCGATAAGCTTCGCATGGAGGGCGCCGTCATTCTCGTATTCCAGGCTCATGGGACCCCTTTCAAGGTTCAGGGTGACGCCTCACCAACGAGGCGCCGTTCTTTGAAAGGCGCGCCAGGTCAAGGCCGCGCCTCGTGTCGGCAGCGGTCGTTACTGTGCGGCCGCCTTCGCCGCTTCCTTGACCTGAAGCTCGGCAAGCATCTGCTCGTCAGTCTTCATGATGCCGAAGTCGAGCAGCATGTCCTCGAGCTCCTCCATGGTGATCGGGGTTGGGATGGTGCCCTGGCCCGAATTGGCATGAATCTTCTCGGCCAGTGCCCGGTATTCCCCGGCCTGCTTGGAGTCCGGCGCATACTGGATGACAGACATCTTCCTGAGTTCGGCGTGCTGGACGATGTTGTCGCGGGGCACGAAGTGGATGAGCTTGGAATTGAGCCTGGAAGCCAGCGCTTCGGCGAGGTCGAGCTCGCGGTCGGTTTGGCGCTCGTTGCAGATCAGGCCGCCGAGCCTCACGCCGCCCGAATGGGCGTATTTCAGGATGCCCTTGGCGATGTTGTTGGCGGCATAGAGCGCCATCATCTCGCCGGACATGACGATATAGATTTCCTGGGCCTTGTTCTCGCGGATCGGCATCGCGAAACCGCCGCACACCACATCCCCGAGCACGTCGTAGGAGACATAGTCGACATCGTCGTAGGCACCGTTCTCCTCGAGGAAGTTGATCGAGGTAATCACGCCGCGGCCGGCGCAGCCGACACCCGGCTCAGGGCCGCCCGACTCCACGCATTTGATGCCTTTGTAGCCGACCTTGAGCACGTCCGCGAGTTCCAGGTCTTCCACCGAACCTTCCTCTGCCGCGAGGTGCAGGACCGTATCCTGCGCCTTCGCGTTCAGGATCAGGCGGGTGGAGTCGGCTTTGGGGTCGCAGCCGACGATGAGGATTCTCTGCCCGAGGTCGACAAGGGCGGCGAGCGTATTTTGGGAGGTGGTGGACTTGCCGATGCCGCCCTTGCCGTAAAAGGCGATCTGACGCAAACCTGACATGTAGCTTTCCTTCCTTCGTTCCATTCATCGCGGCTGCCGCGACATGAATGCCGGTCCGGGCAGCTGTCGCCGCCTCGCACCCAAGGATCTCAAGACTCGTGCCAATTCGGCTGATCGAACCGAAGAATAATTTCATGGTTGCTTTTCAGGGATTTAGCTTGAGGCCAAAGAAAGGATCGTTGGAACAAGCCGTGTAGCGGACCCGACAATGGCGACACAAAGCGTCGGATCGCGATCCTCAGTCACCGCATTCGTTCGAACCGCATCGTTGTGTTGAGGTGGGCGAACAGCACTCGACCCTCTTGCGTTAATTGCGGGATGCTGCGAACTCTTCTGTTCCGGCGAGCTGACGTGCTTGGTCTCGCGTGTCCTCGTCGACACTGCGCGGAATCTTGCGCCACGCTGGCATACCTTCGATCCACGGCCATCCATACGGGGCCGCGGGCGATAATTCCGCCATATCACCAACTCAAGGGGACTGGCTCACCTATCAGCGCAGGAGTTCAGTATCGGCGTCATCGCCTTCACATGTTCGTCGATCCGCTCGAGCACTTTCGCTGCGACAACGTCGCGCTCAGGCAGATGCCACCAGTGCTCGTTGACGAGTTCGACGGTCTCGACCACTGCCTTCAGGACTGCCGGCTCCGGAAGCCTTGCACGGTTCGCAAATGCTTTCCATCGCGGTGCTGCTAGCGCCTTGAACGAGCGCTCCCCTCCAAGCGACAGCGCCATGGCGTCGGCGGGAATATATGGCACGGTCGACAGGACGTCGTAGATTGGTGCAAGCACCGGCTTGTCGCCGTTGCCGGGATAACTCAAAGACCAGTTCTTCAGGTGCATGTCGCCATTGCCAGTGATGACCGTCAGCGCCAGGCGGCGGACGAATTCGAGAGCCGCCGTAGGCGAGACGGCCACGCCAAGGGCCCAGGCTATGTCGTGATAAGCGGCGCCCTCATATTTGCGCGAGGGATAGACACCGAAGACCTGAGCGAAATCCTCGATGTGAATCCTCTCGCCATCGGCGCCGCGATCGAAGCGTTTGACGAGAAGGCCCTTGCCCTCTGACAGCGTGTTGAATTCCTCGGGAATATCCTCGAAATCGGACTTCTCGACAAGTTCGCGTTCAGGCACCTCCATGCCGATCGCTGCAGCCAGCGCCAGGTTGGCGAATTCGTTCTCGGAAACGCCCGGAAACGCCGTCGAAGGGAACTTGGCGATGTACCGGCCCTGCTCGTCGTCCATCGGCAAGGTAAGGCCGCCGCCTTTTCCAGTGTTCTTCATGACCGACAGCTTCATCTGCACGCCGGCAAGTGAGAACCGTGCCTTGGGCTTATCCTCTGAAGCATCCTGCGAAACCGCTATCGCGCCGTCACTGGGCAACGCCCGTACGGCTCCCGGCAGATCGGCGCCCAGCGCCGCTAAAAGATCGAAATCATTGCCTAGCCGCACATTGCCTTCGTGGTGCTTTTCCATCGCCTCGCGCAATTTCTCCTCCGGCAGGAGGTTTGCGAGGAAGCGGGCAAGGCGCCGGCCAGAGGCTTCGGATCTTTCCGCAATCCTCCCGTCGCTGCCCGGAACGACAGGCTGAAAACCGGAAAGCCGCCCGTCGCGCGGTAGGCCTCTTCGAAGTTGAATGCATTGAAATCGCCCGGCGTCCTAACGATTGTGCCGATCTTCAATGCGTTCAAGAGCACGTCCAGCGACGGGATCGTCTTAGGTGCGCGAAAGACTGGAGCCATGATCGTCATCGTCAGGTTGAGAAACAAAGGCGGGTCGATCGTCATCATCATACGGGCGCAATAGAGCCTGGACAGCCGGCACCATGACTTGCGGAACCAGCATCATTTCCAGACCGAGCGCGCGAGCGATATTCATGAGCGTCGTCGCACGCGCCGCTGCGGCTCCCTTTTCGATGTCGCGATAGCGGGGACGGGATATACCCGCCAAGTCAGCGACCTGCTCCTGCGTCATGGCAGCGGCCAGCCTCGCCTGCCTGAAAAGCCCACCGATTTCGCGCAGAATTTCCGATTCAGAGTCCATCATGATACCTATACGATCTATTCCAATGCGCGATGACACGGAAAGGTACCTCATCCAGCGAGCAAGTCAAAACTTTTAGATCTGTTAGAGTATCATATATAAAGATAATGATATGCAAAGAGATCATCCTCCTTCGAGGATCTCTCACGCTTTAGCGCCGCACAGCGAACGGCGTTCCTCCGAGAACAGCTGCTATGGCCACCGGGCTCCTCTGATGGCGCCGCCGCCGGTTTGCCAGGCTTCTTGCGGCCTGCGGCCTGGTGCTGCTCTTCTTTTTCGGCCTCGATCCGGCGCTCTTCTTGCGCCGCCAGCTTGGCCTCGGCTTCCAGCGACGCCATCGCCTGCTGGATCTTGGCCAGCCGGTTCTGCTTGTCGCCGGCCCAATCCGGCATCTCGTCGCCGCGCTTGTCCTTGCCGAAAGTCACGTCCTCCTCGGCATCCGCGGCTCGGCCGTCGTCAGCATGCGAGCGACCTCGGCTTTCAATTCCGGCTCGCGCTTCTTCATGCGCTCATAATTCATCGCCTCGTGTTTCGACGCGTTCGCCTTGATCTTCTTGCCATCCAGCGCGACATGGCCGAGTTTGACCAATCCTGCCGTCTCACACAGCTTCAGAACCTGCACGAACAGCGCCTCGAGCGCCTTCAAATGCCGCTTGCGGAAGTCGCTGATCGTCCGGAAATGCGGCGGATCGAGAGCCACGATCATCACAAAATCATTCCGTTCGCGGCAGGCCCTGGCCGGCTGTTTTCACCAGCTTTGGGCCATCGACCGCCTGTCGCGTTCCTTCGCGCCCCTCTGTCCGTCCAGTATCAAAAGGGCCGTCGCGGCGCACCCGCCCTTCCTGCTCAAATCACATTCAATTCCCGAAACGCCCGCGCGTCAGCGATCCGGCTATACCCAAACGCCGAGCAATCCACCGTGCGATAGCCGCCATGCACGATCAGTTCGGCCCTTGCCGACCCCTGGAGCCTGCTGCAAGCCGTGACCGGAAAACCCGTTGGCGAAGAGGAAATTACCGACCTCGGGATGCGGGCCGATCACCGCATTCTGGTCGAGCGTTTTGTAGTCGTAATGGCCGACCCAGGCGCGCGTCGGCTTGATCGCCTCGAAGGCTGGAATGCGGGTCGCCAGCACCGGCCAGATCACCTCTTCGAACAGCGGCCAGTCGGGGTCGAAGTCGGCGGGGTCGGCCGGTCCTTCGCCCTCTTCCGGCTCGGCGCCGCCGGTGAAGTAGACCGAGCCCTCCGGCCGGACATAGATGCCGCTCGGGTCGACCAGCAGCGGCATGTCCTCATATTTCTCGCGCGCCTCGAAGACGAAGACATTGCGCTTGCGCGGCTCCACCGGCAACGCCAGCCCGGCCATTGCTGCCACCTTGCCGGCATTCGGCCCGGCGGCGTTAACGACGGTGCCGGCCTCGAGCCGCTCGCCATTGTCGAGGGTCACACCGGCGACGCGCTTCCCCTGCCGTTCGATACCGGTCACCGACGCTGTGATGAAATCGATGTTCTTGCTTCGCAGTGCCTTGCGGAACAGCATCAGCATCGCATGCGCGTCGAACCAGCCTTCGCCGCTGCGGCCATAGGCGCCGGCGGAAATGCCCTCGACCGACAGCCACGGAAAGCGGCGGACGAGCGCCTCGGCATCCTCGAGCACGATGTCGGCGCCCTCGGCCATCTGCGCCTCGTGGTTGGCCCGCAGGATCGGCAGCCCGTTCTCGCCGGCAAGGATGAGGTAGCCGCGTTCGCGAAAGCCGATATCGGCGTCCGCGCCAAACTCTTCCCTGAGCCGCCGGAACAGTTTCAGCGTGAATTGCGACAGACGGATGTTTTCCGGGATCGAAAACTGCTGGCGGATGGAGGCGCAGGACAGTGTGGTCGCCGCATGAGAAAATTGCGGGTCGCGCTCGACAAGCGCGATCGAGCCCGAAAACCCTTCCTCGCGCAGATAATAAGGCGACCGAGGAGCCGACGATGGCTCCGCCGATGATGACGATGTCGTAATGCACTTTTTCGCCTTTCCGGTTCTAGGCGCCCGCCGCGTGCGGGCGATGCCGGCATCAACCGGCGGGCAGATGTGCCGAGGGCAACAAGCGCGCCTGACGCAACGCCGCCAGATCAGCCGAGCCGGTGCAGAAGCAGGCGACGGCCAACTGGCGCATGACGATCTCGAAATGCGCGACAACCGCCTCGGTGGATACCCTAGCCGCGCGCAGCACGCCGGCCGCCTGCCCGGCGATGTCCGCGCCCAGGCGGATGGCCTTGGCCACGTCGACGCCGTCGCGGACCCCGCCCGACGCGATCAGCTTCACCCTTGGCAGCGCCCGACGTACCGCCTGCACGCTGGCCGGGGTCGGAATCCCCCAATCGGCGAACGCCATCGCCACTGCACGGTCGGCGGCATCGCGGGCGCGCTCGCCCTCCACCGCGGCCCAACTGGTGCCGCCGGCGCCGGCGACATCAATCACCACCACGCCCGCCTCGACGAGCGCACAGGCCACCGAAGCGGACAGGCCCGACCCCACTTCCTTGGCCACGATCGGCACGCCCACGCTGCGCGCAGCGCGAGCGATCTGCGCCAGGACGCCGCGCCAGTCGCGGTCGCCCTCCGGCTGTACCGCTTCCTGCAGCGGATTGAGATGGACGATGAGTCCATCGGCCTCCAGCGCATCCACCGCCCGGCGCGCCAGGTCCAGGCCGTCGGCCTCGCGCAGTTGCGCGGCGCCGATATTGGCTAGCAAGGGAATGTCTGGGGCCAGGCGGCGCAGCGCGCGCGTCAGCCCCTGGGAGTTGCGGGATTGAAGGCTCACGCGCTGCGAACCGACGCACATCGCGATCCCCAAGGCTTGCGCTGCCTCGCTCAGATGCCGGTTGATGGCCTCGGCGCGTGGCATGCCGCCGGTCATTGAGCTGATCAGCAGCGGCGCGCGCATGGTCTTGCCCAGCAGCGAGGCGCGCAGGTCGATCTGCGTCAGGTCCAACTCGGGCAATGCGCAGTGTTCGAAACGGATGTACTCCCAGCCGGCGGCGACCGTGGCCGACGCCGTTCGCCGATCCAGCACGATGTCCAGATGGTCGTCCTTGCGCCGGCTCAGGGCGGTGTCGCTCATGCTCGCTCCATCCGCCGCATCGGGCGACGGCGTTGCGTCGGATCGGACCGACGGCAGCGCGCGCACGCCGCCGCCTCCCGTGCGTTCAGGCCGGCGCACGCTGGCCTCCGCCCGCAGCGTCGCTGCGGTAGCGGCTGGTCGAGGTCTGGTAGTACTGCGCGCGGATGGCCGCCATGGCCTCGATCAACGGTCTCCACGGCGCGGGAAAGCGTTCTTCCGCCATCATCCGGTGCAGCATGCGCATATGGCCGGCCAACTCGTCGTTGAGAAACTCCTCCACAGGCATAGCCGGATAGCGCTGCAGCAGCAGGATTGCCGCGTTGTCGGCCTCGCCGGCCGACCTGTCCTTGTCGCGTCCATGCAGATCGTTCTGCAGGCGCCCTATCGCGGAGATGAGCCGCAGGACTTGGCGAAACGCCGGACGCGCGCGCAAGGTCGCCATGTCCAGCCCCCACAGCAACGACAGGCAACAGAACACGTTCGTGTAGGCGATCGAATCGATGCCGTTGTGCAGGTACTCGGCGTAGGACCAGCGTTCCGCCCCTGCCGCCTGCGCATGTCCGGCGCGCAGCGCCGCGCAGTAGCACCGGGTATCGTCGAGAAGCTGAGCATAGTCGCGACGATCGTAGGCGAGCGCGGCCAGCGAAGCGCGCAGCACAGCGCAGCCATCGAATCCGGGGAGCGCGCACGGCACGCCCTGCCCCAGCGCCTGCTCCACCGCGGCGAGCTGCTCCGGCGCGATCAGGCCAAGGTCGTTGCAATCGTCGAGCCAGAACAGCAGCGCCAGTTCGCGATAGAACGCCACGATCAGCGTTTCGTCCTGCGGATCGCGGCCGGTGCGGGCGCTCGTGTCGCGCAGGCTCGGGTGAATGCGCTGCAGGATGTACTGGCCGCCCCTGACCGCTTCCACGGCATGCTCGTCGGCGAACCCGGTCAGGGAACGCCCCCACTCCAGCACCTGCTGCAGCGCGCGTTCGGTCTGGATCATGGCGCCGCTCCTGCTCCCTCGGCCAGGACGCGCCGCCCCCAACGAAGCGCCAGCCACAACCCGGCGAGTTCGGCCACGCGCACCACCCGGGTGGGGCAATAGAGTTCCTTGCCGATCCACAGCGGCGTCTGCGGCCATGCATGCGCCGCATGGCGGGCGAGCATCCACTCCAGCGCACGCGCCACCGCCTGCGCGATGCGCCGGCGCCCTGTCGGCTCTTCGCTCGCGTCCATCACGTGCAACGCGAACAGCGCATAGGCGGTTTCCTCGAATGTGGACGTGCGACCGGCGCCCCAGCCGCCGTCGTCGCGCTGCGCCTGCATGAGCGCCGCCAGCGCGCGCTGGTCGCGCCACTGGGGCTTGCCTTGCGCCAGCGCAACGACCGCATGCGCGGTGGGATACAGCCACGAAACGTGCCATTTTTCGTTGTTCCATAGACCGTGCGGGTTGCGATTGGCCTCGACGTAGGCGCTGGTGCCGGCGGCGGGCTTTCCCAACATTCGCAACGCATGCAGGGCATGGATGTTGGTCGACACCGAGGCATTGCGCTCGCCGGGGAAGGTGACGAACAGCTCGCCGATTTCAAAATGGCGCAACGCATCGACCGCCGGGTCGCGGCCTGCAAGGCGCAGGACGCACAACGCAACGGCGGTGTCGTCCGCATCGGCCGCGAAGTGCAAGGCCGGACCCAGACCGCGCACGCCCAGGCGGGCGTCGAGCTGCGCGACGATCACTTGCACCGCCTCGGCGAGCGCGGGATGCGCGAACAGCCCGGCCAGATGCAGGGTGTACAGCGACCAGCATGGCTCGAACACATTGATCGGCCAGACGTTGGGAACGACACCTTCGATGCCGCTGCGCGTCGCCCGCGATGCCGCCTGCAGATACGCGTCGGCGCGCTCGACCTGCGGCGTGCTCCCCTGTGTCACGGCGTGCGCACGCCACGCGGCGGTGGCCGCCGGACTGATGCCGATGCTGCCGTCGTCATCCGGGCACGCGGTGGTCGGCGACGTCCCCCAGGCTTCCCAGGAGTGCAGCAACGGATGGCCGCTCGGCAACGTCGCCACCGCCCCCAGCTTGACCAGGCACGCTTGCCGCAACGGCAACAGCGCCGGGTGGCGCGGAAACGCCACGCCGCCCAGCAAGGATGCGGCCTCGCCGCACAACTGCGGCAGGATCAGCTCCGCGCCGATCGGCGCGTCTTCCGGCACCGCATGCGCGTAGGGATCGGGCTGGCGCTCGAGGAACCGGGTTGCAGCCTGGACTGCGTCGGCAGCGCCGGGAAGAGGATCGGCACGCTGCAATGTCAGCAACGCCGCCCACGTGGGCGCATGGCGGAACAGCGGGAAGTCCGCGCTTCCCCATCCGCCATCGGCCTGTTGCTGCGCGATGAGCCACGCGTATGCGTCCTGCCGACCGGTGACGTTGCCGTGGAACTGCAGAGCTCGCGCCGTGTCGTAGACGGACGGACCGACGCTGCCGCCGTCGCTCATCTCGCTCAGCAGGTGGCGCAAGTCGGAAAGGATCTGTTCGGACAGCGCGTTCACGCGGGATGTTCCTTCTGCAGACGGTTGACGAGAACCAGGGTCGGCAGACGCCGCGGACTCGGACACAGTGCAGCATGCACCGCTGCCGCCGGCCGATCGCAGCGGCACAGGGGCGACTCCATGCGGAGGGGCGCGCTCATGCGCATGGCGCGTGCTTGAACAGATACGCGTTGACCCGCTGCAGCATCTGCGCCAACCGTTCCGCACGCGGCCCCAGCGGGGCGATGGCCTCCTCGGCGTCGCGCAACAAATCCAGCGCGAACTGGCGCGCTGCCTGCAGCCCCATGATCGACGCGCAGGTCGGCTTCTGCGCCGCCGCGTCCTTGCCGGGGGTCTTGCCCAGCGTCGCAGTATCCGCTGTCGCGTCGAGAATGTCGTCGACCACCTGCAACGCCAGGCCGAAACAGGCGGTGTAGCGATCGAGCGCACAGTACAGCGCAGCGTGCGCGGCATCCTCCGCGATGGCGCATAGCGCGCCCATGCGAACGGACGCGCGCACTAGCGCTCCGCTCTTCATCCGGTGCATCGCCACGATCCTGTCCAGCTCGGCGTGCTTTCCGACCAGCGACAGATCCATGGCCTGCCCGCCTGCGGCACCCTCGGCGGACACGGCCTGCGCCAGTTCGCGCACGAGCGCGATACGGTTGTCGCCCGGCGCATCCAGGCTCGCCAGGGTCAGGAACGCGTGCGCCTGCAGCGCATCGCCGACCAGGATCGCAGTGGCTTCGCCGAACTTGACGTGCACGGTCGGACGGCCGCGGCGAAGCACGTCGTCGTCCATCGCGGGCAGGTCGTCGTGGACCAGGGTACAGGCGTGCATCATCTCGATGGCGGCGCCGACGTCGTCGAGCATGTGCGCCGGCGTGTCGGCCAGTGCGCCGGCAGCCAGACAGAGCAAGGCGCGGGTGCGCTTCCCGCCATGCAAGGTGGCGTAGCGCATCGCCGCCATCAGCTCGGTCTCACCGTCGTCTTGGGCGCAGAGAAGACGCGCCAGCGCCTGTTCGAGCCGCTTTGCGCCGTCCTGCATCCAGATCTCCGGCAGCAGCCTGGCGGATGCGCCGCGCGCCTGCGCGCCCAATCCGCCGGGCGCAGAAACGCCAGTTCGGTCGTCGTGTAGCGTGGAACCGGTCTGCATGTTGTTCATGTCCTTGTACCTGACACGGCCACGGCGAGCGCCGAGCCGCCGCGGTGTTGCCGGCGTCGCACCGAGCGCGCGCGCCGAGTGCAGCAATGTCGCGCGTCGCCGGCGCCGCTGCCCGCCACACGGGGCATGCGATGCCAGCTCATGAGAATCCGATGCGGATTGTCATGGACGGATGTGCGGTCGGGTAATAGCGCCGGCCTTTTTCGACGCCGCTCAGCAACCGCGGCCGCACCCCGGCCTGGTGCATGGTCAGCGCCAAGGCGATGCAGAACTGCACCATTTCCAGCCATACCAGGTGGTAGCCGATGCAGACGTGTGGGCCGGTACCGAACTGCAGCATGTCCACCGGCCGGATCGGCTCCGTGCGATGCAGCCACCGCGCCAGGCGGAACTGATCAGGCGCCTCGTGCAGCAGCGCCGAGGTCGAGAAATGCAGCAGCGGGATGCACAGATGGGTGCCCGCGGGAATGCGCCGTTGGCCGAGTTGCAATTCCTGCAGCGCGCGACGAGGCAGGAGCGTGGTCGCCGGATGCAGGCGCAGCGTCTCGCGGAACAGCGCCTCGGCGACCGGACACTGCGCCAGGTCCGCGTGCCGGGTCGGCACCGCGCCCACGCGTTGCACCTCCTCGACCAGGGCGTCCCACAGCACAGGCTGCCGCGCCAGCTCGATCACCATCCAGGCCATCGTCGAGGCAGTGGTGTCGTGACCGGCAAGCAGCAGCAAGCGGATATTGGCGACCAGGACGTCATCGGAGAGCCCATCGTCGCTGCGGTCGAAGACGCTCACCATGTCGTTGATCAACCCGGTGCGCGCAGCATGCGCGCGCGCGTCGCGAACGAACTGGCGCAACTGCGCGTCGATCCAGTCGCGGGCGGCGCGGCCGCGCCGCAAGGGCAGTCCGGGCAGGTCGACCGGGGGGGCGACGATCAACTGCAGCAGTTGCCGGTACTTGCGATGCCATCCCGGCAGGTCCTGCGCGGGGATTCCCATGAGGCTGAAGATGAGCTTGAGCATCAGGTCGCCGGTTTCGCGCAGGATGGTTGCCTCGCCGCGGTCGCGCCACGCCTGCACCCGCGCCCGGATGACGGGCGCGAACAGGTCGCCGATGCCGGCCTGGGTCAGCCCCTTGGGCAGGAACGCCGCCTTGATCGCATCGCGCGCCTGCCGGTGCGCGCCGCCGTCCTGGGCAACCAACGTTCCGCCAAGCAATTCGGGCGCGATCTCTTCGATCAGCGCCGAGGACACGTCCTTGTGCCGGAGCAGTGCGAACGCTTCCGGATCCACGCAGGTCATCAGGTGTCCGGCAGGGCCGAAATCCAGCCAGAAGTGGCTGCCCAGCGTCCGTTCTGCGCGCTGCAGCAGGCGCGGCAGGTCGCAGACAATGGCGGGAAGATGCCCGACCAGGGGGAAAGCGCCAGGCATGACCGGGATGTCGCATCGCAGCCGGTGCCGACGGTTGAGTGGGTTGAGCAGCATGTCCATCAGCAGCGCGCCGCCGCCGCCGATTCGGTGTCGCCGGCAGGGCGCGCGGCGCAGCTGTTGCCACCGTCGGCGTATGTCGGCACATGCGCCAGCATGCCGCCATCGATGCACACGACCTGGCCTGTGATAAACGCAGCATCGTCGGAGAGCAGGAACGCCACGAGCGCGGCCACATCCTCGGGGCGGCCGACGCGCTGCAGGAGCTGGTGCCGGCGCAGATGCCGTTGCATGCACTCGTCCAGCTTGGCGAGGAGACGCTCGGTCATGACGAGACCCGGCGCAACGGCGTTGCAGCGGATCTGCGCATGACCGTATTGGGTGGCGAGCGAAGCCGAGAGCATGTTCATCGCCGCCTTCGACGCGGCGTAGGACGTCTGCGCCGTGTCGCCGCTGAGCCCCTGGCACGACGACATGTTGACGATCGCGCCACCGCCGCGGGCGATCATCCGTGGGATGGCCTGCCGGCAGCAGAGCAGCGTGCCGCGCAGATTGGTCGCCATGGTCTGGTCCCAGACTGCCAGGTCCAGGTCGAGGATCGCGCGGTCGCGCGGGGTCAGATGCATGGCGCTCGCATTGTTCACCAGCAGGTCGACCCCCCCGAAGTGCCGCTCCGCCGTCTCGAACAGCGCTGCCACCGCCTGCTCATCGGCGATATCCATGGCTATGGGCAGCGCGTGGCCTGCTTCGGCCGCGATCTGCGCGGTGCAGGCGATGGCCGCCGAGCCATCAATGTCGGCCACCACCACTCTGCCGCCCTCGCGCGCGATGGCGAGAGCGCATGCCTGGCCGATGCCGGCGCCGGCGCCGGTCACCACGGCCACCTTGCCTTCAAACCGTCCCATCGTGTCTACTCCTGAATTGCATTGGTCTTTCGCAGCATGCCGCTCGGCCTCCGCCGGAGAAGGCGCAGGGTCGGCGCTGGCGCGCTCGTCATGGCCAGCGTCACTTTCGATGACCCGAATGGCGGCGACCGGGCACTGGTTGGCCGCAAGCCGCACGGCGGCGTGCAGCGCCTGCGGGACCGTCGCCACGCACACTTCGGCCACGCCGTCCGGTTCGCGCTGGCGAAAGGTGCCCGGCAGCGTCAGCACGCACTGCCCGGTAGTTCCGCACAGATCCTGATCGACCAGGACGCGCATCTCAGCCCTCCTGCCCATGCAGCCGCACCGGCAGCGCGCGGAACGTCCTAAGGAACGCGGAGGGCTCCCGGGTCGGCTGCTCGGCCAATGCCAGCGTGGGGAAGCGCGCCTGGATCCGCGGCAGGCTCTCGGCCAACTGCACTCGGGCCAGTTGCGCACCCAGGCAGAAGTGGATGCCGTGGCCGAAGGTCAGCATGATCTTCCCGTCGATCGACATGCCAGGACTGGTGCCGTAGAACCGCACGGGATCGAAGCGGTCGGGATCGGCGAAGGCGTCCGGGTCGCGATTGCCGGCCGCGATCAGCACGCGCACGTCCGCGTTCTTCGGGATCACCACGCCGCCCAGTTCGATGTCGCGCTGGGCGATACGCGGAATGGAGCTGAACATGGCGGGCGCGTCGTAGCGCAGGGCTTCTTCGACGAATGCCTTCACCCCCACGGCATCTCCCTTCAGCCAGTGCCGCTGTTCGGGATACGCCAGCATCGCCAGGACCGCATGGCCGATGGCCGCGGCAGTGGTGGCGAAGCCGCCCAGCAGCATGCCCCACAGCATGCTGATCAATTCCGCATCCGACAGCATCTCGGCATCGTCGTCGTGTGCGCCGACCAGCATTGACACGATGTCGTGGCGGGAATCGGTGCGCTTGCGCTGTATGAGGTCGCCGAAGTAGGCCTGCACTCTGGCGCTGGCCGCGTCCCCCGCAGCGAGTTGGGGATCGCTGGCGTGCGGGCTCAGGCCTTCCAGAATGGCGCTGATGCCGGTGACGAGCCCGAGAATGTCGTCCGGGGGCATGCCGAACAGTTCGCCGAAAACCAGCATGGGCAAGGCCAGCGCGAATTCCCGATGCAGGTCCACCGCCTCCCCGCGCTCCAGCGCGGGCGCCATGCCGTCCAGGCGCGCTGCGACGATGCGAGCGATGGTCGGCCTCAGGTTGTCGATCTGGCCCATGGTGAAATCGCGCGAGATCAGCCGGCGCAGACGCGTATGCGTCGGTGGTTCCTTCATCGCTAGCGTGGACGCCAGCAGATTGAGTGACAGGCTGGTCGCCGCACGCGGGAAATAGCGCGCCAGTTCGCCCGGCGCCGGTCCCCGAAAAGCATCGCCCGTGGCCTTGAGCGCCCAGTAGATGTCGGCGTGGCGGCTCAACAGAAAGAGGCCCGACGCCGCGCGATGCACCGGATCGTGCTCGCGCAACCACCGCATGAACGGATACGGGTCGTGGATGCACGCTGGCGACGCCAGTTCGGCGAAGGCGTCCCGGCATGCTGCCGTGGTTTCTTGCACGTCCATCTTGGTTACCTGTTGGCTGGCTGATCTGACCGGCGCGCGCCAGGCGCGCCGGCAAATTGCGGAGAAGATCGCGATTCCCGGCGGCGTCCGCGCATCACCAGAGCACTGGGAACTCCTCGAACCCGCCAGTGATGATCTCCTTGCGCAACTTCAGTTCTTCGGGCGCCACGGCCAGGCGCAGCGCGGGAAAGCGCTGGAAGATGGAACCGAACACCACCTTGAGTTCCATCCTGGCCAGCGCCGCGCCGATGCAGTAGTGCGGCCCGTAGGAGAACGCCAGGTGCGGGTTTTCGTCGCGTCCGATGTCGAAGATTTCCGGGTCGTCGAAATGGCGCGCATCGAACGACGTCGCCGGCAGGCCGACAAGCACCTTGCTCTCCGCAGGAATATCCACGCCCGCGATGGTCACGTCGGTCCTCGGATAGCGCATGATGCCGTCCCAGCCCGCGCCCGGCGGGTACATGCGCAGGATTTCCTCCACCGCCTTGTCCACCAGGGATGGATCGCCGACCAGGCGTTCGCGCTGTTGCGGATGGCGGAACATGGCCAGCAGGCCGAATTCGATCTGCGCGACGGTGCTCTCGTGCCCCGCCACCAGCATGCCCGTCGCCAGGCCGATCGCCTCTTCCTCGGTCGCCTTGCCCTGGTCGACCGCCGCGAGCAGATCCGTCAGCAGGTTGTCGCCAGGATCCTGGCGCTTGTCCCGCATCTTGCCGAGAATGTAGGCGCGCAGTTCTTCCCAGGCCAAGCGCGACGCGCTGCGCGGGCCGCTTTCATGCTGGTGCGTCATCACCTCGTCGGACAGTCCGGCGAAAAAGGCGTGATCCTCGTAGAGCACGCCCATCAGCGCGCTGATGACCATGGCCGGAAGTGGAAAGGAGAGGTGGCGCCGCAGGTCGGCGGGCTGGGGCTGGGCCGCCAGTGTCTCGAACAACTGCGCGGCGATCACCTCGACCTGCTGCGCGAGCAGCTTCACCCTGCGGTTGCTGAAGGCCGGCGCCACGATCGTGCGTAACCGGGCATGCTCGCCCCCCTCGTGCGAGACCAACCACCCCGGCGATCCGAGAATCACCGAATCCGGGGTGAATGTCGCGGGCGGCATTCCCGAGGGCCGGAACGCCGCGTCGGACAGCACCGCCTTGGCTTCATCGTAGCCTGTCACCCACCAGCCTTCGTGCCCGGACGGGAAGCGCACGCGGTGGATCGGACCGTTGGCGCGTTGCGCCAACATCTCGGGCGAGGGCTCGATGTGATCGACGCGCCACATCGGCAGCGTCGGCAGGGGTTGTTCGGACATGGTGGCACTTGATCTCTAAGCGATGGAAGGGCGGAAGGTGACCGGCAGGCGCTGCGGGCAGCGAATGGCTTAGGAAGGCATGTAGACGACGTCCTCCGCAGCGTAGCCCGATTCGATTATCAAGATCGGCCAACGTGTAACTGCCTAGGCATACCGCGGGGCGAGATGCAGAACGTTATCCTGCGCCTTCGAGTTCAGGATAAAGGCGAGTGTGGCGGGCCTTTGAGTCGCAGCCGGCCATCAAAATTTCCTGCGCAAGGGTCGACAAGGGCGGCGAGCCTGTTTGGTAGGGGGCGGTCTCGCCAAGGCCCCCCTTCCCATAGAATGCTATCTGATGCGGATTTGACATTTTGCTTTTCTTTCTTCGTTCCATCGATCGCGGTGCCATCCACGAAATGAAGGTCGGTCGGCAGCTCCCGGCCCGCAACGAAGGAGCTTCAAAACTCGTGCCAATTTGGCCGACCCAGCAGAAGAAAAAAATTGTGATTGCTTTTCATCGGGTTAGCCTGAGGCCAGACAAGAGCTCGGCGAAATAGGCCGGTGTCGCGGGCCAACAAAGGCGACAGAACAGTGTCGGATAGTACGCCTCGGCGACCTTTCGGTCGGGCTTGCGACATTCTGGTCCAGTTTCGAACATAAGAGGGTGGCAAATAGACACGATTGGGGAATTCGATCCTCTCAGAACAGAGCGCTTGCCCAAGACCGCACGCTCATGGTTGCTGCAACAGCGCGTGTTCGCGATAGACCGTGCCTGCGCACGCAAGAACGCGCTAGCGGGCAGACGCTACGCAATCGCTGCAGTCCCCGCCAGTGTGAGTAGTGCATCGGCTCGGCTTCCGGTTCGTCTTTGCCCAGCCGGTGCGGAAGCGCCGAATCTCCGCACCATACAGCACCGTCGTCAAGTGTGGTGACGGGGCAGTTATAGCGCGCGCCCGATCTCGGCGAAGACACGGCCTCCGAGAGAAAGGGGGCGGTCCAAAAGCATCTCTATTCGAAATGGCACGCCGCTTGCTGCTCCTGGTTAGAGCCCATCAAACCACGATGAAAGCGACTTGCGCCATGCCTGACACACGAAGCTCTAGACCGTGGCCTGAGGAGACGGTGCCCGTTCCCGCTGAACATCGGGACATCGTCTCCTCCGGTGGTCCGTGCTCGGTAGCCGCTTTGCGCACGGCTGGTCCGATGCCGGCACGCCAACACATGGCGCTCGCGCAATTGCCGTTTACCGGTTCTGATCAGCATCTGAGTGCCCAAGAGCCCCATCAAAGAGCCACCGAAGCCAAGGTCGGCAGGTCACTGGCAAATATCGACAATACGCCGAACCAGCTCAGTAACGCGGGTCTCTTGCGGAAAGTCACATTTGAGGCCTCCACATGCTTCCGATATTGGCTACTTCGGGCCCGCTATCACTTTTTCCCGGGCACGAGCGCGAGCGATGGATGCCGCTTCCGGCGCCATAGCCGTGGAAAGATTGCCCCAGCGGCTCGACAGCCTCCACTTGCTCAGATCGATGGCGTTCGGGTGACGAAGACCAGCAGCCAAGACGTTCCCCTGCATCGGGATGGAAAAAGGAGGGGGCGAGCCGCGAGGGCCTCATTTCATGCCCGGCATACGAGCCTTTGCTCGGTATTGCGCCAGCCTCTGCCAGAGTCCGGCGCGCCAGTTTTTTCCTCAGGAGCAAGTTGATGACCGTTCAAAAGAAGGTTCCCTTCGTCACATTTCTCACGCGTGTTCGCGATAAGTCAGTCCAGGGCCCAAATCCATATCGCTGGGAAGAAAAGACATCTGACGACTACTTTGCCGGCAAGCGCGTCATCCTGTTCTCGCTGCCTGGCGCATTCACTCCGACCTGCTCGACCTACCAACTCCCCAATTTCGAAAAGCTCTATGATGAGTTTGAGAAGGAGGGAATTGACGCGATTTACTGCGTCTCCGTCAACGATGCCTTCGTCATGAATGCGTGGGGGAAGTCCTTGGGCCTGCAGAAGGTCGAGCTCATCCCCGATGGCTCAGGCGAGTTCACACGCAAGATGGGCATGCTGGTCGCCAAGGACAATCTCGGCTTCGGGATGCGCTCCTGGCGCTATGCCGCCCTGATCAACAATGGCGTGGTGGAGCAGTGGTTCGAGGAGGAAGGTTTCTCCGACAACTGCGAGGCCGACCCCTATGGCGTCTCATCCCCGCAAAACGTTCTCGAAACGCTGAAGGCCGCCGCATGACCTAGAAAACGTCTCACTCGTGCCATTACCCACCCCAAGAGGCTCATCGATAGGATATCGCGCTCACCATGCAATCCTCAGCAAGCCTGCTTCAGCGCCAGAAGCAATCCATGGTCGCATCGCCTCAACTCATTGAGTCGATTCGCTTGCTGCAACTGGCGCATACTGAACTGCATCAGTTCGTGGAGCGGGAAATCGAGAAGAACCCGCTCTTGGAATCTGCGTCAAACGATGGCGGGCCTTTTGGCGATGTTTCGAGTTCGGGAGCGGATCAGCCTATCGGCCCACGCGCAAACGCCGTTGACGGACCGACCGGGGGCGGGTCGCCTGAACGGCTCGGGCAATGGAAATCACTTCGCAACACGACCAACAACCCGCCGGGTAATGGCCCTTCCCTCGACGAGTTTGCCACCCTCGCCGAAACATTGCACGACCATGTCGCGCGTCAGATCGCCCTCACTGCGTTCACACCACAGGAGCGGCTGATCGCTGGCCAGCTTGCCGCCGATCTGGAAGACACTGGCTATCTTCGGGCAAACCTTTTGGAGCTGGCCGAGAGCCTGAACGTCCGGGAGGCTGATGTGGAACGGGTTCTCGGAACCTTGCAGCACTTTGATCCACCGGGAATTTTTGCGCGAACTCTCAGAGAATGCCTCGAGATCCAGTTGCGCCAGCGAGACCGGTTCGACCCGGCAATGGCAGCTTTGGTTGCCAATCTTGAAATGCTTGCGCGACGCGATTTTCAGGCACTGAAGCAGCATTGCGGCGTCGATGAAGACGACCTTCTCGACATGTTGCATGAGATTCGTGCGCTCGATCCCAAGCCTGGAAACCGGTTCCAGTCTGGTGCGTCGGAATCCATCATACCCGACGTGTGGGTCACGCCCTCGCCGGGAGGCGGATGGCAGATTGAACTTGATCCGGCCACACTGCCCAAGCTGCTGATCAACCAAGCCTACTATGCCGAAGTCTCGCGTCACACCGCCCAAAATTCGAAAGATCAAGCATTTCTCAACGAATGCTTGCAAAACGCGAACTGGCTGATCCGCAGCCTCGATCAGCGCGCCAAGACGATTCTTAAGGTTGCGGCTGAAATCGTGCGCCAGCAGGATGCCTTTTTTGAACATGGCGTCGCCCACCTGCGGCCTCTCAATCTCAGGACCGTCGCTGACGCGATCGGCGTGCACGAGTCGACGGTAAGCCGGGTGACCTCCAACAAGTACATGCTTACCCCGCGCGGAGTCTTTGAACTGAAGTATTTTTTCACCGTCGCGATCGCGTCCTGCCAAGGCGGCGATGCGCACTCCGCCGAAGCTGTCCGCTATCGGATCAAAGCGATAATTGCCGCAGAATCTCCCGGTGCCGTGCTTTCCGACGATGACATCGCTGTCCGGCTGAAGGAAACCGGCATCGATGTTGCGCGCCGCACCGTCACAAAATATCGCGAAGCAATGAACATCCCCTCCTCCGTGCAACGCCGCCGGGAAATGCGCTTGTGTTTTTAGATTTTGGGTCAAGGCAGCCAACATCACGTTGCATTGCATCAAAGTGGAGACTTCGTTCATGACCCAATCCGCAGCAGGCGTCATGGACGCTGTTCTGCACGACCCAGAAAAGCCCGTCCCACCGTCTGGTCCCGCATGGGGTGCGGTCATTTCGCTTTCCTTGGGCACCTTCGGGCTGGTAACGGCAGAGTTTCTGCCTGTCAGCCTGCTCACGCCCCTCGCGCATGATCTCGGTATCAGCGAGGGAGCGGCTGGACAGGCGATGACGGCGACAGCTATCGTCGGGGCGATCTCGGCGCCGACGGTGGCCATCATCACAAAGCGCCTGGACCGCAGGACCGTCATGTGGACCATGACGCTGCTGCTGATCCTGTCGGACGTTCTGGCGGCCGGCGCGTGGTCGCTGGCGGTTCTCCTGACTGCACGCGTCGTGCTCGGCATTGCGCTCGGAGGCTTCTGGTCGATGTCGGCAGCACTGGCGATGCGGCTCGTTCCAAGCCACCTCCTGCCGCGCGCTATGTCGATCATCCTCACCGGCGTTTCCGTAGCTACCGTCTGCGCAGCTCCAATCGGCGCTTATGTCGGCGATATCTGGGGATGGCGAAGCGCCTTCATGCTCGCCGCAGCCGGCGGCGGCGCTACACTGCTCGTGCAACTCATAACCATTCCGAGACTGCCTCCGATTGGAGTGGCTAGCTTCCGCAGCCTGCTGGATGTGGCCAAGATTCCGATGGTCAAAATTGCGCTTTTGGTCGTCCTGCTGGTCGCTTCCGGCCACTTCGCCGGAATCACCTATATCCGCGCCTTCCTCGAGAAGATTCCCGCGCTGGATGTCGAGACGATCTCCCTCGTGTTGCTGGCTTTTGGCATCGGCGGATTCTTCGGCAATTTGGCCGGCGGGCTTCTGGCCGAGTACAGTCTCAAGGCAGTCGCGGCCCTTGCACCGCTGCTCATAGCGATAGCCGCTGTTTCGCTGCTGACGGCGGGAGCATCGGCCTTGGCCTCGGCGATTGCTGTTGCCGCGTGGGGATTTGCCTTCGGCGCGGTGCCAGTGGGATTGCAGACGTGGATGGTACGGAGGGCCGTTCCCGAGCAGGCCCAAAGCGCCGGTGTGCTGCTGGTCACAGTATTCCAAGTGGCAATCGCAGCCGGCGCGATTTTCGGCGGACTATTGGTGGAGAATGCGGGGATTACCAGCGCCATTGCCTACAGTGCTGTTGCCACCTTCGTCGCTGCCCTCATAGTGTTCCTGCTCGGCCCGAAGCGCGAAACCTAGACCGCCTGACAGGAGAGATCTCAGCAGCGCAGCGGGACGAGAGATGCAATCGCATGCACGGCGCGGCGCGATCCTCCGCATGATTACTTTGGCGGTTGCAGGCTTCGTTTCGCCGAGCGTATAGGCCGACTGGATCGCCGCCGCGGCAGCCTGTTCCGAGGTCGGCCTCCGATCTCGCATGGACCAGCGCCAGCGCCCCACTGGCTTCACCTCCGGGCCATGGCGACCTTCGCCGCCAGACAGGCGAACCTCGCCGGCACCGGTTTCCATTTGGCGACGATGAGCGCTGCCAGTACGATGGAACCCTTGCTGGCGGTCATATCCTTCACGAAGCCGGCATTCTGGGGGAGCGACAGCTACGCGCCGGCCATGCCCGTCAGAACGCCGATGAAGATGCCGCACGATAGCGCAGCCAGGTCACCGAAATGCCAGTGGTATCAACGGCGCCCGGATTTTCGCCGACCGCGCGAAGCCCTAGGCCGAAGCGGGTGCTAACAGCACCAACCAGGTAGATGGCACCATCAGGGACGCGACATAGACCAGCAGCGAATGGTCGGATAGACCGGCCCGAGCACCGGCACGCTGCGCACCGCTTCGGCGCTGGGCACAACGATCGAATCGCGAGTCTTCAGAGAGCGCCGGCGCGCGCCCTGCCGGAACCAGGCCTGGACGAGAATGATGGTGGAGCGCGGCAGCGATGAAACTGATGGCGACGCCGAAGACGATCTGGTCGCCGCGATGGGTGATCGAGGCGAAACCGTGCACCAGCGCGAAAAACACGGCGGTGGCCACGGCGGCGCCCAGGCCGAGCCGAGCCTGTAACCGCGGCCGCCGAGGCGCCGGCAAAGGTGCCGGCCAGCATCTTGCCCTCGAGCCCGGTGTCGAAGACGCCGGCCCGCTCCGAATAGAGCCCGGCCAGGCAGGCGAGCAGCAACGGCACGGAGAACACCAGTTGCTCGGCGGCCGATGGTGCGGGTCGGGTCCTGCTCCGCCATGATGACGGCACCGCCGAAGGGAGCATCCAAGCAACCGGACAGCAGATTCAAATCCTCGAAGGCGTCGGTCGACATTCGACAAGAGACATATGGCGCGGCGCGAGCCCAGGCGCTTGTACGACTGACGAAAGCGGCTCTTAATCCAAGGCCATGCGGTTCTTGATCCGTGTGAGGCGGCTTTCGCCTTCCTCCGGGCCGAAGCAGCTTTCGAAATCATTGCATTCCCGGCAACTGGGCGCGCTGCACAGCGAAAAACCTTCGGCCTCGCAGAGCTTGCGGTAAAAGTACTTCTTCCATTTCATATTTTGGGTGTTGCCGGCCGCCAGCGTCGGAAAATGCGAGGCGAGCAGGCGGCCGAGCTCGGTCCGATTAAAAAGGCCGAGGTCCTGCCAGAGATGGTCATTGCGCATGGCACGCCGGGCGATGATCTTGGCGAAGCGGGCGCTCGCCTTGTCGCCCGGCCGGGCATGCTCCAGCAGCAGTCCACGCAGAAGTTCTTCCTCCAGATCCGGCTCGGGCTCGCTCACCTCTTCCAAGGCAAACGCGTTGATTGGAATAGCAGGGAAACTGCGGGCCAGGACATCGCGCAGCTCGGCGCGCGAAAGGCCGGTTGCCTCCGTCGCCGTCGCCTCGCCGGCCTCGATCTCCTCGAGCGCACTTGAAAGCACACAGGCAAGCACATGCTGGTCGAGCCTCCTCTCCAGCTCGATCTGCGGCCATTGGCCAGTGCTGAGCCGGGCATAGTGTTGGGCAAACATGGTGCCGTTCTCCTGGTTTGTCCTATCAAGTCATGCAGCGACCGGGCGGCCGCAACATGGGTCGGGCAGTTCTTCGGGCAGAAGCGGGCGC
Source organism: Mesorhizobium sp. M0340 (assembly GCF_040321535.1). Classification (NCBI taxonomy): domain Bacteria; kingdom Pseudomonadati; phylum Pseudomonadota; class Alphaproteobacteria; order Hyphomicrobiales; family Phyllobacteriaceae; genus Mesorhizobium; species Mesorhizobium sp. M0340. The sequence continues at coordinate 159,841 of NZ_JAMYRR010000010.1, read as the reverse complement.
CAGGCTCCGCAGCCAATGCAAAGGTCGGCAATGGTCGAGAACCATGATCATGCGATCGAGCTCGCCGTCGAAATCGTATCCTCGCCGCCGCAGACGCTGAGGATTTCACCGAGCGGGCGCAGCCGATCCAGGTCCTGCCATCGATAGCGGTCAGATATTGCGCATCCGTCTGAAGCCCTCACAAGGTGTGCGACAGCAAGGTGAACGCTGCGCTCCGGCCGGAGGCCATAGGAACAGCGATTGAAGCCGGGGCAAGGCATGTCTGATCGAATGTTCGTCTTCGCCTGTCCGGCGACCGTCTTGATCCATCCGAACCGCCTCCTCAATGCGCTTGCGGATGCGCTGGCTGACCGCATAGTCGCTGTGCCGCGTCGTGCGACCGTCGATCGCCGAACGGCGCCCGTTGGTGTTCTGCGCCACGTGCGGCGTCACCTTCATCAAGCGTAACTCGTGAAGTCCTGCGCATCGTAGGCCTTGTCGGTGGCACTGGACGTGGCGCCCACCTGCTGGCGCGATTCCCCATCAGGTCGTCTGGGTTTCGCTGGCGAAAAAAACTTCCGCGTGTCTCTGCGCGATCCATCCCGCTTGCGCGTGCCTAGTCAACCAAAAAACTGACCATCTGCAGGATCAGGATCAGCAAAAAAAAGCCAAAGGCAGACGCCAAAACAGCTGCCAGCAGGACGATGCGTTGTTTCTTACCCACAGTTCCCCCGGGAGAGAGTCTGATGATAACCGTTAAAAAAAGGGCGCCCGGGAACAGGGCGCCCTTCTCATCGACGAAATGCTCGGATTGGAGGTCCGTGATCAAGCAATTCGCCGAAACCTCTACAAGCCTCACCACAATGGTTCAGCCGCGAATTGAAGGCTCGCAGTTACCGCTTCGAACGCGGCAACGGGCTCTTCAATCCTCAGAACGAGCGCTGGAAGCGGAGGAGACCGCCGACGCTGTTCTTCTTGTCGGCATTGGTCCAGTTAGAGAAGTCCACATCCCCGAACTTGCCAGCGTGGAGATAGTCGACTTCGGCCGTGATCGTCAGACCAGGAACGATATCGTAGGCGACATTGGCGGCAATGCCGAGGTTCTTCCACTCGTCATACGCCGCCTGAAGGTTGAAAGAGGTCTTCTCGTTGAACTTGTAGGTGCCGCCGCCCCAGACGGCCCAGTTGCCACCCCACTGCTTGTAGAAGCCGCGGCCGCCGGCAGGAATGGCGTAGGTCCCATCGGTTAGGTTGTCGTCGGTCCCATAGCCAGCCATAATGAAAAGGGACAGTTCGTTGGTGGCGTTCACATCCAAGCGGACCTTGCCGGCTACCTCTTCGTAGTTGCTGTCGTAAGCCACGACGCCGCTGATGGCGCCCCAGCCCTGCGTGTACTTCACGCCGCCGACAAGATGCGGAACGTAGCTGTCGATCGTGCCGACGACGCCAGAACCCTCTTCGAGCGATACCACGGCGGAGAAGCCATTGCCGGCGTCGAAGTAGTACTGCACGACGTTGGTGTCGAAATCGCCGTAGGGAACGAGCGTATCGTTGAGGACGTTGCCGGCATAGCCGATAAACGTATCGAACGCCGATTCGTCCTTGCCGACGCGAAGGCCACCGAGCTGGATCCAGGCGAAGTTTAGTGTGATGCCCCTGTTGAAGGCATAGTTCTGGGGACTGTCGGGACCCGAATAGGCGTTGCGGTTACCGAAATTGAATTTGGTCTCGGTGTATGTCTTCAAAGTACCGAGTTCGGTTTCCTGGCCGGTCCAAGTCCTTAGGTCAAAGCGGGCGTTCTTGCGCCAGGTGCCCTGGTCGCTGCCGTCTTGGACGTCGTGGGTCCGCGCCCCGTCGTAGGAGCCAACGTCGCCAGCGCTGATGTCGTAACGGACATAGCCGCCGATGCGCAGGCAGGTTTCGGTGCCGGGGATGTAGAAGTAGCCCGAGCCATATACGTCGCAGATCTTGACGTATTCAGCCGGTTCCGGCTCGGCGACCGTCACCGCGTCGGCGGCGCGAGCACCGGAAGCTGCGATCAGAGCCGCAGCTGAGCCGAGAAGAAGGCTCTTGATGTTCATACTTTATCTCCATTCAATGATTTGAAAAGGGCGAGGACGTCGATGGACGAACCGCTCCCGGTCCCCACGATCGAAAAAGATGCGCATCGCGATGCATCCTTCCCGGCTCGAACGCTATTCACCGGGGGAATTAGTGCAAGTTCAAATCCCGTTTGTCAGCCACATAACGAAGTACAGTTGTATTTTTATCACTGAATCTTCAATATTACTTGCACAAATTGGACAACTATACATTTGCACAAATCGCGCAATTGGTACAATTGGTGTTTACGCACGTATAGAATGTGCGCGAGCAGCCACCGGCGTCCGGCCAATCGTCAGATAGGTTCAATCAGAGAAATAGCCTGGGCGGCCGATGAAACAACTTCTGTGTTCATACCTTCTCTGAGCAATTCGATAGGGACGCGACCCTTGAGAAGCGGCGAGGGGCTGATCAGCCACAGCCAAGCCAATCTGGGATCGGAGATCGAGGAAAGAACCTGCCTGATTCCGGGCATAGGCCTGCCGTCGATGAACTGAGCCAGGGGAAATACATGCTTACGGGAGCCTCTCCGAAAGGCAACCACATCATTGTGTTGCTGCCACCAATACAACGTGGATCGCGGTATTCCAAAACGTCTCTCGAGATGCGTCGACCCGGCAACTGGACCGGCCCATTCTGCAATGCGCGCGCCTTCTCTCGGGCAATCTTTCAGAACCGGATGCCCGAGCGGATGATCGGCTGGCCGGGGTCGCGAAGCGATCTCACCCGCCTGGGCGTTTAGCCGTCGCGCTGCTTCGGCCTCGAGCCTACCAAGAAATTCGGCGGCCACGGCGGTCAATTCGTTGGAAGGAGAACCCGAAGGCGCAACAGCAGCCTTGTCACCCTGCTTCGCCTCATCGCATTGGGCAAGAATGCGCTGCACCTCCCTCATGACAAAGCTTGAAAGCTCGGTCTGGCGCTTTTCATCCCCAAGATCACTCGACGCGGACATATGTGGCTTTCCCAATAGCATTCCCTCAGCAAGCCGCCGAAAGAGCGTTGAAGACATGAAGTTTGGAGGACGGCGATGTGTTGCGTCTTCGTTTGCCCGCGACCTAGCAACCGTCTTGCGGTTTCAACTTGTGCCTCTCAATAAAAAACGGGAAGAACGTCGATGGACGATCCGTCTTTGTCCACACGATCGAAACAGATGCACATTTCAGTGCATCCTTAGCAACGTGACGCTATCCGCAACGCTCGTTTTGGCAAGTTAAAAGTTTATCTTTGTATCGTTATATAGTTTGGACGTTGCTTTTATGCAACTATTTTCCAAGTGTTACTTGCACAAATCGAACGTATTGCACATTTAGACAAGCTGTATACTCGACCACGACTTCGACGCTCGCATTTACTGGCGACATACATGCTTCCCCGTTGCCGCATCGCATTGGCCAGGTGCAGGGCACCTCCTTCATGACAAAGCTTGAAAGCCCGTCCTCGGGAGGTTTCATTTGCAAGATCACTCGAACCACTCATACGGGCTTCCCGGCAGGGAGAGCAGGTTTTATCCGGTGCCTCAGCGGACTATCTCAGCCGAAGGACCAGGCGCCGCGTCCTCGTCACCACCGACCAGCAGGCCCGCTGATCACGAGTGGTATCGAGATCGAAGGAAGGTGTGGTATTTCGCTCATTGTAGGCACCCGAGGATATCTCTACAGGCCGCATGGGCGTTTGTCCTGCTAGCTGCTAGTATGCGCGACGTGGTGTTCAGTTCGCCAATATAATATTCCGGACGATACCATCGCGTTTGCAGATGGCCGCGTCCCATGGGGAACTGCGGCTGCTTCGACGCTCGCAAGGACGTCCGGAATGAAGCACTCCGCCGCGTAGCGAGTACGACGGACCCGATCGTCTTGCGTTTAAAGTGGTGCGACTTGATCTGCTTGATCAGATCTGGTGCGCCTCTTCTCGAACGGCCGCGGCCAGGATATCGTCCTCGGTCCCCGACGACATATGCGCCCCGCTTCTGGATAAGCGCGTACCCCTTCGCTGAAGTCGCAGAATAGTCTAGCTGCAGGGTACCCGAGCATCCAGTTGACTGCTGGAACAGACCCGGAGACTGATCTTCTTGGAAGGCAAACCGCATCGGCGCCTTTACGCAATTGCTACCCTGGCGGCACTGCGCGACGCTTGCACGCCGGTGACGTCTGTGTAGACGTATCAGCAAAGACGAGCACCTGATGCCCCGAGCCGACCCGGTGCGTTGTTCTAGGGTAACGGCCAGTTGCAGGCCCATATGGGCTGTTCGTGGGTTCCGGCAGCGGTCCAACTCTCGATTTGACAGCCGAAGCTGGTGAGGGATCCGCCGAGGACAGGCGCTTGCCCCGATGAGCGGCTCTGCGGAGGTCCCGCAAATCGATGCACACCAGCGTCGTCGGCGGGCTCGTGGCGACAGAGAAGAACGCTGTCACCGTCACGCCGTCGCGGGGAGAAAAGGGCACTCCTATCGGCCGCATCCTCACCCGGCAGGCTTTCGCCGGGATCGCTGTGGCATTGCAAAATTGTTATACTCTTTTGTCCCCACTGCCGATGCGGCCTCCCACTCGAAACCTCTGACGGCATCAGGGCGAGAAGGAATGCGACGCTTCTTAAGCGTGTAAACCGGATCGTGCGGATGCGGTGCTCCAATAGGCTGTCGCGGGCCGAACCGTTCTGTTTCAACGACCGCTGGTGGGATCTGCTCCTCGAGCCAATCGTAGACCACTGTCCGTTCGGCAATCCGCCACTCCCCCTCCCTCTTGTGAAACAGATCGCAGTATCGGCCGCAGAGGAGCGCCTGGCGTACTTCTCCGTCGTTGTCCGGTCCGCGTTGCAGCGCGGTGAAATAGCTCTCGACCGCAGCCTCTGCCGAGCTGATGAATTCGATCAGGACGTTCGTGATCTGATGGATGTTGCGGGGTCCGCTCTTGAAGACGCTGAGCGCAAACCGGATAAAGCCCTCTGCCGAGCCGCAATTGGCCCGGTGATTGTCATGCGCATCGGGCCAGTACGCGCTGCGGAGCGCCGCTTCATCCGCGCGGTCTATTCCGCGGCAGTACCGATAGAGGCAGTCGCGGATCGCCTCACGGTCAAGTAGTTCGGCAATTTTTTTCGCCTGGTCCATCGGCTCTGTCCCAATTCTGTGATTGGAAGAGGTGTTTCGCCAACCCGCGCCCTGCAGTTTGCGCATCAGAGCACCTCAACGCCGGAGATGCCCCCCTGCGCAGTTGGACGAGGACGGTGCCGGGACAGGGATCGCGCGCCGTCCTTTTCCCAGTGTGCGGCCACATGGTCGATCCCATTCAAGCCCGCCAGACTCTCGACTTGAATGACGTCCTATTCAACCCGCGCAGCCGGTGTACGGTCGAGTTCCAGCGCCCGTTCGGGGCAGGATCGCGCGCCTCGCGATGCAGGCAGCTCCTCCCCTTCCGCAACTTCAATGTCACCGGGCAGGATGTAACCCTCGTCATCAAGCTTGAAGATGTCGGGCGCTTGCGCCGCGCATCGCGCGTGACCTTGGCATTTGGAATTTTGGACGATGATGCGCATGGCGCTGCCTCCATTGTCTGTGCCCCGGCTCGGGGCGGGCCTAAGACCAGTCCAGGATCAAATTTTCGATCCCGAACACATGGCCGCCAGAGGTTATGGGTGCCGTACCCTGCTTGATCCTGAAAGCGGGGATGCGCGCCAGCCACTCCTCCAGGCCAATGACAATCTCCCGCCGGGCAAGGTGTGAGCCAAGGCAACGGTGGGGACCATAGCCAAACGCTGCGTGGCGGTTGTCCTCCCGCTCCAAATCGATCGTGTTGGGGCATTCGAATTCCGCCGGGTCACGATTGGCAATCATCGTGGCGCAGGAAACATAGTCTCCCTTCCGGATCGGCGCGCCTTCGAAGTCGATATCTTTCGTAGCCACACGGATCAACTGAATGGGCGGATAGGCCCGCAGCAATTCTTCGGTTGCGAGCGGGATGCGGTCCGGTTCGCTCCGCAGCAATTGCTGATCTTTGAGGTTGCGCGCGAGGTACGCCAAGTCAAAGCCTATAGCTGCTGCGACCGTGTCGAGCCCAGCGACGAAGACAAGCACGCCGATGCCGCGGACTTGGGTGTCCGTCAGCCGTCGGCCCTCGACCTGTGCCTGCACGATAAAGGTCATGAAATCGTCAACCGCCTGCTCGCGGCGCATGGCTGCAAGTTCGTCGATGAATGCCACGATCCTCCGGGCAGCCACAGGTCGTTCCACATCGTCGCCGTGGAGCAGATCTTTCCCCCAGCCGACAAATGTATCGAGTCGGTCATCCGGCAACCCCAGAAAGCGAAGAAAGGTGCTCACCGCGAAAGGAAAGGCAAAATCCTTCATCGCGTCGCAGCTTGTGCCCGATGCGACAATCCTATCGATCAGCATGATCGCTTGCTCGCGGACAGCCGGCTCCAACACCCTCACCCGCTTTGGCGAAAGCAGCGGACTGAGCAGTGAGCGAAAGACGCCATGGGCCGGTGGATCGAGCTCAAGCGGGATCGTCGGCCAGGTTTCACCCAGTATGGAGGAGAAGATGCTGCGATGGCTGGAAAAAGTCTCAGCGTCCTGCAGCACCTTGCGCTGGTCCGCGGCACGGGTGATGACCCAGGTACCCCGGCCATCTTGCGTGTTGTAGCGGGAATAAAAGATCGGAGGCCCGTCATGGGCGCAAGCGACAGCTGCGTGTGGATCCCCGTTGGGCGTCGGTGACATCCCTGGTGACGTAAACAGGCTGAAGTCCCTCACCATTTCGGGCGGGACATGATCTGGAACGGGGTTGGTCGCCATTTTGCTTTCTCTACATTGGCGTTCATGGCTCGATTGAGATTGCACCGCTGTTCATAAAGTCGATTTCCAGCATGGGTACGTCTCTTGTCGGGCGCCTTCTAGATTCTGTCGCCCGATACAGCCCACCTGCACCAGCGCGGATGAGATCGGTTGCGAATTCAATCAGAAGGGGCATCTCCGCCGCGCTGCGGTCATGAAGCAAAGCCGCCGCTTATCCCGTTAGGGTTGAGAGGCTGGTCAATCGCCGCTGAGCTCCGTGACGCACTGCTGATGCCCTGCTGATGCCCTGCTGATCAAATTGTCAAAGCAAGTCGCGTGCCGGATAGGCGTACCCATGGCGCTGCACCAAGCGATGCCAGCCTGCACTGGGCCCGCCGCCGCTAAGTTGATGATCAGCTGTCCATCATTCTTACGACAACGTCCGACAACCGACATCCACGGTTGGTTTTGTCGAGGCCGCGACATCGGGCTGTTCGACCTTGCTGCTGCTGCACTGCCTTCCGGTCGACGAGCGAGGAGATCGCTCGCACGGCCCGGACTGAGCAACGACGCGATCCAGCGCAAGGATCGGGTGCGGTCCGACAAGACCCGGCGGCGCTTGCGCGCGATGATCGAAATTATCAACAAGGTCGAGCCGCGCTTCGGTTCGGCACTGATGGCGTATGCGTTGTCTCGCTCGCAGCCGCTGCAAGGATTTCCGGTTAGACGGCGATGCACTTGTGCGCAGCGGTCCGGCCGACGACGAGCTTGACTTTATCGATGAGGTCAATTCCGGCGTGCACACCTGACCGTCCGTATGCGCTACGACGGCAAGCTCTATCGCACATGGACCTATATTTCCTCGCGCGCCGCTGTCGGAACGTGGTGCCGAGTCCTATGGCGGCCGGTTCAATCCGAGGGCCTGTCGGCACTCTACACGTCCCTGTCGCTCGGACCGGGAACGCGTGGCAGACTCTCGGCCAGAAACCGCCAGTCGCTGCGCTCGCGTTCGCCTTCCTTGCGCGTGCCGAAGAACTGGATGATCATCTTGCCGTCGGCGCCATAGGCTTCAACGGACGTGACGTGACCGTCCCTCGTCGGCTTGCGCACGGCCCAGACCTCGCGGATGTGATGGGTCCTAAGATGCAGATGGAAGGTCTCGTCTAGCACATTGATCCGCGGCCCGATCTGCTTGACCGACTTGATCGGGCCGGAATGGATCTGGATGCAACCACGATTGCCGACAAAGCACATGATCGGCATCTCGTCTTCGGCCGCCTGTTGGAACAGGGCGCCAACGGCATCATTGTCGAGCAGCCAGGCGTAATCCTCGTCGGCCATACGCATCGCCTGGCAGCGGCTGAGCTTCAGTGTTTTCAACATATGGTAGAACTGATGCACGTCGCTCAGCCGGCTCCAGTGCTCGCGTAGGTCGTCGACCGTGGCGGCTTGGTCTGGACTCACTGCGTTATCGCGCGCCCCGCTCGCCTCGACCGATATGATCGGCTCCTGGTCGGAGGATACGAGCTCTGCCGCCAGATTCTGATAGGCGTGCAGGTTCGAGGCGGGCCTGAGATGTACTTTGTGCATCGCCTCGCCGGTGGCATCAAAGAATTGCAGGCTGCGGCGGATCTCGGCTCCCTCGCGCTTCTCGACGGCGAAGCCATACGCCCACGCTTTCGGGAAGATGCGCAGGTCGATCTCGTCGCCGAGCACCATGGCATGCGGGTTGCCGGTGACCACTTTGTCGTACACGCCAATCTTTTGGTGCACGGCACTTTGGTTGCGGGTGACCGCCATCACCTCGCCGACCGCTTCGAGGCCGGTCAGCAGATCATCGACGCGCGGCTCGATGCGCACCGCGCCGTGACCACAATGCGCCGCGACCAATTCGGCTTCCGAAATGCCCAATCGAGCGGCGAGATCATGCTCCCGGATTTTCGGATTGTCTTCGCACGCCCGCCGGATTTCGTCCGGCGATGGTTTCTCGCGCTGGTCCATGTCTTACCCCTGCTTCCACCTACGTGTGAGGATCAGCTGCACTGCCCGGGAATCTTCAGCCGATAAGGCGCGCCGAAATGCTCGACCCTGATCTGCTGCTGGCCCGTGAACAAAGTGTCGCTGGACAGCGTGCGCACGTCGTCGCACCCGCGCGAAAACCGGGGGTGCTATCGGAGCGGCGAGACCCGAGTGACACGTGCAGGCACATGCCGATGGAATCTTATCGAGCCGGTCGGTGGCCACCGGGCGGTGGTGAGCGATTGTGGGTGTTGTCGCAATCGGCCAATCGGTCATTCGGATGCCACGGGCGGCGCTGCTTCGCCAAACAAAGCGTGTCTGACCCAGTCCTGACATGTTGCTCCCTTGCTTCGCCGCATCGATCGCGAGGGCACCCACGACACGATTGTGGATCGGCAGTCTCTTGCCGCCTCGCCAGTGGAGCTTCAAAAACTGTGCCAATTGCGCCGAAGCAAGCCCAGAAGGAGTCTTCTGTAATGGTCATTGGTTTAATGTGAGTTCAGCCAACAACTCAGGCCCAACATCCCGCGTGGCGGACCCGACAAACCCGACAGTACGTGTCGGTTGGCCGACACCTTCGCAGCAATGGACTCACAAGAACCACCGCAGGGTCAGAGATGCCGCGCTGTGTTGAAACATTTTTTCGCTTTGGCACGGTGCATGCAACGTGATGCGCAAGCAGGTCCCGGACTGAGGAGAATGGAGCCATGATTACGCTCACCGACAACGCTGTTGCCGCCATCAAGACTGCTCTTTCCCGCGCCAGCGAGCCGGCGGAAGGCTTTCGCATCATGGTCCAGGCCGGCGGCTGCGCCGGCTTCAAATACTTAATGGGCCTGGAGAGCGTGTCGCGCGAGGGCGACGCGATCACCGAGACAGATGGGATCAAGCTGTTCGTGGACGCGGGCTCCCAACCGCATGTCGCCGGCATGACCGTCGACTTCCTCACCGGGCTCGAATCTTCCGGCTTTGTCTTCGATAACCCCAACGCGCGCGAGAAGTGCGGCTGCGGCAAGTCCTTCAGTTGATCGCCCGAAGCGCCTGTGCGGGTCCATGAAGCGATTGCCGCCGACGGACTCATTTGCGGCAGAGGAGGCTTATATGGCCGGCACAACAGATGTCCCTGTCCTCAAGAACAAGGCAAGGTCGAAGCCGATCTTGGGACCGGCAATCGCTTCAGGTAGGATGCAAAGAACGTCGCCTCCCGAAACAGTTCGGTTCCTGGTGGCACCCAAGCTGCTGGCGGCCAAATCGCGCCGCTGCGCCAAATTCGGCTTATCGATAACGTTGTCGTGTTCGGGCGTCCTTACCTGCGGGCTGACGGCGGCGACTGCGGACTTGGCCATGCCGACGCCGATCCGGTCTACGTCAAACTCTCGGGCGTCCGCGCCGGCTGCCAGTTCGGGCCCATCATCATCAACGGCATACGCCAGAGGCTCAATGAGGCGGTCGCGCGCTCGCGTCATTCCGGTCAACTGAGGATCGCACATGAAACCTGTCTACCTCGACAACAACGCAACCACACGGGTCGATCCTGAGGTCGTGCAAGCGATGTTGCCGTTCTTTAGGGATCAATTCGGCAACCCTTCGTCGGCGCACGCTCTTGGCGCCTCAGTCAGTGCGGCGGTGAGAAAGGCGCGGAGGCAGTTGCAAGCTCTGATCGGCGCGGAGTTCGACGATGAGATCACCTTCACCTCGGGTGGGACAGAAAGCGACAATGCAGCGCTTCTTTCGGCGCTCGAGGCGGCGCCCAACCGAACCGAAATCGTGACGTCCGCGGTCGAGCATCCCGCCGTGCTGACGCTCTGCGCGCATCTTGAGAAGACCCGCCGCGTCAAGGTGCACAGGATCCCGGTGGATTGCCGTGGCCGGCTCGACCTCGACGCCTATATGGCCGCCCTCACCCCACAGGTGGCAATCGTCTCGATAATGTGGGCGAACAATGAGACTGGTGTGATCTTCCCCGTGGCCAGGCTTGCCGAGTTGGCCAAGGAAGTGGGCGCCCTTTTCCATACCGATGCTGTGCAGACGGTCGGCAAGCTTCCGATGGACCTGAAGTCGACCGCAATCGACATGCTGTCGCTCTCCGGCCACAAGCTGCACGGGCCGAAAGGGATCGGCGCGCTTTTCGTAAAACGTGGCGTCAATTTCCACTCGCTGATCAAGGGGGGCCACCAAGAACACAACCGGCGTGCTGGCACCGAGAATATGCCCGGCATAGTCGGGCTCGGCATGGCGGCCGAACTCGCCTTGAAATTCATGGACGACGAGACCACACGGGTAAAGTCGCTCCGCGACCGTTTAGAGGACGGGATTCTCCAGCGCATCCCAAGCACCTGTGTCACCGGTGATCCCCTGGAACGGTTGCCCAACACCGCAAACATCTCCTTCGAAGATGTCGAAAGTGATGGAATTCCACTCCTCCTCAGCCGCGTGGGCATCGCGTGTTCCTCCGGCTCTGCCTGCACCTCCGGCTCTCTGGAACCGAGCCATGTCCTGAGCGCGATGAAAACGCCACACGCGGCAGTCCGCTTCTCCTTGGCGCGGGACAACGGCGAAGCGGACGTCGACCGGGTGCTCGAGGTCATGCCGGCAATCGTGGAGAAGCTGCGTGGCTTTCCCAGTTCTGGGCCGGGTAAGCGAAGCTCCGAAGACGGTCAATCCGGTCTATGCCTGAGCGGCAGCAGAACCGGCTACCGTTCATGACCCGTCATGTCTTTCTCAACGATACGACCTTGCGCGATGGCGAGCAGGCGCCCGGCGTCGCCTTTACCACGACGGAAAAGCTGGAGATCGCCGAGTCTCTTGCGGCGGCCGGCGTCACAGAGATCGAGATCGGCACGCCGGTCATGGGCGCCGACGAGATCGAAACAATTCGCGCCGTGGTCGCGCGGTGTCTCCCGGTTCGGCTCATGGCCTGGTGCCGGATGACGTCGCTGGATCTCGATGCAGCGATCGAGAGCGGCGTCCACGCCATCAATCTATCGCTGCCTGCGTCGGACATCCAACTTGCCGCCAAGCTCGGCCTCGATAAGGCGGGAGCGCTCCAGGTCATCGAACGTATGGTCAGGCGCGCAGCCGCCGCCGGCTTCTTCGTCGCGGTGGGCTGCGAGGACGCCTCGCGGGCCAATCGGGATCATCTCGCCCGCGTCATCGAGACGGCTGCACGCGCCGGCGCAAGCCGCGTCAGGCTAGCCGACACAGTCGGCGTTCTCGACCCGTTTTCGACCTTCGAACTTGTCGCCCAGCTCGTGCCGCAGTCTCCAATCGAGCTTGAATTTCATGCGCACAACGATCTCGGACTTGCTGCCGCCAACACGCTGGCCGCGATCCGCGCAGGCGCGCGCCATGCGTCCGTCACCGTCCTGGGGCTCGGCGAGCGTGCGGGCAATGCCGCGCTGGAAGAGGTGGCCGCCGCGATGGCGGTCCTCGACGGCGCGGATACCGGCATCGAGCTGACCGCATTGCCCGACCTCGCCGCCCAGGTGGCTTGGGCCGCCCGCCGGCAGACCGCGGCCATTAAACCGGTCGTCGGCGCCGATGTTTTCACGCACGAATCCGGCATTCACGTCGCAGGGCTGCTGAAGGACTCGCGTACTTATCAGGGGCTCGATCCGGCTCTCGTGGGCCGCTGCCGGCGTATCGTCATCGGCAAGCATTCCGGCGCCACTGCGATTGCCCATGTGCTGAGCGAAAGCGGCCGCGATCTCGACCCGGATCTGGCAGCCGCGATGGTGGCCCGCGCCCGGCGCGAGGCGACCGAGACCAAATCGACCGTCACTGCAACTCAACTGGTCGAGCTCTACGATGGAATGTGCAGCGAGGCATCCCTCGCGGAGCTGTGCGGGTCCAGGTCAGCCGTGCGCGAGCGCACCGACACCACAGTTTTCCGACCAGGGAGAATGCAATGAATTGTTCCGCTGACAGCCGCCCTATCGATGTCACCGACATCCTCGCACGACTGAAGCGCCTGTCGGCTGCGGAGGAGTTCTTCGCAGTCCTTGGCGTCTCCTATGATCCGAAGGTGCTGAATGTCTCGCGGCTCCATATCATGAAGCGCGTGGGCCAATACCTTGCCGAAGAAGATTTCTCCGGTCTGCCCGACCAGGTGATTGCCGCGCGGGTGCGCGCGACGCTCGAACGCGCTTACGAAGACTTCGCGATTTCCTCGCCGCTCTCGCATCGGGTCTTCAAGGTGCTCAAAGACCACGATCCGAACAAACCTGCCACGCCGGGCCGCACCTTTGTCCCGTTCGACTCCGTACTGAAGCGGTTCGGACAGGAATGACCGCGACACGGGTTGCGACGCGACAATGTCGAGAAGCCGACAAATCCGTCATCACCACGGCGCCCTCGGAAGCAACCAAGCGAAGTTCTAGGGATAGGGGGCAGCCCAAAACAGTTGGCACGAATGATGCAAACCAAGGAGATAAACCGCCAAGCCCGCATCCGGACAGGAGCCTGGAGAAACCGCCAATGCACATCGTAATCTGCATCAAGCAGGTGCCGGACTCGGCACAGATAAGGGTCCATCCGGTGACGAACACGATCATGCGCCAGGGTGTTCCGACTATCATCAACCCTTACGACCTGTTCGCCCTCGAAGAAGCTCTCAAACTGCGCGACGCCTATGGTGGCGAAGTCACCGTGCTCACTATGGGTCCGCCCATGGCAGAGGACGCGCTGCGCAAGGCGCTCGGCTACGGCGCCGACCGAGCGGTGCTCTTGACCGACCGCTATTTTGCCGGCTCCGACACGCTGGCGACCTCGTTCGCCCTTTCCCAGGCAATCGCAAAAGTTGGCGAGACGTTCGGCACGCCAGACCTCGTCTTCACCGGCAAGCAGACGATCGATGGCGACACCGCCCAGGTCGGGCCCGGCATCGCCAAGCGCCTCGGACTCCTGCAACTGACCTATGTCGCGAAGATCGCCTCTATTGACCTTGCTGCACGCGAGATCAAGGTCGAGCGCCGCTCCGAAGGCGGCACACAGATGCTGAAGAGCAGGCTCCCTTGCCTCATCACTATGCTGGAAGGCACAAACGAGATCCGCCGGGGCTCGATCCAGGACGCCCTGTGCGCCGCGCGCAGCCAGGTCTTGAAATGGAGTGCCGCCGACGCCGGCATTGAGGATCTCACCAAATGCGGCCTGCGCGGTTCACCGACGGTCGTCAAGCGCGTTTTCGCGCCTCCTGCGCGAGCGGAAAAGGCGGCAAAAATCGACACCGCCGAGATGGCTTTGCGCGATGTCGCTGACGAACTCATCACGGCAATCTTCACCCGCCAGCCGGCATTGGAACATGAGCTCGCCTTCAACGGCGGCGCGTGAGAGGGCAAGGATCAGACGATGTCGAACGCGAACCGAGAAACCCCTCGCCCTGCCGCCGGCCGTGCCGGCATAAAGAAGGAGCTGCCCGCGCATTTCAAGGACTACCGGCACGTTTGGGTTTTCATCGAGCTCGAACGCGGCCAGGTCCATCCCGTATCATTCGAACTGCTCGGCAAAGGCCGCAAGTTAGCAGACAAGCTTCAGGTCCAGCTTGCGGGCGTCGTGCTTGGACCGCCGGGAGAGGCCATCGGGAACGCCGTTGCCGAAGCCTTCGCTTATGGTGCCGACCTGGTCTACATCGTCGAGGAGCCGCTGCTCGCCGACTACAGGAACGAGCCTTTCACCAAGGCGATGACGGATCTGGTCGATACCCACAAACCCGAGATCCTTCTTCTCGGTGCCACCACACTCGGCAGGGATCTTGCCGGCTCCGTGGCGACGACCTTGCAGACAGGGCTCACGGCCGACTGCACCGAACTCGATGTGGATACCGACGGTTCGCTCGCCGCCACCCGTCCGACTTTCGGCGGTTCCTTGTTGTGCACGATCTATACGCTCAATTTCCGCCCCCAGATGGCGACAGTGCGACCGAGGGTCATGCCCATGCCGCAGCGGGCGGATAAACCGGTCGGGCGTGTCATCCGGCACAAGCTCTCGGTAGCCGAGGACGAGATCGTTACCAAAATCCTCGGCTTCCTGCCGGATAGTCAGTCGGCAAAGGCAAATCTTGCCTATGCCGACGTCGTGGTTGCGGGAGGCCTCGGTCTAGGCGCGGCGGAGAACCTGCAGCTTGTGAAGAATCTCGCGCGGGCAATCGGCGCCGAGCATGGCTGTTCGCGCCCGTTGGTCCAGAAGAGCTGGATGCCAGCTGATCGGCAGATCGGCCAAACTGGCAAGACCATCCGGCCGAAGCTTTACATAGCGGCCGGGATTTCCGGCGCCGTCCAGCATCGGGTTGGCGTCGAGGGGGCGGATCTCATCGTGGCCATCAACACCGACCCGAACGCGCCGATTTTCGATTTCGCTCACCTCGGGATCGTCACCGACGCGATCCGCTTCCTGCCCGCACTGACGGAAGCCTTCACCCGGCGGCTGTCGCCCCACAGTCGCGATAAGCTTGCGAGCTAAGGGATGGACATGATTGAGGAACAATTCGACGCCATTGTTATTGGGGCCGGCATGTCCGGAAACGCAGCTGCTTACACCATGGCCAGCCACGGCCTGAAGGTGCTGCAGTTGGAGCGGGGTGAATATCCGGGCTCCAAGAATGTCCAGGGTGCCATCATGTACGCGAACATGCTGGAGAAGATCATCCCGGATTTCCGGGACGATGCGCCTCTCGAGCGGCATTTGGTTGAACAGCGGCTTTGGGTGATGGACGACACATCCCATACCGGGATTCACTATCGGTCGGACGACTTCAATGAGGCGAAGCCCAACCGCTACACGATCATCCGTGCCCAGTTCGATAAATGGTTTTCGCGTAAGGTGCGCGAGGCCGGCGCGACGGTTCTGTGCGAGACGACCGTGACGGAACTCATCCGTGACGCCAAGGACAGGGTGATCGGCGTCCGCACAGACCGGGCCGGCGGGGCCATCTACGCGGACGTGGTCGTCCTCGCAGAAGGTGTATGCGGACTGCTTGGCACGCGGGCCGGCCTGCGCGAGATGCCGAAGCCGCAAACCGTGGCGCTCGCCGTCAAGGAAATGCATTTCCTGCCCGAAGAGGTCATTGAGCAGCGGTTCGGCCTCAAAGGCGATGAAGGCTGCGTGATCGAGGCGGTGGGCACGACCTCCCGCAGCATGGCCGGGCTCGGCTTCCTCTACACCAACAAGGAGTCGATCTCACTGGGCATTGGCTGCCTCGTCTCCGATTTCGCCGCGATGGTCGAGAGCCCTTACGTCCTCCTCGACGCCTTAAAAACCCATCCTTCGATCCGGCCGCTGATCGCCGGCTCGGAAGTGAAAGAATATTCCGCGCATCTCATTCCCGAAGGCGGCTACAAGGCTATTCCGCAGCTCTTTGGCGACGGTTGGGTCGTGGTCGGCGATGCCGCGCAACTGAACAACGCCATTCACCGCGAGGGTTCGAACCTCGCCATGACCTCCGGCCGCATCGCGGCTGAGGCAATCATCGAGGTCAAGAGCCGCAACGGTCCTATGACCAAACGGAATCTCGCCCTTTACAAAGCCATGCTGGACAAGTCCTTCGTGGTCAAGGACCTAAGGAAATACAAAGACATGCCGGCCTTGCTCCACACCAATTCCTGCAATTACTTCACGGCTTATCCGCGGTTGATGTCGCAAGCCGCGCAGAACTTCATGCGTGTCGACGGCACGCCGAAGATCGAGAAGGAAAAGGCGACCACGGCGGCCTTCATCAAGGCGCGCTCGCGCTGGGGGCTGGTCAGCGACGCGGTCCGCCTTGCATTGGCGTGGCGCTGAGGGGAGACGAAATGACGATCGCAGTGACGAAGTCACGTGTCGAGGACAAGCTTTACCAGAACCGCTACTTGGTGGATTCCGGCCGTCCGCATATCAAAGTGCGACCGCACGAGAGGCCAAGCGCGAACTTGCTCGCGCTGACCCACGTCTGCCCGGCGAAATGTTATGAGTTGAACGACAAAGGTCAAGTGGAGATCACTGCCGACGGCTGCATGGAGTGCGGCACCTGCCGGATTTTGTGCGAGACCAGTGGCGAGATCGAGTGGAACTATCCACGCGGCGGCTTCGGAGTCCTCTTCAAATTCGGATGAGGACGCACGCACCGTATCAAGAGGGTCAATCTTGGTACACCTGAGGTCGCGACCAACGCCAAGTCTATCTTTGCTTGAATTGCCGCGCCACGAAGAGAAGCTCGTGAATACTGTGCTTTCACAATTCAGACTCAGACACAAAAGGAGGAGCACTCTGGACGACAACCGCTGAGGTGTTTCCATGGCTCACGTACCGCAAGATCGGGTCGACGAGGTAGCACCTCGGGATACCCGCCCTGAACCGCCCATCAAAAGCATGCCCCAAGCAGATATCGCGCTCAGGGGACTCTACGAGATATCGAAGGTGCTGACCGCCCCCAGCGAGCTGGAGATTACGCTCGCCAATGTCGTGAACATCCTGCCTTCGTTTCTGCAGATGCGTCACGGAGCAATCGTCGTCCTGGACGCTGAAGGAGAGCCGGAGATTGCCGCAACTGCCGGCAATACCCACGCACCTCAATCAGGCACTCGCCGCGTCATACCACAGGCCATAACAGATCAAATCGTCGCTACGGGGACGCCGCTCTTCATACCGGACGTCCGCAAGTCCCAACTATTTCAGGCTGACCTTCAAACATCTTCGAGCAGCGGCACCATCCCAATTGCCTTTATCGGTATCCCGCTAAAGGCTGATCATAAAATCCTTGGGACATTGTCGATCGACCGCGCCGGAGACGGCGCCACCGACTTTCGCGACGACGAGGACACATACTTCCTGACGATGGTCGCCAACCTTGTCGGCCGGACGATCCGTCTCCATCGCATCCTGAGTACAGATCGTCAGCGGTCTGTCCATGAGCAATGGAGACCGGAGAAATCGCCCAACGAGGGGAGGACCTACGACCCTGCCCGGCATGCGGATGTCAAAATCGACGGGATCATCGGGGAAAGCCCCGCACTCAAGCAGGTGCTCGAAACCGTCTCGGTCGTAGCAGGGACCAATTCCACCGTGCTACTGCGGGGTGAAAGCGGCACCGGCAAGGAATTCTTTGCGCAAGCCATCCATAAGCTCTCACGTCGGAGGAAGAAGTCTTTCGTCAAATTGAACTGCGCCGCACTGTCTGAAAGCGTTCTGGAGTCAGAACTGTTTGGGCATGAAAAGGGCGCTTTCACGGGTGCTATCTCCCAGCGCGCCGGTCGTTTTGAATTGGCAAATGAGGGAACGCTGCTACTTGATGAAATCGGCGAGATTTCGCCGGCCTTTCAAGCCAAACTGTTGCGTGTCTTGCAGGAAGGCGAGTTGGAGCGAGTCGGCGGCACCAAAACGCTACAGGTCGACGTGCGCCTCATATGCGCCACCAACAAGGACCTCGAGACGGCCGTCATAAAAGGGGAGTTCCGGGCCGACCTTTATTACCGCATCAATGTGGTGCCAATTATCCTGCCTCCGCTCAGAGAGCGACCCGGCGATATTCCACGCCTTGCGAACGCCTTCCTCAACCGATTCAACAAGGAGAACGATCGCGCACTCGCCTTCGCGCCGTCGGCGCTTGACCTGATCTCGCAATGCTACTTCCCTGGTAACGTCCGCGAGCTGGAGAACTGCGTCCAAAGGACGGCCACACTTGCGCGTTCAAGGACGATCACGCCATCCGATTTCGCCTGTAAGAAGAGCCAGTGCCTTTCCTGGCTCCTCTGGAAGCGAGCCGACCGCTCGAATGGCGGCAATACCATCGACGATCTCGCACGGGTCAACGCAGTGCCGGTCGGATTGCGGCTGCCGGCCAGTCGCATCGGTGCCTCCGCAGGCAACGTATCTCCCCTTGCGGCCGGCGATCCAAACGATCCCGCTTGTCCCCCGCGTCTGACGGAACGCGACCGGCTGATCGACGCGATGGACAAGGCCGGTTGGGTTCAGGCCAGGGCGGCTCGTATCCTCGGCCTCACGCCGCGGCAAATCGGCTACGCGCTGCGCCGATATGGCATCGAGGTGAAGAAATTCTAGACGTCGTGATGACGTCAAACGTAAGTCCGGAGTAGTCTCCCTCACACCCTTCGCGCCCAAGGCTGGTAGCCTTCGCGACCCGATTTGCTTGTCCACTGTCGGAAGCCCGACAAAGATGTGTCGGAGCAATCCGACGGAATCCGACACGAAAGCCAATTCGTGAACCAAAACCGCTCTTTGAGCTGGCATAGCTCTTGCGGTTTGAACTGCGACATTCACCCAGCAACGGAGCCGTTCGATGTCCGCACCGGCAATTTCGCTTGAGAGCCTCAGCACGACATTCGGTGACCAGTTGCTTGCCACCGTGAAAGCCGGTGGCTGCGCGTCTTCGTCCTGCGGCTCGTCGATAAAGCCGGACGACACGGATCCGGCTATCTGGGAGAAGATCAAGGATCACCCCTGCTTTTCAGAAGAGGCGCATCACTATTTCGCGCGCATGCACGTCGCGGTCGCGCCCGGCTGCAATATCCAGTGCAACTACTGCAATCGCAAATATGACTGCGCCAACGAAAGCCGGCCTGGGGTGGTCTCCGAAAAGCTGACACCCGACCAGGCGCTACGCAAGGTGGTCGCGGTCGCCAACGAGGTGCCGCAACTCTCCGTGCTCGGCATCGCCGGACCGGGCGATGCCTGTTACGACTGGAAGAAGACGAAGGCAACGTTCGAACGAGTTGCCAGGGAAATCCCAGACATCAAGTTTTGCATCTCCACGAATGGGCTCGCGCTGCCGGACCATGTCGATGAGCTTGCCGACATGAATGTCGATCACGTGACGATCACCATCAACATGGTCGACCCTGAGGTCGGTGCAAAGATCTATCCTTGGATCTTTTACGACCATCGCCGCTACGTCG
The DNA here is from genome assembly GCF_040321535.1 of Mesorhizobium sp. M0340. Classification (NCBI taxonomy): domain Bacteria; kingdom Pseudomonadati; phylum Pseudomonadota; class Alphaproteobacteria; order Hyphomicrobiales; family Phyllobacteriaceae; genus Mesorhizobium; species Mesorhizobium sp. M0340. The sequence goes on along the minus strand of NZ_JAMYRR010000010.1, from coordinate 140,092 downwards.
GCATCGAAGCCGCCCGGATCCTGCACGAGCGGCAGATGTTGGGTCTGGAGATGCTGACCGCGCGCGGCATCCTCACCAAAATCAATTCAGTGATGATCCCCGGCGTGAACGATGAGCATCTGATCAAGGTGAATAGATGGGTCAAGGAGCGAGGCGCGTTCCTGCACAACCTCATGCCGCTGATTTCGGACCCGGCGCACGGCACGCACTACGGACTGAGCGGGCAACGCGGCCCAAACGCAATGGAGCTGAAGGCTCTTCAGGATCGTGTCGAAGGCGGCGCCCAGTTGATGCGCCACTGCCGGCAGTGCCGGGCAGATGCCGTCGGCCTGCTCGGAGAGGATCGTGGCCAGGAATTCACAGTCGACCGGATTCCCGGCGAGGTCACCTACGATGCCAGCAATCGCAAGGCCTATCGGGAGCTGGTCGCGGAGGAGCGCCGTGATCACGTGGCGGCTAGGAGAGAAGCGATCGGATTGGTCAAGGCAGCGAGCCCCGGCAAGTCCCTTCTCTTCGCGGTGGCGACCAAGGGCGGCGGCCGCGTAAATGAACATTTCGGCCATGCGAAGGAATTCCAGGTTTATCAAGCCTCGCCGAGAGGGATCAGTTTTGTCGGGCATCGGAAGGTGGAGCAGTATTGCCTCGGCGGCTGGGGCGGAGAAGCCGCCCTCGATGGCGTCATCGCAGCGCTTGAAGGCATAGATATCGTGCTGTGCGCCAAGATCGGAAACTGCCCGCAGGATCAGCTCGCCGACGCTGGAATCCAAGCCACCGACGCATATGCCCACGACTATATCGAGACCGCAATCAGCGCGATTTATGCCGCCGCGTGTGGGACCCCCGCACTCTCGGCGACGGCCTGAGCTGTCTCATTCATTCGGACCAGGAGTTAAAATGGCTTTCAAGATCATCGCATCCCAATGCACCCAATGCGGCGCCTGCGAATTCGAGTGTCCCTCCGGCGCGATCAAGTTCAAAGGCGAGAGCTATGTGATCGAGCCGCAAAAGTGCACCGAATGCGAGGGGGTCTTCGATGCGCAGCAATGTGCCTCGGTATGCCCGGTGCCGAAGACCTGCGTTCCTGCGTGACGAACATTGGGCTGCCGACATGGTCGGGGATGCCTTCGCAGGACGCCTGGAACGCCTTTGTTCACAATCTGCAGCCTCAAGAGAAATCAGGGAACGGACATGTCGCTCGGACGCGAAGAGGAGGTCGAAATCCGCAGGCCTCCACGATTCATGCCGGGAGAGCGGGTACGTGCCACTCGCCACATAAAGAATGACGGCACCTATCCTGGCAGGGAGATCGGCGAAAATCTCGTGCGGAAGGGCGACGAGGGATATGTGCGCGACATTGGCACCTTTCTCCAGCAGTTCTTCATCTATGCGGTCGAATGGATCGACCGTGGCACGGTCGTCGGCATGCGAGCGCGTGAACTGATGAGCCTCGACAAAGCCGAGGCGCCCTGCAGTGCTGAAAGCAATACCAATGAAGGGACGGCCAGATGAAAGTCATGATCCGCAGGACCGATGCTGGCTTGTCGGCGTATGTCCCCAAAAAGGACCTTGAAGAGCCGATCATCAAGCTCGAGAAGGAAGAGTTGTGGGGCGGAACTGTGACGCTCAGGAACGGGTGGCGGCTCCTCCTCCCCGATCTTCCACGGGATACGCGTCTGCCGATCACCGTCGAGGCAAGGAAGGTTTCCGAAGAGGACTGATGCTGCCCCTTGATAAGGTGCGTCGCGAGGAAACGAGCATGAACACGATCCTGACATCGGGCCACCTCGTCATCGTGCGGGACAGTTTTGCCGAAAAGCTGCTTGACCTGGCGAAGGAAGCGCTCGCCGCCGATGAGGTGATCCCCTATCTCGGTCCGGGTCTTCTTGGGTTCAACTGTGCGGAACCGCCTGTGCCACATACGCCGGAGGTCGTTGCCGCGGCACTCAATGCACGGGCGCCAGCCCCTTCCAGGATCCGCACCAATATGTGGTCGGTTGCGCAGTTCATCGAACAGCGCCGGCATCGCCGGACGCTTCAAGCTTGGATGATCGACATATTCGCAGCGCCGGTGGCGCCGACCCTCCTCCACGCCTGGCTCGCAAGGCTGCCGCTCTCCCTCATCGTCGACAGCTGGTACGACGGCGCGATGCGCACGGCTCTCGTAGAGACCGGCCGAACGGACGTCGTTGAGATACAAGGCGTCACGCGGGCGAACGAAATCGGTAACATTTGGACGAAAACCTACGATTTGTCCGGGAGGGAACTCGACCCCCGATCGGGGGCAAAGACGGTTCTCTATACACCTCACGGGAGTATTAGGCCGGCGCAAAACTTTCTCGTCGCAGATTCCGACTATGTCGAAGTCCTGACCGAAATCGATATCCAGACACCGATCCCAGACGTGGTGAAGGAACGGCGCATCACCCGCGGATTTTTCTTCGTTGGCTGCCGCTTCAACGATCAGATGCTGCGCACCTACGCCAGGCAGATCATGAAGCGCTCCCGAGGTCCACATTGCGCGGTAATGGACGCGGAAACGCTGACCAGAAACGAATCGCGTTTCCTTGCGGCAAGCGGAATCACGGTGATCGACATGCCAGTAAGTGAAGCCGCGGCTCGGCTTATAGGAACGGGTACTGCTGCAGGTGGTGGACAGGATTAACAATGGCGGGCCCCTTTGATGTTGGTCCTTCGGCTTGCCTCGAAGGCGCAAAATGCAGTCGGGAATACACCCGTGAGCAGTGATGCTATCGACAGCGCAACGAACGCTCTGAATTCGTTGACCGATGTGGAAGCGGCGCGCTGGGGCCGGGATTTGAGTACGCTGTTGCGCATCACGCGTATGAATTTGCGGCATCCCTGGCAGGTCGCCTTCGCTATGGGCTCGACGATCATGGCGGCAATCCTCCAGTTGCTCATTCCCCAGCTTCTCGGCCGGGCTGTCGACCAGACCCAGACAGCCATTGGGGGCGGTGTCGCGGGGACCGCGGCAGGACAAGCGCTCTGGACCCCGGCTCTCCTGCTGCTCGCCGTCAGCGCGCTACGCGGCCTTTTCACGATGGCGCAGAACTATTTTGCCGAAGCCGTCGGGCATCATGTCGCGTACGAACTGCGGCTCGCCTACTACGACAAGATCCAGCGTCTCAGCTTTTCCTTTCACGACCGGGTCCATTCAGGCGATCTGATCACCATCGGAATGCTCGATCTCCAAGGCGTGCGGATGTATTTTTCCACCGCGCTCATTCGCGTGCTCCTGCTCACCATGCTGATCGGGATCGGCGCCTACATGATGATCTCGACCGATCCCATGCTCGGCCTGGTCGCGCTGAGCTTCGTGCCTTTTGTCGCCTGGCGCTCATCGGCCACACAGCTTAGGCTGCGCGCCACCTGGCTCGACCTGCATGAGCGGCTTTCAGTACTAAGCCGCGTGATGGAGGAAAATCTCGCAGGCATCCGCGTGGTCCGCGCTTTTGCGGCTCAAGCCTATGAGATGCTGAAGTTCGACGGCGCTTCCAAGAACGCGCTCGACCTCGCCCACGACCGAGTTGACATCTACGTGCCCAGCACGTCGGCGATGACCTTGTCCTTCTTTTTCGCAATGGGATTGGTGCTCTGGATCGGTGGCAGCAAGCTCGTCGCTGGCGAGATAAGCGTCGGAACGGTGGCGACCTTCCTGACCTTCATGACAATCCTGCAAATGCCAGTCCGCCAGATCGGCCTCATGGTCAATGCCTTTGCCCGCGCTTCTAGCTGCGGTTCGCGGCTTTTCGGTCTCCTCGACCAGGAGATCACAATCAGGGATGCTCTCGAGGCCAGACCGCTCGAGATAAGCGACGGCACTCTGCGCTTCCACAATGTCTCGTTTGCGTACCCCAGCGCCGAAAACCGCGCCATTCTGAAGAACCTCAGCTTTGAGGCCCGTAGAGGCGAGACGATCGCGATCGTCGGTCCGCCGGGTTCGGGCAAATCGACGATAGCTCATCTGGTCCCCCGCTTTTATGACGTGACCGGTGGCGCCATCACGCTGGACGGCCAGGACATACGCAATGTCACCCTCGCGACGCTTCGCAAGGCGGTCGCCGTCGTACAGCAGGATGCATTCCTATTCACCACTACGATCGAGAACAACATCGCTTATGGCGATCCCTGGGCGAAGAGACAGCGAATCGAACGCGCTGGCGAATTCGCCCAGCTCCACAACTACATCCTCGGGCTCCCAGCGGGCTACGAGACGGTCGTGGGCGAACGCGGCGTCTCTCTCTCTGGCGGCCAGCGCCAGCGTCTCACGATTGCTCGCACCATGATGCTGCGCCCCTCCGTCGTCGTTTTCGACGACTCTACGGCCGCGATCGATGCCGGCACCGAGCAGCGCATCCGCGCGGCGATGCGGCGCTTCGCCAAGGATCGGGTGACGATCATCATCGCGCACCGGCTGAGTGCGCTTGTGCATGCCGATCAGATCCTTTTTGTCGATAACGGCGAAATCGTAGAACGCGGCACGCATCAAGAGCTTTTGGCGAAGCGGGGACGCTACAGGGCCCTTTACGATCTCCAGACGCGCCCGGGTGATGACAATATGACCCAGTATGGGGGCGCCCGCTGATGGCGCAGGGCCGCGCCGGCGAAGTCGAAGCCGAACGTGACGACGGTAGACGCCCTCCGCGCGCGGTTGTCGGCTCGCACCGCATCGAGGAGGAGATGTTCGGCCGGGCTTTCGACAAGAGCATCCTCCGGCGCATCTGGGCTTTCGTCCGTCCCTATCGGGCCAGGGTAGTCATCACGATTGCAGCAATGCTGATCTTCACCGGGACGCAGCTTCTCATCCCGTTGATCATCCGCTACGCGCTCGACCAGGGCATGAACCCGGCAAGGACCGATCGCTCAGCCCAGCTCGCGGCCGTCGGCGCGTTCGTTTTGGCGATTTTGGTCAATTTCGCTGCCGGCTACATGCAGGAAACCGTGGTTGGGAAAGTGGCCGAAACTGTCCTGTTCGACATCCGCCGCGCCATGTTTGGCCATCTGCAGAAGGTTTCGCTCTCCTTCATGGACAAGACCGAGGTCGGACGCCTCATGTCGCGCCTGCAAGGCGACGTCAACTCCATACAGGAATTCCTCGAAACCTCGGTATATTCCGTAGGCGATGTTGCGCTTCTCTTCGGCATCGTTTTCGTAATGCTGTGGCTCGACTTCCGCCTCGGCCTCCTGACGCTCTCGGTTCTGCCGGTCCTGGTGATCGTCCGCATTGTCTGGCTGCCGCGTGCCCGCGACGCCTTCATGGCCGCACACGAGACTAATTCCGTCGTCAACGGCGCGCTGGCCGAAGCCATTCACGGCGTGCGCACCGTCCAGTCAATGGACCGCCAGCAGGTGAATTTCATCCTTTTTGACGACAAGGCCCATGCCAACCTCAGGACCCACCTGATCGCTGCCAAATATGCACTGGTCATGGTGCCTATCGTCGATGGCCTCACCGGCCTCGCCATGGCCGCCGTTATTGTGGTCGGCGGCTCGATGGTCATGAATGGCCGCATAGATGTGGGCGTATTGGTTGCCTACCTATTTTACATCCAGCGCTTCTTTGACCCGATCCGCTCACTCACCCTGCAATATTCGGTCATGCAGCGCGCCATGGCCTCAGGCAAGCGCCTGACCGATGTGCTCGACGTCAAGATCGATGTTCAGGACAAACCCAATGCCGAGGTGCTTTCGCCCGAAATGGACGGCTCGGTCGAGTTCAGGGACGTCACCTTCGGCTACAATCCGAACCGTTCGGTGCTGAAAAATGTCTCTTTCCGGGTCAATCCCGGCGAGACGGTCGCACTGGTCGGGCCGAGCGGTTCTGGCAAATCGAGCGCGATGGCCCTGGTCCACCGCTTCTATGATGTTCAGCAGGGCCAAGTGCTGGTCGGCGGACATGATGTGCGCGATCTCACCCAGGAATCGCTCGGCCGCCAGGTCGCCATGGTGCTGCAGGAGCCGTTCCTGTTCACCGGGACGGTCTTCGAGAACATTCGATACCACAAGACGGAAGCCACGCGCGACAAGGTGATCGAGGCCGCCAAGGCGGTCGGCGCCCACGACTTCATAATGAGCCTCGCCGACGGGTATGACACCCAACTTGGCGAACGCGGCGACAACTTATCTCTCGGCCAGCGCCAGCTTATCAGTTTCGCCCGCGCCCTCGTCGCCGACGCCAAGATCCTCGTGCTCGACGAAGCTACCGCCAACATCGACAGCTACACGGAAATGCAGATTCAGAAGGCTCTGATAAAGCTGCTTGAAGGGCGCACTGGCCTCGTCATCGCCCACCGTCTTGCCACGATCCGGGGTGCCGACCGCATCATCGTGCTTCAGAATGGCCAAGTTATTGCGACTGGCAACCACGATCAGCTAATAGCCATGGGGGGTCTGTATTCCAAACTCTACAATCTCAACTACGCCTCCTTTGACGATATTCCAGAACACGATACGACCGTACAAGCCGGCTCCCAGACCTGACGTCTTGGCGGCCTTGTGGTACTGACATTGACTTCGGGCGTGCCGGCGGACACTCAGGCCGCCGCAGACGAGGAAGCAGGCAGCATTCATGCAAAGCACTCGCGCGGATCGTGAAGACCGGCTGCGAACGATTTCCTCCAGCGTCGTTATCCGACCGCGGTGCACGCCGCGACATCGGGCGAACTCGCTCCAGGTGGTGTCGTTCGGCGTAGCAAAGCCGCTCGCGAGCGCGCCCTCAACAGCGCCGTAGCGAGTGACGGCTTTGCTACCGCCGAGCCGCTGATGAAGCTGGATGCGGGAGCCGCCACCGGCGCCGCCCCGGTCGAGAAGAACCTCTTGCGGCGGGCTATGGGCAACGACTAGCGCGAGCGCGACGAGCAGATGCGTGCCGGCATCGTGACGCGCTCGGCCATCATCTCCTTAGGATCGTGCAGTCTCACACCGTGCCCAGATGCCGGCCAACGCACAAACCTGGTAATCTGTGCCGCCGGCTCGTCGTCAGTTTGGCCTCCCTCACGATTTCCCAATCCCCACCACGTGCACGCTCGAGCAATGTGAGGGAGCGCTGTTACAACGATTTACCTTCGGATCAGACCGCGAACTTCATGGTCAGCCAAGTCGAGCCATGATTTCGGATTGAATGGTCGTCGCGGTGTATAGGGAAGCATCGAGCGGCAGATTCCCAAATGCCAGTTGACAAAGAAGGTAGTTAGCACCTGCCTCTTCCAACTGACTGAGCAGAGCTTCTCGCACAGACGCTGCTGATCCTACCACGCACAATTCACTCTCGACTGCCGCATCGAAGGTCAGCGGCAGGTTGGGTGGAGTGGGGATAGCGTTAAGCTCGTAAAGGAATTGGAAGCTCTTGAGCCATCGTTCGTAAGCAGGTGCCGCGAGCGAATAGGCATGTGTGTCACAACGCCCAACCACGACCATGCGGAGCAATCCAATAAATGGCGCTCGATCGCCCGCGCCAGTGTTGTCCTCTTGATAGGCGCGGAACGCATCAGTAGTTTTGCGAACAGAAGAGGAAGGTCCTACACACGCGATATTTGCTCCATTCGCAGCGGCCCAGGCTGCGGACTCGGGTCGATTGGCGGCGACCCATGTCGGCGGATGTGGACGCTGATGAGGTCGTAGCGTCAAAGGAACGTCATTGAGCTCAAAATGGCGGCCTTGATAGCACAGCGTGCCAACCTTCATGGCATTAACAAGTATTTCAACAAGAATTTCGCTGGCTTCCGCATAGCGGCCCGGCACCGCGTCCGCACCAATCCCGAAGTAACCCAATTCGATCGGGAGAGCACCGCGCCCTATGCCCAGTTCGAGCCTGCCACCGCTCAACTGGTCCAGCATACAGATCTCTTCGAACGCACGCAGCGGATGATAAAGCGCAAGCAGCATCACCAAGGGTCCGAGACGCAGGCGCCGGGTGCGCTGGGCGACGCTCGATAAGAACAGATTCGGCGATGGACCTCTCCCATGGGGGGTACAGTGGTGCTCTGCGAGATGATAGGCATAGAACCCTAGCTGATCGCACGCCTCTGCTAATATCAGGCGATCTTCGTACTGCCGGGCGATATCGAGGCCGTCCTCGTCCAGATGATCGAAGATGCCGAAGGCTAGGTTTGAAGGAAAGACGTTTGTCACTCGATATTGTCCCCGATTTTAAAGAAAAATGTTGTCGTGCTTGGGTGACCAAGCAAGCCTAAAGATAGCAATGTGTGATATCGGATTAGCGTCAGCGTACCGAACGAGCAGAGCCTGACGCTCCCCTGCCCGTGGTGCTTGGTATGTTTAAGCTTCCAACTATATCGCGAGCGGCAGCAAGAAATGCATCCAATTGCTCTTTTGTGCCGATGCTGACGCGGATGCAATGTTCCAAACCATTGTCCGGAAAGTAGGCAACGAGTATCTTTTGCCTTTCCAAGGCTGCTTGCCACCATGAGCCGTCCTGTCCCGCTGGCACACGGGCTAGCAAGAAATTTGCGTGGGAGGGCGTTACGGAAAATCCAAGTTGCGACAGTGCGGCTGTCACTCGCTGTCGTTCATGTCTGATGTGCTTGTGGTTCTCTGCGTAGGCGCCGCGATGCGCAAGCACGCTGATACCAACCGCATGCCCGATCACGTTCATGTTGAAGACGTTCTGGATGTTGCGCAGCCTGCCAATAATCTCAGGGTGACCGAAACCGAAACCGACGCGAATGCCGGCGGCGGCATAGCTCTTCGAAAATGTTCTCAAGATCAGAAGGTTCGAATAACGGTTGATGAGGCGCAGCCCGTGATCGGGTGCAAAGTCGACATAGGCCTCATCAAGGACGACCAGGCGATCCGATTGTGCCACGAGGCGTTCGATATTGCTTATCGAGAGGAATGTTCCGGTCGGATTGTTTGGATTGGCCACCAGAATGAACTTGGCGTCTTTTGCCGGACCGGAAAGCAATTGCTCCATTGGCAGCGAATGAGTTTGACATCCGATCTCGAGAAACTCAGCACCATGCAACATGGCAAGTTTGCGGTTGAACGAAAACCCTGGCGATATCATCGCCACCTTGTCGCCAGGGGCGAGGAAAGCTCTGTAGATGAGTCCGAGCAGTTCAGACGACCCGTTGCCTGCGATGACCTGATCCGTGGATACCCCATAGGTATTGGACGCTGCTTCCCTCAAGCTGATGTTATCGTCGTCCGGATACAGATACTGGCGATTTAGGGCCGCCACTGCACTTTGCATTATGATTGGCGGCAACGGAAACGGGTTCTCATTCGTATTCAGCTTGACAAAACTTTTGTCCGGCGCTGGTCCGTTGGACGGCAGAGCATCTAACTGTCGCGTCCCTTGCGGAAGAGACGAAAGCACAGCTTGCAGTTTTGCATCGGACATATTTTATCTCCGTTTCAGTCGCACAGGGGCATCCGTATGAGCTCGCAACGAGAGCAACATGGCGGACGGATTGACGATGGCAGCGTCGCCTTTCACAAGATGGTCGCAACGCCGGCTGCCACGGGAATTCGGCCAGGCTGTCCTCGGTCGAATCGACTTGACGCGGACGCGGATCTGCATCCCTGCGCGGGCCAAGCCGCTAAGCGGTCTCAGCTAATCCGCCTGAGTCATGCTTTCACAGACGCTTGACCTCGATGCCGTATTTCCTCAGCACGTAGCCAATCTGGCGCGGGGTCAGTCCAAGCAGGCGCGCCGCCTTTGCCTGCACCCAGCCACATCTTTCCATGGCAGCAATGACGCGCTCGGCGTCGGTGGTCCTCGCGCCCAATGAGTGGGTTGCTCCGGCAGGCGGGACTGTGGTGGCGGCCGAACGAGCGGCCGCATCCGGCGGCGTGGCCGGATTCACTGCCTCTGGCAGGATTGGCGCTGGTTGCAGCGCGGCCTTGCCCGATCTGCTCTTCCGCAGCGCCTCGGCAAAGCATTGGTCGTGGGAGCACGCAAAGTCGTTTCTCCCGATTGATAGTCCCTCCGCCAGGATCGCTGTCCGGTGCACGCAATTTTCAAGCTCGCGAATGTTGCCGGGAAATTCACATTTCATCAGTACTTCAATCGCACGCGGATCGAAGGTCAGCGTACGGCCGTTCTCATCGTTGAAATTCTTGAGAAACTCAGCTGCGAGGAGCGGAATATCGCTGCGCCTTTGGCGTAACGCCGGCACCAGCAAGGGAACCACGTTGATGCGATAATATAGGTCGGCGCGGAACTCATTCCTTGCAACCGCCTCTTCAAGGTTCCTGTTCGTGGCGGCAATCACGCGAACGTCGACCTTGATGGTCTGGTTGCTGCCGACGCGCTCAAACTCCTGCTCCTGCAGCACGCGCAGTAGCTTTGCCTGGAAGGAGGCCGAGATCTCGCCGATCTCATCCAGAAACAACGTCCCCTTGTCGGCGAGCTCAAAGCGACCCTTGCGGGAATTGAACGCGCTTGTGAAGGCACCCTTCTCATGACCGAACAATTCGGATTCCAGGACTGTCTCTGGCAGCGCTGCACAATTGAGTTTGATGAAGGGCCGCTTGGCGCGCGGCGACAACTCGTGAATTGCCTTGGCGACCAGCTCCTTCCCGGTACCGGATTCGCCTCGCAACAGAACCGTGGTCTTTGCCTTAGCTACCACTGCGATCTTCTCGAGCAGCGCGCTTAGCGCCGGACTATCGCCAATCATTCCCTTGACGTGAACCTTCTTGCGCTGCGGTGCAGGGTGCTTGACATCAGAGAATTGCGTTTGCAGCCGATCTTCCACCTCCGTCGGTCGTTCGCGGTCGCCCGCGGAGAAGCGGTGCAACTTGACTGTCTGTCCCACCATGTTGGCTATCATGGTGAGCAGCCGGACATCATAATCGAGCCGATACGTTGACCTGCTGTCCAAGGCGCGGTCGATAGTCAGCGTGCCTACGGCGTTCCCATCAACACGAATGGGAACGCCGATGAAGGATACGGTGTCGGAGGCCCCAAGCACCTCTATGTCAGCGGCAGTGAAGGCCGAATGCACCGCTATGTTCTCGGCGACGAGCGGCGTGTCCGTCGTCACAATCAGATCGATTGCCTTGCGCGGCAGGCGCATGCGGGAGCGCTCATCGCTGTTCTCGTCGCAGCCGGTGACTACGGTGATGTCCAGTACGCCCTCAGCGTCGAAGAGAGCGATGATGCCGTGCCGCATCTGCACAAACGAGGGCAGGAGATCGACGACCTTGGCCAACGTGACTTCGAGCCGGGCGGGGTCGGTGAGTACTTTCGATATTTCGAAGATGCCGGTAAGCGCGTGCTCGTGCGATGGCACAAAAGGGACCGCGGTGTTCATCTCGGACTTTGGGTAAGCCCTTTTCGCATCCGGAAGCGAAATGCGGCACTCGCTGGCATTTTGTTCTGATTTGGGAATGTTGTGGTGCATATGATCCTCGATCTCGCGCCATGAAATGCATGCCGGCGGCATGTGCGCCCGCGACGTCGCGGGCAAGCGCGAAAATGCTCTGACGTGAACTCGTGCCACCGCCGTGTGGTCGAGTGCAAAGCGGGTCGACCCCTGACGCATCGCTTGGCTCTCCCTCCACGAAGCTTGGCCACGTTCTCGGCTTGCACGGGGGCAACCACACGTTGATTTTCAAAAGACTGGAGCGAGGCGGGATAGTCAATCGAGCTTTCTTTCATTCGTGAAAGGAAACCTCGCGGCCTATGATAGAATTCATCAGTTCTAATTTTTGTCGGCGATGTTGAACGACAGAAATACGGCGCCGGCGATGCGGTGCCCGAGCGGCTGACCGCGCCGAGTTGCCGGGCCGTGCCAGTCACCAGCGCCTGCGAACCAGGGGCGGGAGCGATAATCACTGCCGACGACACTGGTCGGTCGCGGCAACCGCCATTTGCTCGATATTGATGACGCAGATAAGGCGGCGGCGTCGCGTGTGAAGGCGCGAAGGTGGCGGTCGAGCGCGGCTTTCTCGGCGGTGCTCGGAACTTCTGAACCGCATCGTCGAGGTCAGCACCAGCGGCGTCAATCCCTACGTCTCGACGTCGCTTTCAAGCTGTCGCTGCAGCGGGAGCGCGGCAAAGAACACGGCAATTCTGCGCCCTGGGTGCCAGCGATGCGGCCCTTCCCAAAGTCGGCAAACCGAGGAGCCCGCCACGATGTGCAGCAAAACCGCAACCCAGAGAGATCGACCGGCAATCTGCCGGAGAACATCAAGCGCGTGCTGGACGGCGGCCTTGTCATTCCCGTCTTGTGCCACCGCATTCATCCCATCATTGGCGAGCCCAACGTCAGTTCAGGTCATGCGGATCCATTTGGCATGGGTATTGCGGCGGCGTTGGTGCAGCGTTCGACCGGAGCGCCGCGATAGGGAGAAGCCCGGGAGAAGTCACGCCACCTCGATCCGGTCAGGGAGAGAGAAACAGTGTCAGCTGCACAAGTCCGCGGCGCGAGTCCCGCACCCCGCAAACCCTTCTATGCCAAGCTTTACGCGCAGGTGCTTGCCGCCATCGCCCTAGGCGTCGCAATTGGCTATTTCTATCCGGGGACCGGCGAGAGCCTGAAGCCGCTGGGTGATGCCTTCATCAAGCTGGTCAAGATGATCATCGCGCCTGTCATCTTCCTGACAATTGCGACCGGCATTGCCGGCATGAACGATCTTCACAAGGTCGGCCGGGTCGCCGGCAAGGCAATGGTCTATTTCCTCACCTTCTCGACGCTGGCGCTGATCGTCGGCCTCATCGTCGCCAATGTCGTCCAGCCTGGCGCCGGCCTCAACATCGATCCGGCCTCGCTCGATGTCCACGCCGTGAATACCTATGCCGCAAAGGCCCACGAGCAGTCGGTCACCGGCTTCCTGATGAACATCATCCCGCCAACGATTGTCGGTGCCTTCGCGGAAGGCGACATCCTGCAGGTGCTGTTCTTCTCGGTTCTGTTCGGCATGGCGCTCGCGATGGCCGGAGAGACGGGCAAGCCTGTCGTTTCCTTCCTTCAGGCGCTCATCGCGCCTGTCTTCAAGCTCGTCGGCATTCTGATGAAAGCCGCGCCGATCGGCGCTTTCGGCGCAATGGCCTTCACCATCGGTAGATATGGCATCGGTTCGGTCGTCAACCTCGCGATGCTGGTCGCGACGTTTTATTTCACCGCCTTCCTCTTCGTGTTCGGGGTTCTCGGCGCGGTCTGCCGCTACAACGGCTTTTCGATCTGTTCTCTTATTCGCTACATCAAGGAAGAGCTGCTGCTTGTCCTCGCAACGTCCTCCTCGGAGGCCGCGCTCCCCTCGCTCATGCAGAAGATGGAGAAGGCGGGCGCCAGGCGTTCGGTTGTGGGTCTCGTCATCCCGGCCGGATATTCGTTCAATCTGGACGGCACGAATATCTACATGACCCTGGCGGCCCTCTTCATCGCGCAGGCGACGAACACGGATCTGTCAATCGGCGATCAGGTGCTGCTGCTGCTCGTTGCGATGCTTTCCTCCAAGGGCGCTGCAGGTGTGACAGGTGCGGGCTTCATCACCCTGGCTGCTACGCTCGCCGTAGTTCCGAGTGTTCCCGTTGCTGGGATGGCACTGATACTCGGCATCGACCGCTTCATGTCCGAATGCCGGGCGCTGACGAATTGCGTCGGCAACGCAGTGGCATCCCTCGTCGTTGCCCGCTGGGAAGGAGAATTGGACCGAGCGCAGATGAAAGCCGCCTTCTGCGGTCATCAGCTTGCCGAGGCATCAAACCGGCTATCCTCCGCCGAGTAAGGTCGACGCACCGCGACCGGTTTCGCCAAGCTGGTCACATGACCTGAACGATCGACTCGCAGGCTCTAAACGGCGCCTCACGGACCATGTATCAGAAGCGCAATATGTGTGAGTGCAAATCATCGCCGCCCTAAGCGAATGAACCTTCCGTTATACCCGGCCGGTCTACATCTGGAGTAGTCCAATACGCTGTCGATCATTCAGTATGCGGGCGTCTCCACTTTGCCCACCCGAAACCATTGTCGAATCGCGCTAGGTGACAGAGAGCCAGCCTGCGTCAAAAACCAATCAGAATAGGACCCATGACCAAGCGCCCCACAATTGCCGATCTCGCCCGCGAAGCCCGAGTCAGCGTAGCAACGGTCGATCGGGTTCTGAACGCCCGCCATCCGGTGCGCGAGGAGACCGCGCGGCGGGTCCACGACGCCGCCCACGCGATCGGCTATCATGCTGCCGGGCTCATCAAGCAGCGCTTGCGGCGAGACCTACCGTGCTACCGTCTGGGCTTCATCTTGAGAAAACCGGCCCAGCATTTCTACCAAGACTTTGCGCGCGAGGTCGAAGCGTCGGTCAATTTGGCCCAGTCCTTCCACGGCATTCCGCTCATCCAATTCGCCCCGTCACATATGCCGAGCGACCTAATCGCACCGCTCAAGGATTTGGGCGCACGCTGCCATGCAATCGCGATGGTGGCACCGGACCACCCGAAAATTACAGCAGCGGTTGAGGACCTCAAGGCCAAAGGCATTCCGGTTTTCTCGCTGCTTTCCGACTTCGCCGCCGGCGTGCGACAGGGCTATATCGGCCTCAACAACCGCAAGGTGGGGCGCACGGCCGCTTGGATGGTGTCCAAGGTCGCAAAACGGCCCGGCAAGGTGGCGGTGTTTGTCGGCAGCCATCGTTTCCAGGGGCACGAGCTCCGTGACGTCGGCTTTCGCTCCTATTGCCGTGAGAACGCGCCGACGTTCGAGGTACTCGATCCGCTTGTGAACCTGGAGAAACGGCAGGTCACCTACGAGGCAACGCTTGATCTCATGCAGCGGGAACCCGAGCTCGTCGGCTTCTATGTCGCCGGCGGCGGCATGGAGGGCGCCATCTCCGCGGTCCGGGAAGAGGGTAAAAGTCGCGATCTCGTCGCGATCGTGAATGAAATCACGCCGGAATCTCGGGCGGCACTCGCAGATAACATCATCACGATGGCGGTCGCCACGCCAATGCGCCGGCTTTCCCAGGAGCTGATAACGCTGATGACGCGGGCTATCGAGACCGGCACTGCTGAAACACCAGGACAGACATTTCTGCCGTTCGACATCCATCTGCCGGAAAATATATGAAGCTGATGGATTCTATCGTAAGCGGGGAGTTTCCTTTCATAAATGAGAGAAAGTTGATTGATGATCCGATCCACGCGGGGTAGCCGCACCCCACAGGCCTCAGCCGCGGCCCAGGATGAAAGCGCCGATTGAGTGAACGGATCGGCCGCGCGTTCAGGCGGAAGCGCGAGGTAAATTCCCTACATCCGCAGCGTCGACCTCGACCGGCTTCATTGCCAACATCTCGACGTTGTCGGTGCAGGGCGGTGTCGTCAAGGATGCCTCACGCCAGTAGCCGAGCGAGGCCGGCACAGTCCATTGGGATCGACCTCGTCGACCGCCATCTCCTCGCCTGGCCGCGCGCGAAAAGCCGCGGCAAGGCCGGCAAAGTTGGCATTTGAGTGGGGCTAAACATCTTCTGGGACTTCGCACGCGAAATCGGAGGCGGCAGTCAACTCAGCACCAACCGGGCATGTGTTCTGCTCGTTCCTGGCCCTCGTACTCAGCAAGGAACTGCGCCGCTCTGCCCCGAATGGCAACCGCTCCTCCGCGACCGCCTCCAGGAGCCACCATCGAAAGGATGGTCGCGTCGTCACCACCACGTCACGGCAAAAGTGGGCAACGTCTTGAAGGCAGCTGGCATCGCTCTGCGACACAGCTCGACAAACAACTCGCCTGAGATCACCCCCAAAAAGGTAGTGGTAACACGCGCCGGCGCGCGCCTAACATGCTGATTAATGACATTATTCTTACAGCCGGTGTTTAAGTGGGGCTAAATCTCTTCTGGGACTTCGCACGCGAAATCGGAGGCGGCATTCAATTCGGTACCAACAACGGCAAGGTCGGATCCGGCGTGCCCGAGACGCTCAATAGTTTCAAGCAAAGGCGCCAGGCGAGATGCCTCCTGCAACATCATTTCCCGCATCCACAGGCTTGCCGGATCAGTATTGTGAAGCGCAGGCCATTGGACGGCCTCCGTGAATGCGGGATGAGGAAGTGGCGGCGGAAGTCCGACAATCCGCAGGGGTGTTGTTTTTGCGAAATGCTGCGCCAGCCGTAAGGGCATGGTCCCGATGCGGTTGGTGCCTGATACAACGGGCGGGATCATGCTAAAGCCCTGTACGACGACCTCGATACGTCTCTCGAAACCGTGCTCGAGCAAATACCATTCCTCCATGGTGGGCTGCCGGGTGTGCCTGAATCTGAGCACAACATGCCCCATGGACAAGTATCGCTCGAATGTAAGTGGCTCTGACAGCTGCTTGTTCGTGCCGCAGCCTACGCATACGAGCATATCTTCGAACAGGGCTGCGCGAGGATGTTTCGACATGAACACTTCCGGCATAATCAGAAAATGAACGTCGCCGCGCCGGAGAAGCTCCTCGGGGTCGTCGGAAATAGGCAGACATTCGAAGCGGACGGCGGGAGCTTCCCGCGCAGCACGCTCTACGATCTTCTTAAAAAATACGAGCGTGAGGTAATCGGAAAGCATGATTCGGAAGAGACGATCCGATTGGGCTGGGTTAAAGGCGTCCCAGGAAATAATCGATAGCTGGATGTGCAGCAATGCGTCCCGGACTGCTGGGGCGAGCCCCTCCGCGCGCGGTGTCAAAATGAGCTCGCGGCCGTTCATCGCAAATAGCTCATCGCTGAAATAGGCGCGTAACCGAGCGACGGCGGCGCTCATGGCCGGCTGGCTCAGGTTAATACTGTTGGCCGCGGCAGTGACTTTACGCTCCCTGATCAGAGCGTCCAGCACAACGAGGAGATTCAGATCCAGCCCCTTAAACCGCATATCCTGATCTATCCAGCATGTGGATGGGCATCATCTAAACAATCAATTTTACGAATTTACGAACCATGCATTAGAGGAACGTAAATGACCGACGTCAAGCTCAAATCGACGGCGCCGCGACACGGGCGGGAACATCGAGAGAGCTCATTGGCGAGCCCCACCGGCTGGCTCACCGTCGCTAACGACAACGGTTGAGTGCAGCCAACAACGCCGCCGCTTTGGCCGGGTAATGCGGCCCGCAAGAAACTATTTTGAAGAGAGGTCCTGAATGCGCCCTCAGGTGCAGTGGAAATTGTGCTGGGAAAACGAGTTGCAGCTCTCGGACCACGTCGAGCTCGCCCAGTTCTTTCGTAATACCTACGGGCCGACTGGGGCGTCCAACGCAGAACCGTTCGAAGGTAGTCGAAGCTGGGCCGGAGCCAGGCCTGAACTCCGCGTAATCGCCTATGATTCGAGCGGTGTAGCGGCTCACATGGGCATACTGCGCCGTTTCATCAAGGTTGACGCGGTCGACCTGTTGGTCGCTGAGCTGGGCCTGTACGGGGTACGTCCGGATCTTGAGGGTCTCGGAATCGCCCATTCAATCCATGTCATGCTTCCAATACTGCAGGAGCTTGGCGTTCCATTCGCTTTCGGAACCGTCCGGGACGCGCTGCGGAATCATGTTGAGAGGTTCGGACGGCGATACAGCCCTTTGGCCGTTTTGTCGGGAATTCGCGTGCGCTCCACCCGACCAGAGGCGCGCCTCGACCTGCCGCCCACACGCATCGATGACGCACTCACCATTGTTCTGCCAGTTGGACGGCCGATCAGCGAATGGCCCACGGGCACGATGATCGATCGGAACGGACCAGAGCTATGAGCCGTCCCGATTGCTTGTACGAAGTGCGCCGTGAGTGCTCTGACGGCACCGGCCGTCGCAGCGTTTATCTGACGTTTGACGACGGTCCCAATCCACTTTTCACACCGGAGATTCTGGATGTGTTGGCAGAGCAGCGGGTGCCGGCGACTTTCTTCGTCATCGGCGCCTACGCCTTAGAGCACCCGGATCTAATCCAACGAATGTTTGCAGAAGGGCACGAGCTAGGCAACCACACGATGACTCATCCGGAACTGTACAAATGCGGCTTCGGCGAAGTGCAACGTGAGATCTTTGAAGCGAACGGCGCCATCATGAAGGCGTGCCCTCAGGCCTCGGTGCGCTATGTTCGCGCGCCCTACGGCGCCTGGAGCGAAGAAGTCTTCACAGCGTCACAGATCGCCGGGCTGACGGCCCTCCATTGGTCCGTCGACCCTCGAGATTGGTCTCGCCCTGGGGTCGACGCGATTATCGATACCGTGCTCGCCTCTGTCCGGCCGGGCGCAATCGTACTCTTGCACGACGGATGCCCTCCCGGCGAGTTGAGCCAGGGCGCTCACGCCGGTCTGCGCGACCAGACGGTCACGGCGCTGTCCCGGCTGATTCCAGCACTTCATGAGCGCGGATTTGTAATCCGCTCACTTCCTCAACATCACTGAACAAACGAGATCCCATGACTCTTCTTGGTACAACCAGCACTGTGGCCATTTCGCTTTATGCACTGCTCTCGACTGCTTATAAGAGCATGCAGGGGATTTATGCTCTGCCGACAAACGACTCATCGGCGTTGGAGGATCTCGTCGGCTCCGATCAACTGCCCAGCGTGGATGTCATCGTCCCCTGCTTCAACGAGGATCCGCGCACGCTTTCAGAGTGCCTGGCTTCCATTGCAGACCAAGAATACGCCGGAAGACTTCGGGTCTATGTGGTTGATGACGGTTCTGAAAATCGCGAAGCCGTAGGAACTGTCCACGAAACCTACGCGCGCGACCCTAGGTTCGACATCATTTTGCTTCCCGAGAATGTTGGAAAGCGCAAGGCGCAGATCGCCGCGATACGCCGCTCATCCGGGGATTTGGTGCTTAACGTTGATTCAGACACGATACTCGCGTCCGACGTCATTACCAAGCTTGTACCGAAGATGCGGGATCCAGCGGTCGGCGCAGTCATGGGTCAGTTGACGGCCAGTAACCGGAGCGAGAGCTGGCTGACCAGGCTGATAGACATGGAGTACTGGCTGGCTTGCAACGAGGAGCGCGCGGCACAGGCTCGCTTCGGTGCCGTTATGTGCTGTTGCGGCCCATGTGCCATGTACCGCCGGTCTGCGCTCCTTTTGTTACTGGACCAGTACGAGTCGCAATTTTTTCGGGGCAAGCCAAGCGACTTCGGTGAGGATCGCCATCTCACTATCCTCATGCTGAAAGCAGGCTTTCGAACCGAGTACGTTCCGAGCGCCATCGCGGCCACAGTCGTTCCGAACAGACTCGGACCGTATCTGCGCCAACAACTCCGTTGGGCACGAAGCACATTCCGGGACACGCTGCTTGGGCTGCGCTTGCTGCCCGGCCTCAATAGCTATCTCACGTTGGACGTGGTCGGACAGAATCTCGGGGCGCTACTCCTCGCCCTATCGGTACTAACGGGCCTCGCACATTTCGCACTGACAGGCACTGTGCCTTGGTGGACAGGACTGATGATTGTGTCCATGACCATGGTCCGATGCAGCGTGGTAGCAGTTCGTGCTCGACAGTTTCGATTTCTGGGCTTTTCCCTGCACACGTTCATCAACATCTTTCTCTTACTTCCCTTGAAGGCCTACGCGCTGTGTACATTGAGCAATAGCGATTGGCTGTCGCGAAGCTCTGCTGTCGTTACATCGAACACTGGGGGAAAACAGGCCCCCACCCAAACTCCGATCACTGGATCAAGCAGGGCAGAATTCTCACCGCATGCGGCTCCGCTTCGCAGGCTCAATCTTGCGCGGATTCTTCGGGATTAGCGCTTCGAGCAACATCTGCGGCGACGAGTGATCGCTAATTTCCTAGGTGGACGAGAGGTGGACGAGTTTGACCCAGAACATGAATCATCAGTTGCTCGATCGGGAATTGGCCGCAGACGATCCGTGGCACCTCGACGGCAATCCGTTCGAGCGGGAGCGCCACACGCAAATGCTCCAGCTGGCGCTTGCCCAAGGCTCCATTACAAATGCCCTCGAAGTCGGGTGCGCTGCCGGCGCATTCACGGAAAAACTAGCTCCCTACTGCCAAGGGCTCACCGTCATCGATGTCGTGGCGCAAGCGATTGCTCGAGCACGTCAACGGATAAAGGAGCCGTCGCGCATCAACTGGATAGTCTCCGATGTTCAACAGTTTTCGACCGGCGAGTTGTTTGACCTGATCGTTGTGGCGGAGGTCCTATACTACCTCGAAGACATAGCCGAGATGCGCGCGGCCGTCAAAAACCTGGTGCGGGTGCTTGCGCCAGGCGGGCATCTGATCTTCGGATCGGCAAGGGATGCTAATTGCCGTCGCTGGGGTCACGCCGCTGGTGCTGAGCCGGTCATCGCCATGCTGAACGAAACGTTGATCGAGGTAGAGCGTCTTGAGTGTCGGGGCGAGTCGGTCAACGAAGACTGCTTGCTCGTCCGTTTCCGGAACCCGCTTTCCGCTTCCTGATGAATCGAATCTATCGCCGTTAACGTGGAGACACTATGCGCATCTGTGGTACCAAGCTGACCCATGATGGGGCGATCGCCCTTGTCGAGGATGGACGGCTCGTCTTCTGCGTTGAGCAGGAAAAGCGGCACAACAATCCTCGTTATCAAACCATCGATAATCTCGACGCAATTGTCGCCGCTTTGGCGGAACAGGGGCTAAATGCTTGTGATGTCGATCAGTTCGTTATCGACGGCTGGGATGGCGAAGACGAGTCACAGTTTCAGGTCCGGCAGGCAACCAAGCAACCGCCAGTCGTGGCGACGCTCTCGGTAAAATGAACCCATGTCCACGGTAACGATCGATCTTACTGACGTAAGCAAAACTTATGACAAGCTCGTTGTCGACAGACTGTCGTTCCGCGTTACGGCGGGGGAATGCTTCGGGCTCTTGGGACCGAACGGCGCGGGCAAAAGCACGATTGCGCGTATGGTCCTCGGCATGACATCGCCTGATGCGGGGAAGATTACTGTGCTCGGCGCTCCAGTGCCGGCGCGCGCGCGTTTGGCACGTATGCGCATCGGCGTGGTCCCGCAGTTCGACAATCTTGATACCGCGTTCACTGTACGCGAGAACCTGTTGGTGTTCGGGCGCTACTTCCGGATGAGCAGACGCCAGATCGAAGCGGTCATACCGTCGCTGCTTGAGTTCGCCCGCCTCGAGAACAAAGCGGGTGCGCGCGTCGCCGAACTGTCCGGCGGCATGAAGCGGCGCCTGACGCTCGCGCGTGCGCTGATCAATGACCCGCACTTGCTGGTGATGGACGAGCCGACCACCGGCCTCGATCCGCAGGCCCGCCACCTGATCTGGGAACGGCTGCGATCGCTGCTGGCGCGGGGCAAGACTATTCTTTTGACTACCCATTTCATGGAAGAGGCCGAGCGGCTGTGCGATCGGCTGTGCGTTATGGAGGAGGGGCGCAAGATCGCCGAAGGCCGCCCGTCCGCACTCATTGACGAGCAGATCGGCTGTGACGTGGTCGAGGTCTACGGCGGCAATCCGCATGAACTGGGTGCGCTGATCCGGCCGTACGCACAGCGCATCGAGGTGAGCGGTGAGACGCTTTTTTGCTATGCACCCGATCCGGAGCAGGTGCTGGTGCAGCTACGCGGGCGCGCGGGTCTGCGCCTTCTGCAGCGTCCCCCCAATCTCGAGGATGTGTTCTTGCGGCTAACCGGGCGCGAGATGGAGGACTGAACAATGGGCGAACGTTATGCGGCGGCCATGCCCGCCAATGCGTGGAATTGGGTCGCGGTTTGGCGCCGCAACTATCTTGGATGGAAGAAAATCGGGCTTGCATCGGTTCTCGGCAACCTCGCCGATCCGATGATCTATCTGTTCGGTCTCGGCTTTGGCATCGGAACAATGATAGGTCCTGTTGAGGGCACTTCGTACATTGCGTTTCTCGCGGCTGGCATGGTTGCCACAAGCGCGATGGCATCGGCGACCGCTGAAACGGTTTACGGGAGTTTCGGCCGCATGGACAACCAGCGCACCTGGGAAGGAATGCTATGCACTCAGCTGACGCTCGGCGATATCTTACTCGGCGAATTGGCGTGGGCAGCCACCAAGGCCCTGATGGCGGGCACAGCAATCACTATTGTTGCCACCACGCTCGGCTACACATCGTGGCCATCCATCCTCTGCTTGCTGCCAGTCATCGCTCTCAGTGGCCTCGCCTTCGCGAGTCTAGCGATGGTCGTCACGGCGCTTGCGCCCAGTTATGAATATTTCATATTTTATAATACGCTTGTTATAACACCCATGCTGTTCCTTTGCGGCGCGATGTTTCCGGTCAACCAATTGCCCGGCGCTTTTCAGGACGTCGCCTCCTTGTTGCCGCTCGCACATGCAATTGACCTCATTCGTCCGGCGATGCTTGGCCGTCCGGCCGGCAGCATGGGCCTGCATATCGGCGCGCTTTGCATATACACGGTTTTGCCGTTCTTCCTATCGGTTGCTCTATTTCGTCGTCGGCTGATGCGTTGACGCTACTCACCATTCGTAAAATTGATTCTTTGGGCGATACCCATCCACGCGTCGGATAGGTCAATACATGCGTTTTAAGGGACTCGATCTAAATCTCCTCGTTGTGCTGGACGCTTTGATCAGGGAGCGTAAAGTCACCGCCGCGGCCCGCAGTATTAACCTGAGTCAGCCGGCCATGAGCGCCGCCGTCGGTCGGTTACGCGCCTATTTTAGCGATGAGCTATTTACGATGAACGGCCGCGAACTCATTTTGACACCGCGCGCGGAGGGGCTCGCCACAGCAGTCCGGGAGGCATTGCTGCACATCCAGCTGTCGATTATTTCCTGGGACGCCTTTAACCCGGCCCGATCGGATCGTCGCTTCCGCATCATCCTTTCCGATTACCTCACACTCGTATTTTTTAAGAAGATCGTAAAGCGTGCTGCGCGGGAAGCTCCCGCTGTCCGCTTCGAATGTCTGCTTATTTCCGACGACCCCGAGGAGCTTCTCCGGCGCGGCGACGTTGATTTTCTGATTATGCCGGAAGTGTTCATGTCGAAACATCCTCGCGCAGCCCTGTTCGAAGATATGCTCGTATGCGTAGGCTGCGGCACGAACAAGCAGCTGTCAGAGCCACTTACATTCGACCGATACTTGTCGATGGGGCAGGTTGTGCTTAAATTCGGGGACACCCGGCAGCCCTCCATCGAGGAATGGTATTTGCTCGAGAACGGTTTCGAGAGACGTATCGAGGTCGTCGTACAGGGCTTTAGCATGATCCCGCCCCTTCTATCAGGCACCAACCGCATCGGGACAATGCCCTTACGGCTGGCGCAGCATTTCGCAAAATTAACACCCCTGCGGATTGTCGAACTTCCGCCGCCACTTCCTGCCGCATTCACGGAGGCCGTCCAATGGCCTGCGCTTCACAATAATGATCCGGCAAGCCTATGGATGCGGGAAATGATGTTGCAGGAGGCATCTCGTATGATTACCCCGCCTAAGAGCACCGGACGTCTCAGTTGTCGGCCGACGACCCCTCGGTTATGAGAGGAGGCATGGATGGCGATTGGGATTGGGCGATTCCTGCATTGTCGAGAACGATGCAGGGAGAGCAGATCCTTCAGCATGAAGAGGTGGCAGCGATGCTGCGGCTGCATGAGCTTGGCTGGGGAATGAACCGACGGGCGAAAGAATTCGGGTGCGCGCGCAACACGGTGCCTCGGTATCTAAGCGAGGGCGGGACTGTTCCGTTTCGCAAGCCTGTGCGGCCGACCGCGTTTGACGGACTGGACGATTGGCTGCGGGAGCGCTTCTTCCCCCATGGCTCGGGCTGGATGACGATCTCGACCCGCTCCAGATGCGCCGGGAACGCCTTGCGCGGTCGCGCAGCACGTCGCGGCTCGCCTGTCGGTCTTGCGGCCTCGAGCTCGGACTCAATCGCGCCGAGCCCGGTCTGGATTTCGAAGGCGAAGGCCTGCTGGGCACGTTCGAGCTTCTCGGAGCTGCGACCGAAGCGGCGCGCTCCAGCTGCTTGACGATCCCATGAAGGTCGGCGATCCGCTCCTGGGCAGGCTCGTTGAGTGTCGCCATCCGGACGATCTCGGCCTTGAGTGTTTCGCTCCGGAGTTGTTGCAGTTCGGCCTTCTCCGCCGCCATGGCGACGAATATCGCCTTGAGCGTATCGATGTCCGCGGGAAGGGCCGAAGCGCTTCTCGTCATGACGCCGACAGAAGCTTATTGTGCACGGCCTGAAGCCCGCCTTTTGCGCCTGAGTCACTTCGCCACGGCCTATCCGGCCGACGTCGGACGCCGTCTCCGTTCGGCTCAAACGAGCCAGTCCATGCCTTCCGAGCGCCATCAGTTCGGCGCGGCAAGCCGGATCACGCCGTTCTCCACCCGCGGCCAGCGGAACTTGTCCTCGTCCAGCGCTTACGGTGCGGGTATGCCGGCGTCGAGCAAACAGAGAGAAGTTTGGGGCCGAACCAGGTCGGCCCCGTTACGAAGTGTTGTCCTGGTGGTTTGAGTGTCGAATCTTCAGATCGATTGCTTGGGCGACCAGCGTCCCCGCCGCCAGCGAGCCCGCAACTGCTCAGCAGAAGGAAGTGAACGTGAGTGCATCCATTTCGTAAATGTGTGTCTATCCAAGCAATCGATTTCTCTAATTATCCGATGAGCAATATGAACGCGTCAGGCAGGGTGCATCATTAGGAGTATTTTTCGATGGCAAACATTATCGAGGGTGGCCCGGGTCCCGAAACACTCCTCGGCACCGAGCGTGAAGATTGGATGGAGGGTTTCCAGGGCGGTGACTGGATTGACGGTCGTGCCGGCAACGACGAGATCTCGGCTGGCCAGGGCAGTGACCGAGCCATTGGCGGCAAGGGTAACGACCGCATCTTCGGCGGAGATGGCTGGGACGATCTCTCCGGCGACAACGGCCGCTTCAACGCGCGCATCTCCGGTGACGACAATGACAGGCTCAGCGGCGGTCCCGGCCAGGATGTCCTCTACGTGGGTGACGGCCAGGATACGTTGACCGGGGGCACCGACAATGACACGTTCGTGTTCCAGTTCCACAATCCGGTGCCTGGGGTCGACCCGAGTGTCGGGTCGAAGCCGGACATTACCACTATCACCGATTTCAACCCGGCGGAGGACAAGTTCGCCTTCGATGCGGTGGGCCTCTACAATGACGGGTTTGGCGCGAACTTCGTCAACAACGCCAGCATACAGTCCGGCTACCCGGTGAGCAGCTTCTACAGTGGTGCGGCCTCAGGTGCGAACGGCGAACACGTCGTGGTAATCACTGGCGAATCTTTCAACTCTGCTTCTGAAGCCGCGAGTGCGATCTCCGGCGAGCACGCCGGCGACATCATTGTCTACCAAAGCAGCTACACCGACAGAGTCGCAACTCTGGCCTATGTCACCGCCGACAACAGCGCGCATGAGTTCGCCCACCTGGGCGGTGTGGTCACCGTGGCCGACCTAGGCCTGACCGCGTCGGACTTCACCTTCGTTTGATCCAGAAGACCCATACGGAACAGCGCCCCGCCCCCCCGGGGCGGGCGCTTTCCGTTTCCGCCACTTGCGATGGGCCGGGGCGCCCGGGAGCAGTCGCAGCGTGTACAGCTTGACGAAGCCCTGCACGTCGCGCTGGTCGTACACCGAAATCTCCCTGAAGGCGTGGGCGGTAAGCGTGTTCGGGCCCTTGCGGCCGGCCACGATGACGTTGCCCTTCCAAACCTTCAGCCGGACGGTGTTGTTGACCCGCTCTATCAAACGCCGGGACCAAACATATTTGGCGGGAGCACTGATCCTGACTCAGCGAGCGGATGCAGTCGATCGCCGTTCGGGAAGCAATATAGGGAGCTGGGTGCCAGATCCTCACGAAGATCTACCTGAATAACCATTCCTTGAAGGATTCAGCTTTGAGACCCTTCCCTCTGACTGCCGCAATCTGGGGTATTGTGTTGATCAGCGGCGTGGTCAACGTGCTTGCGCTGATCTCGCCGCTGTTCATGCTTCAGGTCTATGACCGCGTTCTGGCAAGTGGCAGCGTATCGACGCTAGTGGGGCTCGTCGTGCTTGCTACAGGGCTTTATGCGTTCCAATGCCTGCTCGACGTTTTGCGCGCCCGCGTGCTGCTGCGGATTGGCGAGCGTTTCGATGAACAGTTTTCCGGACGCGTTCACGATGCGATCGTTCGCCTTCCGCTTTTAACGCGCATGCCGGGCGACGGCTTGCAGCCGCTTCGCGATCTCGACAATATTCGCGGATTCTTAGGTGGAAACGGTCCGACAGCGTTCTTCGATCTGCCATGGATGCTGCTTTATCTTGGCATTTGCTTCCTTTTTCATTTCTGGATCGGCATGACGGCACTTATCGGGGCGATCGGTCTCACATCTCTGACACTCCTTACCAACACTCTCTCGCAAGGGCCGATACGCGATACCATTGACCACAACATGGTACGCAATGGTCTACTGGAAGCAGCGCGCCGCAATGCCGAGGTCGTGCAAGCTCTCGGTCTCGGAAAGCGGATCGCTGCCCGATGGCACAAGGCCAATGCCAAGTATCTGGCCGCCAACCGGAAAGTCGGGGACGTGGCAGGTGGGCTGGGTGGCATTTCAAAGTCGCTGCGCGTGCTGCTGCAATCGGCCATTCTTGCCGTCGGCGCGTACCTTGTCATCAGGCAGGAGACTACGGCCGGGGTCATGATTGCCAGTTCGATCACGATGGGGCGTGCGCTGGCTCCGGTCGATCTGGCCATTTCAAGCTGGAAACCCTTCCTCATGGCGCGCCAGGGTTGGGCGCGGCTGGAGGACCTCCTAGGAAAGGTTCCTGAAACCGCTCCTGTTATGCCAATGCCTGCACCTGAACGCGAACTCCGCCTCGAAGGCGTGACAATCGTTCCGCCCGGCGAAAGGAAGCCGACCGTGACCGGCCTTGCGTTTGCCGTTCAGGCGGGAAGCGCACTCGGGATCATCGGTGCATCGGGTTCGGGCAAGTCGACACTCTCGCGCGCCATCGTCGGCGCATGGGCGCCGGTCGCCGGAAAGGTTCGCATCGACAGCGCAAGCCTCGATCAATGGGACCGGGAAGCGCTAGGCCGTCATATCGGCTATTTGCCGCAAGGTGTTGAACTGTTCGACGGCACCATTGCCGAAAACATCGCTCGTTTTGAAGACGATCCTGACCCTGAGGCTATTGTCGCCGCGGCGAAGGCAGCGGGCACGCACGAACTGATCCTCCGATTTGAGCACGGCTACGAAACTCCGATTGGTGAGGCCGGATCGGCACTTTCCGCCGGGCAGCGCCAGCGTATCGGTCTTGCCCGTGCTCTTTATCGAGACCCTTTCCTTGTTGTGCTGGATGAACCCAATGCCAATCTCGATGCGGAAGGCGAGGCTGCGGTCGTTAAGGCGATCGCCTCCGTGCGCGAGCGCAAGGGCATTGCGGTTGTCGTTGCCCATCGGCCGAGCGCCATCCGCGCCGTGGATTTGGTGTTGGTGATGGAAGGTGGACGGCAGCGAGCATTCGGTGCGCGTGATGAAGCGCTTTCCAAAGTCCTTAAGGGGGCAGCGATGGCATCAGGCGCTGGGGTCAAGGCCATCGAGTCTACACAGGATAACGAGCGCGCTGACATGGAGGATCCCGGTGTCCGGCATTCATCAGAACAATGACGTTTCCAGGTCCATTCGCCGGCACCTGGTGGCGGGCCTGCTGGCGAGCGTGATCTTTGTGGGAGGAGCCGGAGCCTGGGCGGCCTTCACGAATCTCTCCGGCGCGGTTGTCGCGTCCGGACACTTTGTCGTCGATTCCTATGTGAAGACGGTGCAGCACCCGACCGGCGGGGTGGTGGGAGAAATCCTGGTGAGCGAAGGTGATAAAGTAAAAGCCGGCGACATCCTCATGCGGCTCGACGCCACCCAGACGCGCGCCACTCTCGCTGTAGTCACCAAGCGGCTCGATGAGCTGGCCGCCAACCTGGCACGACTCGAAGCTGAGCGTGACGACCTGGCGGAGATCGCCTTCCCGGACTGGCTGCTCGCCCGCAGAGATGTTCCGGACGTAGCTTCGGCAGTACATGGCGAGACGCGGCTGTTCGAATTCCGCAGACAATCCCGCGACGGAAGGCAGGCGCAGCTAGCGGAACGCATCACTCAGTATGAGCACGAGATCGAGGGGCTCAAGGCGCAGGAAATCGCTTCTGAGAAAAGCACCGAGATTCTCCAAAAGGAAGTTGCTGCCCTGAGTGGGCTGCGCGACCAAGGCATTGTCTCGGACCAACGCTTGAACAGCCTGAAGACGCAGGTTGCCACTTTCGGCGGCGAACGCGGTGAGAAGATTGCACATCAGGCACAGACGGCAGCCCGCATAGCCGAAACGCGCCTGCAGATCCTGCAGATCGATCCGGATTTCAAGACGGAAGTCGGCCAGGAGCTCAGAGAGGTTCAGGCGCAGGTTGGGGAGTATGTTGAGCGCAAGGTGGCGGCTGAACAGGAACTGCGACGGATCGATATTGTCGCGCCGCAGTCAGGCGCCATTCAACAACTCGCAGTTCATACGGTCGGAGGAGTGATCACGCCCGCCGATCCGATTATGCTAATCGTTCCGGAAGGCGACGATCTTGCGCTTGAAGCACGAATCACCCCGAAGGACATCGACCAAATCCAGCTTGGTCACAAGGCCGTGCTGCGGATGTCAGCCTTCAATCTGAGGACCACGCCGGTATTGAACGGATATGTCAGCCGGATCGCAGCCGATCTGGCGACGGACGAAAAAAACGGCGTTTCGTATTACCTGGTGCGTCTGTCGGTTCCGCATGCGGAACTGACGAAGCTCAAGGACCTGACGCTCGTGCCCGGCATGCCGGCCGAAGCGATGATCCAGACGGGCGAGCGTACGGCGCTTTCTTACTTTGTGAAGCCGCTGTCGGACCAAATCAGTCGCGCATTCCATGAGGAATGAGAGTGATCCACAGAAATATTTTGTTGGTATTCTTGTTGGTTGTTACGCATGCATGAGAGTCATAACCGTCTGAAAACACAACCATGCGTTCCTCAGTTGGATTGCGCCTCTGACTCAGATACGTGGTTCCGCGGTCATTTTGCCCTTGCAAGTCGCCGCCCATTCAGTTCTTGGCCTCGAGCGCATTAAGATACCCATCATCGTACACAAAGGCTGGAAAAGAGTCCGGTGTCTTGAGCGATCCTAGGTCTGGAGACCTAGGGTGAGCCTGCAAGCACAGGGCCAGGACATGATTGAGCGTCTGCAATATTCGGACAGGTGCATAGAAAGACAGGCAGGCGCCAAAGACGCGCTTTCAACGCACTAAATGCTGCGCACCCCGAGCGTCTTGCCGCCCTCGCTCCCGCCGGTAGGAATCAATCGCGAGCAGGCTGCGACGTTCATCGGCGTTAGCTCAACGACCTTTGATGAAATGGTCCAGGACGGCCGGATGCCGCAGCCACGAATGCCGAGCAAGGGGCGCATTGTTTGGGACGTCGAGGAACTTGTATTGGCGTTTCGAAAGCTCCCTCACCGCCAAATCGGAGGAGCACCAAAGCTTGACGAAGATTCGCCGCCACTAGACAATCCTTGGGATCGAAAACCACGAACATGACGGATGAGCCCGTGAAGGTCGATCTTAAGGGCGTAGTGAAGGACACTGATCGCCACGGCAATGATCGGTACTATTTTCGCGCACCGGGTCGGAAGAAGGTCCGGCTCCGTGAACCGACCGGCAGCGACGAGTTCCTCGAGGAACTGCGGTGCGCGCGCGCCGAGGTCACTTATGTTCGGCCCGGCACTCTTCCCGAGATTTGCCGGCGCCTCCCCAAGCCTTCCGAGCCAGCGAAGAAAGGCACGTTGCTGTGGCTTTGCCAGGAGTATTACCGTCGGGGCGGCACGGAAATCACCCAAGACACTATGGCGCGCCGACGAGCAATTCTGGAGCGCGTATGCGAATTACCTCATCCCCTCGAAGGTGACCCGGATCCTCAGTATCCCACCAAGGGATCTCTGCCATTCGCCGGTATGAAACGGTCTCATGTTAAGGAGATCAGGGACACCAGGCTCGACGCCCTTGGCGCGGCAAACAATATCGTAAAAGCCATCAGCGCGATGTTTGAGTGGGCAAAGGACACAGAGATTCCGGGCGTCGACTCCAATCCCGCCCGCGGCATCAGACGGCTAAAGAGCGGCGACGGCTGGCACCCATGGGACGTGTCGGAGATCGTTCAATATGAGAAGCGGCATCCGCTGGGTACCGCAGCCAGACGTGCGCTCTCGATCTTCATGTTTACTGGCCTGCGGTTGTCCGACGTCGCGATCTTCGGTCGACAGCACATCACGCTCGTCTACAACGAGGAGACCGAGCAGTGGGAGAAGTGGATCAGAATTAAGCCTGGGAAGACCAGTCGTAACAAGGATGCGGTGTTGGTGGAGCTCCCGCTTCTGCCCGAACTAGAGGCGGAACTTGAGCACACGCCCTCCGACCAGATGACTTTCCTGGTCAATGAGTATGGTCGCCCGTTCTCGGAGAACGGTCTGGGCAACAAGATGCGCCAGTGGTGTGATCAAGCTGAGCTGCCGCACTGCAGTGCTCATGGAATTCGCAAGGCCGGCGCGACGATCGCCGCTGAGAACGGCGCGACGCACGAGCAGCTGAAGGCGATATATGGGTGGACTACGTACCAGCAGCCCGACCACTACATTAAGAAAGCGCGTCGCCGGAAGGTAGCGAGAGCGGCGAAATACCTGCTGGTTATCGATCGAAAAGAGAACAAAATTGTCCCACTTTCTGAGAGGGTTGAAAGAGGTGGGACAAAAATGGCCAAAAAATCCAATTAAATCAACGGCCACAAAAGCCAATGGTGGGCCCGGAGGGACTCGAACCCCCAACCAAGCGGTTATGAGCCGCCGGCTCTAACCATTGAGCTACAGGCCCCACGGCGCTGGATTAGTGTTTTTCCCTGAACCGCACAAGGCTTTCCGAGGGCTTTCCGAGCAGGCGTTCCAAGGGGCTGGCAGAGATCGCCCAAATCAGCCCATATTGATAACCTATTGCACGTCGCCCATTGGACGCGGCCTACTCGGCTGCCTTGGGATCCCAGATCGAGGAGATTTTATGACCAGACGTATTTTGCCCCTGGCGATTGCCGCCGCAGTCGCATTTCCGGCGATCGCGGCCGCCGCCGATTCACCACCGCCGCCGCGTATCGTCGTCACCGGTGAAGGCGAGGCGGCGATAGCACCCGATCTGGCTCTGCTGACGCTCAGCGTCATGCGCGAAGCCAAGACGGCACGTGCAGCGCTCGATGCCAATAACGACGCCATGGCCGCGGTGATCGCTGCAATGAAATCATCCGGCATCAAGGAGCGCGACCTGCAGACCGCGGGCATCCAGATCAACCTGCGCTATAACTACACCAACAAGCCCGACGGCAGCCAGGAGGCCGAGCTTGTCGCCTATCAGGTGACCAACACGCTGTCGGTGCGCATCCGCGACATCGACAAGACCGGCGACATTCTCGACAAGGCGGTGTCGCTCGGCGTCAACCAGGGCGGCGGCATCTCCTTCTCCAACGACGATCCGGGGGCAGCCGTCACCGAGGCACGCAAGAAGGCCGTCGCCAATGCCATGGCCAAGGCCAAGACGCTGGCCGAAGCAGCCGGCGTCGGCATCGGCCGGGTCCTGGAAATCACCGACCAGAATTTCGCACCACCGCCGATGCCGATCAACGCCAAGGCATTCGATGCCGCCGGCGCGTCGGTCCCGGTGCAAGCCGGCGAGAATTCCTATACCGCACAGGTGACGGTGACTTTCGAATTGAAATGATCATCGCTTGCAGCGTGAAAAACCCCGGAGGATCGATCCTCCGGGTTTTTTTTAAGCCGCGCTTTCCGTCCTGGCGGAAAGGGCTCCGCTACTCTACCGGCTGCAAGTCAACCGGCCGCAGGCCCGAAGACCTTAGCGATAGATGATCGGACAGCCGCGCTCGTTGGCGAATACGATCACGACACGGTCGCCATACTGGCGGCCGGCGACCTTGACCGTGCGGCGGTTGATGTCGATGATGCGGGCGCGGTGCAGGCCCATGCGTTCGGCCTTGTCGATGGCACGCTCCGGCGAACAGGACCGGCGCCAGCCGCCATGACGGCGGTGTTCGCGATAGTAACCATCATCTTCGTCGCCGGTATAGACGCCGACGCGCGGATCCTGGTTGTTGCCGAAGCCGAGATAGATGCTGTCAGCATGAGCGGGGATGGCAGCAAGCGTGCCAAGGCCGACAAGAGCCGAAAGAGCCGCCGTCTTGATGGTGTTGAACATTGTCTTCTCTCCTTGTTGAGGGGTTTCAACTCGTTTTCGTCGAACCGATGGGAGGAGAATGCACCCGTCTGTCTGAATTTTTTGCGAACCGGCCGTTCATCTCCAGTTCATGAGGCAGAACCGGAATAGTCTCTCGCTTCTGAAGGCGGTGCTATAGACGGCGGTGCTACATAGGGTGGATAGCATGGTGGATGGACATCGTCCATTTTGCCGTCGGTTCCGGATTCTCGATTTGCGATAAAATCCTAAGGCTCGTCGGCGAGAATATGGTCGAAATAGTCGTCCGGCTCGGCAAGGTCGGTCTCGCTGGCGCTGACCCGGCCGCGCATCGAGATGCCGGCCTCGTGCACGGTCTCATCGCTTCCCGACACCAGCCTGTGCCACCAATAGAGATCGCGGCCCTCGGCGACCAGCCGGTAAGCGCAAGTCTTGGGCAGCCAGCTGATGGTGCGCACATTCTGCGGCGTCAGCCCGACACAATCCGGAACACGCGCCAGCCGGTTGGCATAGTCGGAACAGCGGCAGCTTCCAGCGTCGAACAGCCGGCAGCCGACGCTGGTCCAGTAGATTTCTCCGGTGTCTTCGTCTTCGAGTTTGGACAGGCAGCATTTGCCGCAGCCGTCGCAGAGTGATTCCCACTCGGCCGGGGTCATCGCCTCGAGCGTCTTGGTCTTCCAGAACGGCTTGTCCATTGTCGGCATGTGGCCCTCGGACGCCTCAAGGTCAAGCACGGCAACCCTTGCGCCTCGTCCGAACGATACGCCAGGAACATACGAATGACACGAAGTCGCCTTCAAAACGCCGGTCAATCGCCCTGTGCCACCGCTAAGACCTACAAACAGGAACCAAACATGATTGCTGAAAGTTTGGGCACGGATGGGAGGCCACAAGGAGTGTTTATGATGAAACGCCAACCACGGATTCTGGCAGGCACGGCGCTTGGCCTGTTGATGGCGTCCGCGCCGTTAGGCGCGTTCCCGCTGCAAGGCAATGCTGCATTCGGCCCCGCCCGGAACAGCGCAATGTTTATCCCGGCGCAGTCGAATTGTGCCGAGGGCGAATCGGCCGAAGCTTGCGCTCAAGGCGGAAAGTCGGAGCCGGAACAGAAGCCCGGCAAGAGGCGCGACCGGCAAAAACAATCCGAAGCGGCGCCCGCCGAACAATCGGGCGAGCCCGAGCAGAAGCCGCGCAGGAACAAGCGCGAGCAGCAAAAACAGAGTGAATCCGCGCCTGCCGAACAGCTCGCGCCTTCCGGCGAAGAGCAGCAAGGAAATCAACGAAGGAAGAAGAGGCAGCAGCAGATCGAAGCCGCTCCGGCTGACCAGCAGGCCGCACCTGCGAACGACGATCAGCAGCAACTCAAACCGCGCAGGAAGAAGCGCGACCAGCAGCAGATCGAAGCCGCTCCGGCTGACCAGCAGGCCGCGCCTGCGAACGACGATCAGCAGCAACTCAAACCGCGCAGGAAGAAGCGCGACCAGCAGCAGGAAGCTGCACCTGCTGAACAACCCGCCAGGCAGGTTGCGCCCGCGAACGACGATCAGCAGCAGCTCAAGCCGCGGGGAAAGAAGCGCGACCAGCAACAGCAGGAGGCCGCGCCTGCCGAACAGCCGGCCGAGCAGGCTGCACCCGCGAACGACAACAACGAGCAAGTCAATCCGCGCAAGAGGAAGAACAAGCAAGACCAGCAGATCGAGGCGGCACCGGCCGAACAGGCGCCGCGCAAGAAGGAACGCCCCGCCGGTGAGCCTCTCCCACAGGCCGAGCCACTTCCAACCGAGAAGCAAGCGGCTCCTGCTCAAGGCGAACAGCCCGAGAACCAGGCGAAAAAGCGTGGCAAGAAGCCCGTTGTGGAAGAGCCGGTGACCGGCGAACAGCAGCCCGCAACCGGTGAGCAGCCCACGACGACGGGCGAACAGGCAGCACCCGCCGAGGGTGGGCTCCCTGCTCAGGGCGAAGCCGCCGCCAACCCGAACGAGGCGCCCATACTGGACAGCCAGAAGGATGTCTTGCGCAAGCGCAAGGCCGGCAAGGAGCGCGGCCAAAATGCCGGTAAGCAGCAGGGCAACCAGCCAGCCCAGCAGGGCGAGAACCAGGTGGAAGCCCCGAAGCCTGCTCCGATCGAGGAGGGACCGCCACCTACCGACGACAAGGCAGCCCAGCAGGAGATCAAGCCTGAAAAGATCGTTCCGGTGACCGAGGAAAAAGGCAAGCGCGTCGAGCGTGCGCCCGACATCGAGGATGTTCGCCGCCGTCCGCGCCCGCAGGGCGCCAACGTCGTCAGGGAATTCGGCGACCGCGTCATCCTGCAGTTCAACAACCAGACCTTCGTGGAAAGCAGCGATGCCCCGCGCATGCACCGCGGCGCCAGGAATGTCTATTATGAGGACCTGTCGGGCGATCGCACCCGGGAAATCGTCGAGCGTGACAATGGTGTCCGGATCGTCACTATCCGCAACCGCTACGGCGACGTCATCCAGCGTTCACGCATCGCGCCTGACGGGCGCGAATATGTGCTGAGCTATGTCGACGAGCGCTACTATGACGATGATGCAGACTGGCGCGACCCGGGCGACGACCTGCCGCCGATGCGCCTTGCCATTCCGCAAGAGGAGTACATTCTGGATTCCGAAGAGGTCGAGGATCCGGACGACTATTACACCTTCCTCGAACGGCCGCCGGTGGAGAGGGTCCAGCGCCTCTATTCGGTCGACGAGGTCAAGCGCTCGGCCCGCGTGCGTGACATCGCCCGCCGGATCGACCTCGATACGCTCAACTTCGAGTTCGGTTCGGCTTCGATTTCCGACACCGAGGTCCAGAAGCTGGAGGGTGTTGCCAACGCCATGGAGAAGCTGCTGAAGAAAAACCCGGCCGAGACCTTCCTGATCGAAGGCCATACCGATGCAGTCGGCACGCCGGAAGCGAACCTCGCTCTGTCCGACCGCCGCGCCGAGGCGGTCGCCGAAGCCTTGACCAACGCCTTTGGCATCCCGCCGGAGAACCTGACGACGCAGGGTTATGGCGAGGAGTATCTCAAGGTAAACACGTCGGGACCCAATCGCGAGAACCGGCGCGTCGCCATCCGCCGGATTACCCCCCTAGTGGCGCCGGTGGCCAGCGCCCAATAAACCGCAATGTGAACCGCGCGATTTGATCAACCATTGAGTCGCGCGGTCATCAATCTTGAAACGCGCGGCTACCAATCCCAAATTCTGGACAGGGCGTTCCCTGCCCTGTCCCGACTCCAGCGGGACACGCGAGCCCCGCCGGTCCCCTCCCGGCGGGGTTTCGTTTTTTTAGGACCTTGCAAACCGCCGCAGCCTGCCCGAAATACGGCGCTCCGCAAAGAAGCCCGGAACCGTCACATGAAGCGCATCGAACTTGCCATCGAATCGATCATTCTCGCCTCGCGCTGGCTGCTGGTCGCCTTCTATCTCGGACTGGGCGCGGCACTTGCCATCTATGCCGTGTCCTTCGGCAAGAAGCTGTTCGAGTTCGTTCCCGTCGCCTTCACGCTCGATGACACCGACACCATCCTGAAAATGCTCGGCCTCATCGATGCCGCGCTGGTCGCCTCACTGGTGGTGATGGTGATCATCTCGGGCTACGAAAACTTCGTCAGCCGCTTCGATGAAAATGACGGCAAGGTGCATTGGCTGGGCACGATCGATGTCGGCTCGCTGAAGGTCAAGGTCGCCTCGACAATCGTAGCGATCTCCTCGATCCACCTCTTGCAGGTGTTCCTGAACTCGGTCTCCTACACGACCGACCAGCTGATGTGGCTGACCATCATTCATCTGGCCTTCGTCGCCTCGGCATTCATGCTTGCTTATATCGACCGGCTGATGGGCCTGGGCAAAGCCAAGAAAGCCGGGGAGTGAGCACGCGTCTGTGCCGGTCTTTTGAGGGATACTTCTGTAGGTAGATGCTTCCGTCAGTAGATAGCTTTGATTTTGGTATCAGTCCGGCCGAACACCTCGTCCGGCACAAAAAAGTCGCCGGCGAGCGGGCCTGTCGCGCCCGGCGCATAGGCCGAGAAATCGCTGACGCCCTCGGCGCGCAGCACTTCTTCGTCGATGTAGAAATTGCCGGTCGCCTCACGCGACGGCCTGACCAGGATGGCGTATGCCGCATCGGCCATGATGTCGGGCGAACGGCTCATCGCTGCCACCGTCGCTCCGCCCAGCAGGTTGCGCACCGCCGCCGTGTCGATGGTAGAGATCGGCCATAGCGAATTGACCGCGATGCCGTCCCTGGCGAACTCGGCGCTCATGCCCAGCGTGCACATCGACATGCCGAACTTCGCCATCGTATAGGCGACATGGTTCTTGAACCATTTGGCCTTCATGTCGAGCGGCGGTGCCAGGTTCAAAATGTGAGGATTTTCCGCCAACCTTAAGTATGGAATGCACATTTTGGAGACGAGAAAAGTGCCGCGCGTATTGATCTGGTGCATCAGGTCGTAACGTTTCATGTCGGTCTCCAGCGTGCCGGTGAGTTGGATGGCGCTGGCGTTGTTGATACAAATATCGATGCCGCCGAACCTCTCCACGGTTTTGGCGACGGCTTCGGCGACCTGCGCTTCCTCACGGATGTCGCACAGCGCTGGCAGCCCCTTGCCGCCGGCCCGCTCGATCTCTCGCGCCGCCGTGTAGATCGTCCCCGGCAGCTTCGGATGCGGCTCGGCGGTCTTGGCCGCGATCGTCACGTTGGCGCCGTCGCGCGCCGCGCGCAACGCAATCGCCAGCCCGATGCCGCGCGACCCGCCGGAGATAAATAGTGTCTTTCCCTTGAGCGACATCGTTGCGTCTCCTTGCAACATGAAAGACACGATCCTTGCGCGGCTGAGAACCGCCGCGCAAGGCCCAAGCCACCGCATGCGGGTTACGCTGCGTAGGCCTTGAGACAATTCGAGCTAGACCAGCACTAAGCCCTGCCGCATGGCGATGGCGATCGCATCGGTGCGGTTGGCGGCACCGAGCTTGGTCAGGATAGCCGCGACGTGGAACTTCGCCGTGTGCACGGAGATGTCCAGCCGTCGCGCGATAACCTTGTTGGGCGCGCCCTCGGCCAGCAGCGCCAGCACCTCGCTTTCGCGCGGCGAAAGTGTTGGCCGGGCGATGTGCCCATCAGTCGGTTCCTCATCGAACCGGTCGCTGTCATGGAAGGTAAAATCGTGCCGATCGGATAGAGCATGGCTGTCGCGCGAAATCCGGTAGCCCGCCGCCGCCAGCCGCGCGGCGGCGGCGATCAGCAGCTCGTCCGCTTGCACCGGCAGCACGGCAAACACTGTATCGGCCGGCCGTTCACGGGCCGCTCGCGATAATAGCAGCACGCGAGGCATAGCCGCGTCGAAGAGACCGCCTTGTACTCCATGGTCATCGACGATGGCGACATCCGCCGCCCCGCGCCCGTCGACGTCGCCCGCCAGAACCGGCCGCAGATCATCGGTCGCGGCGAGAGCCGCGGACAGACTTCGTGCGCGCTCGGCGTCAGCGAGCGCGATCAGCACCGTCAGCCGTCTGCCAGCGACCTCACCGCTTACCATCTATCCCTCAGCTCAGTGGCTTTTCACCGATGGTCAGGGAAACCTCACGATTCTCGCCGCCGCGCACCACGCCGAGTGTCACCAAGGCACCGGCACTGTCTGGCCCGAGCTTGTGGATCAGCTCGCGCGGGCCATGCACCGCCTCTGCGTTCCACGACACGATAATGTCGCCGAGGCTGAGACCGGCTGCTTTCGCCGGGCCGTTATCGTCCAGGCTCATCACCATGGCGCCCTGCGTATCACCATTGCGGACCGGATGCAGGCCGGCGCCAAGATAGCCGCGCGCCACATGACCCTTCTCGCGCAGCGTCGTGACTGCCCGTTCGATCGTTTCGTAAGGCATGACCAGTGCCCGCCGGCGTGGCCCGAACAGCAGCATGCCGATCAGTCCGCCCTTGGCGTCGAGCACAGGGCCGCCCTCGAAACGGCCGCCGGCATTGACGGCAAGGTTGATGCGCCGGTCGATCGTGCCGCCCCGCATCGAGCGCCAGGCCGGACCGACCTCGCCGACCGTGCCGAAGGTGGCGAGTGACGTACCGTCACTATTGCCCGCGATGATTGCCAGATTGCCCGGCCGCACCGCCTCCGCCTTTACCAGTGACGGGGCGCTCGGCGCGCCGGCCGGTTTCAAAACGGCCGTGCCGGTGGACGGGTCGCGGCCGACCAGTTCGGCCTTGACGGCTTGGCCCGAAGAAAACGTCAGCTCGATCTCCTCGCCGGCCTCGACCGCCTCCTCGGCAGTGACGAAATAGCCGTCCCGCCAGTGGAAAGCAGTTGACGTCCGGTGGTGCGTCGCGAAGCTGGCCGTCGCGGGTGCCGCAGCTGCCGCGATGTCGGCAATGGCGTCGGATAACGTGCTCAGATTGAAATCGCTCATGATTTGTCTCCTGGGTTCTTCGTGACCCAGATATCGCCCGGCAGGGTGTTGGCGGATACTCGCCTGACGGCTAGTTGAGCATTTGACTGGCCATCTGGTCAGGTCGCGGCCGGTCCGGCCGCTCCGCACATATAGGCATTGTTCATCTTGTTCCAAACGGAGTTCTCAGGTGGCCCTGCCTGCTCAGCAATTGCAATATGACGATGCCCTTCTCGATGCTTATTCGGCGACGGTCGCCGATGCCGTCGACCGCATCGGGCCCGCCGTCTGCCGCATCGAACGCATCGGTGGCCCGGGCGGCCATGGCTCCGGCTTCGTCATCGCGCCGGACGGGCTGGTCGTCACCAACTTCCACGTCGTCGGCGATGCGCGCAGCGTGCGCGTATCTATGCCGGACGGCGCCTCCAGGGAAGGCCGCGTGCTCGGCCGCGATCCCGACACTGACATTGCGCTGGTGCGCGCCGACGGTGACTTTGCCGACGTTGCGCCGCTTGGCGATTCCAAGCGTTTGAGGCGCGGCCAGATTGCAATTGCCATCGGCAACCCGCTCGGCTTCGAATGGACCGTCACCACTGGCGTCGTCTCGGCACTCGGCCGTTCGATGCGTGCCTCCACCGGCCGGCTGATCGACGACGTCATCCAGACCGACGCCGCGCTCAATCCCGGCAATTCCGGCGGACCACTGGTGTCGTCGGCCGGCGAGGTGATCGGCGTTAACACCGCGATGATCCATGGTGCGCAAGGCATCGCCTTCGCGGTTGCCTCCAACACGGCCAATTTCGTCATCTCGGAAATCATCCGCTTCGGCCGCGTGCGCCGTGCCTTCATTGGCGTTTCAGCCGACACCACCAACCTGCCGCGCCGCGCAGCTCTTTTGTCGCAAGTATCGAGCCGCACGGCGGTGCGCCTGCGCACCGTCGAAAAGAACAGCCCGGCGGACAAGGCCGGCCTCAGGGAAGGCGACATCATTGCCGCCATCGACGGCCGCCCGGTCACCGGTGTCGACGATCTGGTGCGCATGCTCGACGCCGAGCGCATCGGCCACGAGACGCTGTGCACGGTGGTGCGCCGCTCCGGCATTACTCAGGTCACGGTAATGCCAGTGGCGCGAAGCTGAGTGCTCGACCTTGATCCCGAACCGAAGGTCAGCGCAGCAAAGTGGGAACCGGTTTTTCGGACAACATCATGGTCAAACAAGATAGAGCCCATCCCGAACCTATCGGGATGGGCAGGCTCTATCGCGGCGCATAGATCCGGCCAAGCAGCGAAACCAGCAGCGCGGCCAGTTCGCCGGTCGGATCGAGATCCGGATCGAAAATGGTCATATCCATTCCGGTGCAGCGCGGATCCGCCACCAGCGCCGTGAGAATGTCGACGAGATCGTCAGGATCGATGCCGGGGCTGCCCGGTGAATCCACTGCCGGCATTACTGTCTGATCGAGCGCATCGACGTCAAAATGCACCCAGTGGGGCCAGCCGGTTCGCGCCAACGTGCTCCAGGTCTTGTCCAGGACCTTCGCCGCGCCAAGCTCGCGCACGGCAAAGACGTCGATCAACGTCATCGCGGTCGAATGGATGTCCGGCCAGGCGAAGTTGGCGTTGCGGTTCTCGCGTTCGCCGATCTGTATCACCTGTTCGTCCGCGACAAGCGGTCTTGCGATGCCGGGCCAGTCGGTCAGCAACGGCTCACCACGTCCGGTTGCGAGCGCAAGGTCCATGCCGGCGGCCGAGCCGAGTGAGGCGTTGACGTCGTAATTGCCCGGATGGCGGAAATCGCTGTGGCCATCAACATGGACCAGCGCAACCGGACCAGATCGCCGTGCTGCGGCCAGCGCGCCAAGCAGGACAGCGCAGTCGCCGCCCACGACCAGCGGGAACTCGCCTCGTCCCAGCGCGCCGGCAACGATTTCGGCGAGTGCGAGATTGAAGCTGCGTATGGCGTTGCCGTTGCGCAGCCGGGTGCCCGGCTGTGGCTCGGTGCTATAGGCGGGCCGATCAAGATCAACCACTTTGGCGGGCGAAAGCATCTCGACCAAGCCGGCTTCGGTAAGCGCCTGCGGCGCGCGCCAGGTCCCCGGAATATGCCCCGGCCGGAGCGGGCGGAGGCCAAGGTTGGAGGGTGCGCGGACAAGGCAGATTTCACGCATGGAGAAGGCCCAGGGTTGATTAACCCCTAAGCATAAACCGCAAAGGCGTGACCGGCCACGCGGCTAAAGCCCTCACCTCGCGTCTGCGGACAGTTCCTGCCAGCGGCCGCTGTCTCGCTCAGCCCGCCGCGCCATCGGCATATTGCGCTAGGAATTCCGGGCTCGGCGGGATCGGCTTGATGACGTCGATCAGCACGCCGTTGGGATCCCTGGTGATAAAGTGGCGCTGGCCGAAGGGTTCGTCGCACAGCGTTCGCAGGATCGGTAGCCCGGCGGCGGTGATCCGCTCATAGACGGCATCCGGATCCCTGACCTCGAAGTTGATCAGCAGGCCAGACGTGCGGCCCCGCCCTTCCTCCGGGATCGTCTCATGATCGCCCTGGACGATGCCGAGGTTGACGCGGCGGTCTTCGGCTGAGCGCAGATGCACGTACCAGTCGGCCTCAAACAGCGGCTTGAAGCCGAAATGCGCAACATAGAAGGCTGCCGTGCCGGCAACGTCGCTCGTCATCAGCACCGGATAATAGCTCGTCGTCCTCATCTTTCCTTCTCCCGGCGAATAACATACAGTCTGCATCTAAATTGAACTAACATACAGGCTGCATGTATGCAACAGGGATCCGCTCGCCGCTCCAACCGCGATCGCACCGAGGCGACACGCGCCGAGCTCATCGCCGCGGCGCGAAAACTGTTCACCGAAAAATCGTATGCCGAGACCAGCACACCCGAGATCGTCGCCGCTGCCGGGGTCACGCGCGGCGCGCTCTATCATCACTTTACCGACAAGCAGGCGCTGTTTGCCGCTGTGGTCGAACAGGAGGCGCAAGCCGTCTCGGAAGAGATCGAACGGGCGTCGCCGCCTTCGCTATTTGCCCGCGATGCACTGATTGCCGGCTCGGATGCCTATCTGGCTGCCATGCGTGCCCCCGGCCGAACTCGACTCTTGCTGCTTGATGGCCCGGCCGTGCTCGGCCGCGCCGCCATGGATGCGATCGACAATCGCCATGGCAACCGTTCGCTGCGCGAGGGCCTTATCGCCGCGATGCGGTCGCACTCCATGAAGAGATTGCCTGTGGAAGCACTGACCGCTTTGCTCGCCGCTGCCTTCGACCGCGCAGCGCTCGCCATTGAAGCTGGAGCCTCGATCGAGGACTATCGCGCCGTTCTCATGGCGCTGATCGACGGCCTGTCTCCGGCTCCTTCGCAGGCATCTCACCCGGCTCGAACTCGTTGAAACAGCCGAGCTGGCGCTTGAACTGGTCGATCAGCCAGGCGGCCGCCGGTTTCGGGCTGCGATCGGCGCGATGCATGGCATAGAGCGGCGAGCGGACTTCGCTGTAAGGCTCGAGATCGAGTTCGACGAGCCGGCCGTTCGCCAGATCATCGGCAATCAGCCATCGCGGCAGCCCGCCCCAGCCCAGCCCCTCGCGCATCAGCACGTGCTTGGTGCGCACATCCGTCAGCCGCCACGTGCGGTAGGCGAAGACGCCATAGTCACGCCCGCGCGTACGCTCGGATTGGTCCGAGACGACCAGTTGGATGTGTTCGCGGACATCCTCTAGCGCCACTGGTCTCGGCAGCAGCGCCAGCGGGTGTTCAGGCGCTGCAGCTGGCACCAGGGAGATGAAGCCGATGCGAAGCAGATTCACGTCCGTCTCACCCAGAAGCCCCCCGATGCCGAGATCGGCCTGTCCGCCGACAACATGATCGAGGATCAGGCCAAGCGAGCCGATATGCAGACGCAGCGTCACTGCCGGGAACTGCGCCTCGAATGCCTTTAGCACCCGAACCAGCACCGGCGACGGTAGTGTCACGTCGACCGACAGCGTAACTTCAGCCTCCAATCCCTGCCGGTATCCGTCGACACGCGAGCGGATGCGTTGCAGCACGCCGACCATGCGTCGCGCATCTTCCAGCGTCGCCTTGCCGACATCGGTCAGTTGCGGTTCACGCGTGCCCTCGCGCTCGAACAGCTTCAGCCCGAGCTGCGCTTCGAGGTTGGCGATAGCGTAGCTGATCACCGATTGCGCGCGATTCAATTTGCGCCCGGCGGCCGAGAAGCTGCCGGTCTCGGCCACCGCAACCAGTATCTGCAGTTGGTCAAGCGTCGGGTTCGGTTGCATCGTTCAATCCACAATTTAGATGGATCATATACAAAATATACCAGTTTTTCAAATGGGTCTGCGCACACATATTTGCCGGGAGATTTTAAGTCCAACCCCGGAGACCCATCATGTCGATCCTTCTTGTCACATCCAGCCCACGCGGCGCCGCCTCGCACTCGACCCGCATCGCCACCGAACTCGCCGAGAA
This sequence comes from Mesorhizobium sp. M0340, assembly GCF_040321535.1. Classification (NCBI taxonomy): domain Bacteria; kingdom Pseudomonadati; phylum Pseudomonadota; class Alphaproteobacteria; order Hyphomicrobiales; family Phyllobacteriaceae; genus Mesorhizobium; species Mesorhizobium sp. M0340. The sequence continues at coordinate 97,003 of NZ_JAMYRR010000010.1, read as the reverse complement.
GCTGCTTGCCGCCAATCCCTCGGCCAGGCTTGTCGCCCGCGACCTCGTAGCCAACCCGCTGCCGCATATCGACCCCGACTATTCGACCGGCATATATATGCCGGTCGAAGCACGCAGCCAGCGCCAGGCTGAGGTCGTCGGCGTTTCCGACACGGTGCTGGACGAGCTGTTTGCGGCCGACACCGTCATTCTCGCCACCGGCTTCATCAACTTCAACATCTCCTCGACGCTGAAGTCCTGGGTCGATCACATTGCCCGTTCCGGCAAGAGCTTTGCCTATGGCGAGAACGGCCCCAAGGGCCTCGTCACCGGCAAGAAGGTCTATATCGTGCTGGCTTCGGGCGGCATCTATTCCGAAGGTGCGGCCGTGCAGTTCGATCACGCCATTCCCTACCTGCGCAGCGTACTCGGCTTTCTCGGCATGAACGATGTCGAGGTCATCCGCATCGAAGGAGTCGGGATGGGCGCCGATGCGGTGGCAGCAGCGCTGGCCAAGGCCTCGGCCAAGGTCGACGCCATTGTGGCCGCGACCGGTAATGCCGAGCGCGTCGCCACCGCGGCGTAAAGCGTCAGCATCGTCTGAATTGTACAAGAGCAGGCGCCCGGCGCCTGCCCTTGTTGTCGTTGGCGACAACCTATTGTGGTGGGCCACACAACTGCCATTGGTTATTCGTCAGCCGTGGCAAGAAGGGGCTCATCCAGCCGGCGCTGAAGGTCCGCGGCCCGGAATATTTGCGCATCATCTATGGTCCCGAATATGACGCGCCCAACAATCTCGTGCGCCTCCGAGAACGCGGCCTGGCCGGCAAGCGCAGCCTTGGCGCTCAGAGAGTTCGCGCTTGGCCACGAAGCGCTAACGCGATTTGTCGCCAAGCAGCCGCTACGGGTTCACGAGTGTGTCTTCGCCGTGCTGGCGTTGGAAAGCGGGCCAATCGACCCAAGGCTGTCGTAGCCGATCTACCCGAAGATCTTTTCGCCTTGCTCGTCGACCAGTTGGATGCCCTTTTTGATCGAGATGTCGACAGCGTCGTCAAGCCCGGCAAAGCGGTCGGCGCGGATGAATTTGTGCTCCTTCATCACGCCGTCGATCTCCTTCGAAACCACGCCGCAGGTCTGGTACTGGCCCTCCGCCTTGTAGGGCGTGGCGCTGATCAAAAAGCCCTTGTGCTCGATCTGCTTTGCCGGCGCCGCTGTCTTTGGCTCGGCGGCTTCGTTGCCTCCGCCGAAAAGACGCTTCAGAAAAGACATGGGGGTATCCTCCAACGGCAATCATCCTGCACCACATAGCGCGGTGCAGGATGATTTTCAGTACCGGTCCTTGGCCGAGCGGGCAAGGGCCGCAACTGGCTTGGCACTCAGAGGTCAGTCGCGCGACAACGCTTCCAAGGCCTCTGCGGCAGCTTCCAATATGCTGATTGCCTCGGCCTGCTTTGCTTCAGGCGCATCGACGATTTCGCCGAGCGCGGCGCGCAGCCGGTGGCGCACGGCGCGAAACTTGTCGCGCTTTTCCGAGCGGCCGCGGCCGCGCCGGCCACCGTCGCCGTCATCGTTCCAGCCGAACCAGTCGCGCGCCTTTGCCATCTTGCGGCCGAAGCGCTCGAGATGTTCGAGCACGTGGTCGATCATCTCGCGATTTTCGTTGAGGTGCGCCTGCCCAGCCTCGGTGATTGAAAACACCTTCTTGTTGCCGTCCGCCGCAGAAACGGCGTAGCCGGCCTCTTCCAGGAAGGTCAGCGTCGGGTAGACCACGCCGGGGCTCGGGCTGTAGAAGCCGCTGGTGCGCTCCTCCAGCGCCTTGATGATGTCGTAGCCGTGCCGGGGCGCCTCGGCCAGAAGCGACAGCGTGATCAGCTTGAGGTCGCCGTCGGCCAGCATGCGCCCGGCGCGGAACATGTCGCCCGGCCCGCCGCGTCCGCCTCTCGTGCCATGCCCGAACGGGCCGAAGCCGCCGCCGCGTCCGCCGAACTTGCCGGCCATATGCATGAAAACGCGCTCGGCGTGTTCGCCAAAACGATCACCCCCGAAATGACTGTCTTTGTGCATTGTTTGCTCCTTGAGTTATGTCTTAAGATATATCTCACCTACGTATTCACAGCGGCGGGGTCAAGATATATCTTACGATGTATCTGAAGATAAGCGCCAGCAGGATTGGTTTTCGCCGGCAAGGGCGGTTAGGAAGCGCGCGAGGGGCCGAAGGCCACTCCCCAGGCGTCTAACGTGAAGCAACGCATCCACCCCCGTTCCGGGCAGTTACGCCGAAGACCGGCGAATGGATGCAAAGGTGACGAACCGGATGCTTCGGCGAAATCCCAGACGAATGTGAAAACCTCGCGCAGAAAGCTGCCTCCGACGCTGCTGCTGGTGCTGCCTGCGGTGCGCCGCATCGTCGGCTGGCTTCGCGACCCCGCGGCTTGATAGCGGGGCATGCGAAACGCTCGGTGCGGGAGGAATGGATACCTGTTACCAGCGGCCTTTGCGCCGGTTCCAGGCATAGAGCAGATCGGCGAACGATCATAGGCATAGCGCGTCAACGGCAGTGCGGCGGGATTGCCGAACAGCGTCGCCAACCAGCCCTCGCCCGGCGTTATCAGCCACACCGCAACTGCAACATCGGCGCCGACCAGCAATTTGCCACCGGCGTCGGTCGCATGCAGCCGACGCCGGATATCCTCCAGCCCTATGCCGTAGCGGGCCAACGCCGTCGGTTCGGTATTGATGTCGCGAAATTCGATCCGACCGGCCTTGACCGCCTCGATCAGCCGCCGTTTCTGCCGGCTGATGCCGGCATCACAGACCGGACAGCGCGTATTATACCAGACGGTCAGCAGAGGCTTGCTCATGTTTCGAAACGGCACCAGAGGGGCGCGCACCGACTATCCGGCAAACGCCATTGCGCCGCAACGCAACACGACAGCCGCGAAATGGCCGGCTAGGCCTGGAGCGCAACTTACCCGAGCGAGGTGATGATCTCGCGATAGGCATCCTCCGGGAAAGCCTTGAGTGTCCGCGTCCTGACGTTTCCGGCCGTCGCCAGCATCAGCGAGAAACGAGCCAGGACGGCATCGTCGGGCGCTTCGAGCACGGCCACCATGTCGCAATCCCCCATGGTGAGATAAAATGCCTTGAAGGACCCGCCCATGTCGCCCAGCAGCTTCTTGGCGGCATCGAGCCGCTTCGGCGATTCGCGCACGTTTTTGGCGCCTTGCTCCGTCCAGTTGATCAGCACGATGTAAGTTGTCATGGCACACCTCCCTCCGGTGCCACGGAGCGCGGCGTCCAACCGCCGGGGCGGGCATCCGGGTTTGTCGCCCAGAGAATGCGTCCGTCGCGGAATTATCCTCTCGTAGTGCACGACCCGCAAGAGCGGCGCGTTCAATCGTGATCGCCTGTGCCCAAACGGAAAAGGGCGCCACCGGCGCCCTTGAAACTGCTTCTCCGTCACCCGGCCTCAGCTGTCGAGGAAGCTCCGCAGCTTGCGCGACCGGCTCGGGTGTTTGAGCTTGCGCAGCGCCTTGGCTTCGATCTGGCGGATGCGCTCGCGGGTGACCGAGAATTGCTGGCCGACCTCTTCAAGCGTGTGGTCGGTGTTCATGCCGATGCCGAAGCGCATTCTGAGCACGCGCTCTTCGCGCGGCGTCAGCGAGGCCAATACACGCGTCGTCGTCTCGCGCAAATTGGCCTGGATCGCCGCGTCAATCGGCAGGATCGCCATCTTGTCCTCGATGAAGTCGCCGAGATGCGAATCCTCCTCGTCGCCGACCGGCGTTTCGAGCGAGATCGGCTCCTTGGCGATCTTCAGCACCTTGCGCACTTTTTCCAGCGGCATGGCGAGCTTTTCCGCCAGCTCTTCCGGCGTCGGCTCACGGCCGATCTCATGCAGCATCTGGCGCGAGGTGCGCACGATTTTGTTGATCGTTTCGATCATGTGCACCGGAATGCGGATGGTGCGCGCCTGGTCGGCGATAGAACGGGTGATCGCCTGCCGGATCCACCACGTCGCGTAGGTCGAGAACTTGTAGCCGCGGCGGTATTCGAATTTGTCGACCGCCTTCATCAGGCCGATATTGCCCTCCTGGATCAGATCGAGGAACTGCAGGCCGCGATTGGTGTATTTCTTGGCGATGGAAATGACGAGGCGCAGATTGGCCTCGACCATTTCCTTCTTGGCGATCGCGGCTTCGCGCTCGCCCTTCTGCACCTGGTTGACGATCTTGCGGAATTCCTGGATCGAAATCGCCGTCTCGGTGGCGAGGTTCTGGATCTCGGCGCGCAGGTCGCGGATGGCGTCCTTCTCGTTCTTGGTGAATTCCTTCCAGCCGCGTGAAGTCAAATTGCCGATCGAGCGAGTCCAGTTGGGATCGAGCTCCGAGCCCTGATATTCTTTGAGGAATTCCTCGCGGCGCACACCATAGCTTTCGGCCAGCCTGAGCAGCTTGCCTTCGTTCTGCACCAAGCGCTTGTTGATGTCGTAGAGCTGCTCGACCAGCGCCTCGATGCGCGCCGTGTTCAAGGACAGCGACTTCACCGCCTTGATCAGTTGGTCCTTCAATTCCTTCAGCCGGCGGTCCTGACTGGGCGACAGCGTGCCGGCGGCAGCCAGCCGGTTCTCGACCTGCTGGTCCTGCAGCTTGCGCAGTTTCTTGTAGGTGTCGGCAATGACGTCGAGCGTCTCCATCACCTGCGGGCGCAGTTCGGCTTCCATCGCCGCAAGCGACAGGCTCGCCTCGTCATCGTCTTCCTCGTCATCGTCCACCAGGCCACGGGTGTCGCCGCCGACGTTGGTGATGTCGTCCTCGTCCTCGCGCGAACGGCGCGACTTTTCCTCGGTCTTGGCTTCCTCGATACGCTCGACAACCGGCGCCTGCTTGGCCTCCGGCCCGGCATAGGTCGCCTCGAGGTCGATGATCTCGCGCAGCAGGATCTTCGATTCGTTGAGCTCGTCACGCCAGATGATGATGGCCTGGAAGGTCAGCGGGCTTTCGCACAGGCCCGCGATCATCGTCTCGCGGCCGGCCTCGATGCGCTTGGCGATCGCGATTTCGCCCTCGCGCGACAGAAGCTCGACTGAGCCCATCTCGCGCAGATACATGCGGACCGGATCGTCGGTGCGGTCGGTCGGCTCTTTCTTGGTCGTGGTGGCGGCGACGGCGGTGCCGGTCTGCTCGGCGAGTTCGTTCGCGTCTTCCTCGGCGTCAGCGGCAGTATCGGCGGCTTCGGGCTCCTCGCCCTGCTCGTCGTCCTCGACCACGTTGATGCCCATGTCGGAAAGCATGGCCATCGTGTCCTCGATCTGCTCGGAGGTCACTTCCTCCGAGGGCAGCACCGAATTCAGCTCGTCCATGGTGACATAGCCGCGCTTCTTGGCGGCCTTGATCATCTTCTTGACAGCATCGTCGGAAAGGTCGAGCAGAGGGCCATCGGTCGCGGCCTCGCGTTCGGTCTCGACTTCTTCCTTTTCCTTTGTCGCCATAGTCTTTATTTTCTCCAAGCGGCTGAGTATCAAAGCCGCGTAAGCTGCCGGTCCGGTCAAAATGGATGCGCTCTTTCCAGAACGCGCTTTACCGGGCCAGTAACTGCATCTCTCGTTAAGTCCAGATTAACCCTGATATCTGTGGCAAGCAGACTGCCTGTCCAGTGATCAGTACCTTACATCGCTGCATTCCCGTCGATGCCGGGGCGGGTTAACGTTTCGAATCGACCTGATTCCGCCATTCTGCCGGAAGGTCAAGCGCCTCTCGCATGATTCGCATGAAAAAAGCGAATCAATTACCCGACTTAGAGCACCGCACGCTTGATTCCAACGCGCAAGCACGTCCTTACATTTCAGTCTTCTGGAGGCTTCGATCTAAACGCGCCCAGCTCTGCCCGACGATACGCCAAACCCTTCGATCAGCGCTTCCGTTGCCTGCACATCACGAAATTGCGCCTGGATTTCGACCAGGTGCCGGTAATTTTCGTCCGTGGGATCGCTGGCGAGCGCTGCTTCCGCCTGCTTCAGCTCCTTATGTAAGGTGCGCGCGCTGCGCTGCAAGTGGAGAGCTTGGCTGAACGCATCACGAGCATCGTCGAGTGCTGCCGTTTCCAGCGCCGGCCATTGCCGCGCACGTTTGATCAGCGCCACCGCGCGCTGCCAGATCTCACCACAGCCGGCCCGCTCGATCGTCGCGATTACAGCCTCGCGGTTGTTGGCCATATCGTGCGCCATGGCGTCAAGGATGGCCGCGTGCAGCCGCTTCAGATCGGAATTGGCGAGATCGAGGAACTCGACATGGGCGAAATTCTCGTCGATCAGCACGGGATGGTTGACGAGGGCCGTAATGATCGTCGCCTCGCGCACCGACATGCCCTCGCCGCCGCGTTTGACCAGCGCCGAGCGGCCGAGGCTTTCGGTGATCGCGGTGCGCCCACCGGCACCGCCGCCACGTGCAAACTGTCCGCCGGGTGCTGAGACCCTGCCCGGGAAGCGCTCACCGGGCCGTCCGTCCTGACGTCCCCGGCGTCCGCGCTGGGCACCGAAGAAGCTCTGCACGCGCTCGCGCATTTCCTGTTGGTAGTGATAGCGAAGGCTCTCGTCGCGGATGCGGCTGGTCAGTTCGCGCAGCGTCTTTTCGAGCTCCGCCCGCCGTTCCGGCGTATCGAAGATGCCGCCGGCGGTCTCGCGCATCCACAAGAGGTCGGCCAGCGGCCGCGCCTCGGAAAGCACGGCGCGGAACGCATCCGGTCCGTCACCCTTGACCAGATCGTCGGGATCCTTGCCCTCCGGCAGCAGGGCGAAGCGCACGGAGCGGCCCGCCTGGACCGCCGGCAGCGCCATGTCGGCGGCGCGCCATGCTGCCTTCAGCCCGGCCTGGTCGCCGTCGAAGCACAGCACCGGCTCGCCGGCCATGCGCCACAGAAGTTCGAGCTGGTTTTCAGTCAATGCGGTGCCGAGCGGCGCCACCACGTTCTCGAAGCCGGCCTGCGCCAGCGCGATCACATCCATGTAGCCCTCTACGGCAATGACCGTGCCGCCCTTGGCCAGCGCTCCCTTTCCGAGCGCTTGGCGCGCACGGGCGAAATTGTAGAGCACGTTGCCCTTGTGGAAGAGCTCCGTATCGGGCGAGTTCATGTATTTGGCCAGCGCATCCGGCGCCAGTGCCCGCCCGCCGAAGGCGATGATCTTGCCCCTGGAATCCGGGATCGGGAACATGATGCGGTCGCGAAACCAATCATAGGAAACCGGCACGTCGTCGCCATGTCGCACCAGCCCGCACGCCTCGATGTCGGCCTTGGGGACACCCTTGGCGGCAAGGTGCTCCTTCAGCGCGTTGCGGCTGTCGGGGGCATAGCCGAGGCGGAAAGACTGCTGCGTCGCCGGTGTCAGCCCCCGGTCGCGCAGGTAGGCGCGGGCCTTTGCCCCTTCCGGTCCCTGCAGCCGTTCCTGGAAGAACACCGTCGCCATCTCCATGACATCGGTCAGGCTGGCGCGTTCCTTTTCGCGCCGTTCCTCATCGGCATCGCGAACCGGCATCGGCACGCCGGCCATGTCGGCGATCTTCTCGACGGCCTCGGGAAAGCTTATCCCATCGAGTTCGGTCAAAAACTTGAAATGGTCGCCCGAAACCGAGCAGCCGAAACAGTGATAACGGCCCTTCTTGTCCTCGCAATGGAAGGACGGGCTCTTCTCGCCATGGAACGGACAGCACGCCCAATAATCGCCACGCGGCGCGTTGGTCTTCTTCCTGTCCCACGCGACGCGCTGGCCGATCACCGAAGAAATCGGTATGCGGTCGCGTATCTCGTCGAGGAAAGCAGGCGGAAAGCGCATGGGGACAGCTCGTTTGGGCTTCATATAATCACACGGGCGAAGCCCGACGACTCCTAATGGCGACCATACCCGGTTTTCACAGGTCAAAAAGAGAAGGCGGCCCGCGGACCGCCTTCGTGATCTAAACCGGCGCAGCGCCGGTCAGCCGTTCCGCTCACTGCGCGGCGATGGCACCGAAGATCACGCCGGAGAGAACGCTTACCAGCAGATAGTCGTTACCGACCCGGATCCATTCCTGACCGGGACCCGGACGGCGCAGGCCATAGTGGCGATAATCGCGAATCGGCTGATGACGCTTCCAGCTCGAATATCTCTGGCCGTTGCGCCAATGGCTGCGCCTCACGACGATCTTCGTCTTCTTCACTACGACGCGCTTGGTCACGTCGACATGCTTGTTCACATGCCTGCCGGGCTTCTGCCAGTCGACCTGGCTGTAGTTCGACTGCGGCGCGTTTGGTGTGTTCAGGGGTGCAGCCTGGCCCTGCAAGGCGGTTGCAGCCAGCATCGAGAAGGCAATGGCGGAAAGAATGATACGTTTCATGGCGGGTACTCCTTGGTTGTCGATGCCTCGGAATAGAGCCGGAAGGATGAACCGAAACTGAATGCATAGATTACGTTTTCGTAATGATTTCTTATATTTAGCACGACTAATTCAGCGATACCTTTAAAGTGACCGTTCGAGAATGGACGCATGACCTTCCGCAACCCCGCAGGCTATGCAACCATTTTGTCAGCCATCCATTTCCGACACGCCCCGTCGTGTGGCAACACGCGTCCGAATCGGGCAAAATTTATTATTCGGCTAAAATAAGTCGGAGTAGTATCAACCCCTGCAATGTCCACGATTCGCGCCCACTTTTGCCCTTTTGACTTCACCGCGCCCGCGTCGCTGGCACCTGTCGCGTTGCGGGGCCTGGCATGAGTGGCTCGGTCGTCTTGCTGCACCTTGCCGGTGCGGTGGCACTGATGCTGTTTGCCACCCGTCTGGTGAAGACCGGCGTCGAGCGCGCCTACGGCGATGTGCTGCGCCACAAACTGCGCGCCACCATGCGCAATCCGTTCATGGCGGTTCTGGCCGGCTGCGGCCTGGCGGTCGCACTGCAAAGCTCGACCGCCGTCACCTTGCTGGTCGGCTCATTCGCCGGCTCCGGCATCGTCAGCGGCATGTCGGGCCAGCTTGCGGTGCGCGGCGCCGAGATCGGCTCGGCGCTGGTGGTCAAGCTGCTTACCTTTGATCTGTCGCTGCTGGTGCCGGTCTGCCTGGTCGCCGGCACCGTCATGTTCATGGCCACCGAGCGGCGCGACTGGCGCCAGTTCGGCCGCATCCTGGTCGGCATCGGCCTGCTGCTTCTGTCGCTGGAGATGATCGGCCAGGCGTCGGAGCCGCTGCGCCAGAGCACGCTGATGCCGCTCATCGTTGATTACTTCTCCGGCGATCCGGTCACCGCCTATCTTCTGGCAGCGTTGGTCACCTGGCTGTTCCATTCCTCGATTGCCGCGGTGCTGCTGATGGTGACGCTCGCCGGCCGCGGTTTCATCCCGCCCGAACTCGGCATTGTGCTGGTGCTCGGCGTCAATCTCGGCTCTTCGATCATCGCGCCGCTTCTAACCCGCAACGCAGAGCCCGGCGTTCGCATCGTGCCGATCGGGAATCTCCTGATGCGCGGCATGGGTTCGCTGATCATGCTGATCCTGTTCCTGACGTTCAAGCCGCCGGTCGCCTTCTTGGGCGGCACCGTGCCCGAGCAGATCGTCAATGCCCACATCGCCTTCAACATCTTGATCCTGATCGCCGGCGTGCCGCTGGCGCGCCTGGTCTATCGCGCCTCGGAAAAGATCGTGGCGCTGGGCACCAAGCCGCAGCCCGCCAACGCGCTCGACGTCGTTGAGCTTTCCGCGCTCAACGAAAGTGCGCTCGACGTGCCGAGCCAGGCATTAGCCAACGCCACCCGCGAGGTGGTGCGGGTCTGCGAAACGGTCGAGATCATGCTGAAACGGATCATCGAGCTCTATGAGAGCGCCGATGCCGACAAGATTGGCGCGCTGGCCGCACTCGACGACCGTGTCGACAGAAAGCACGCGGCAATCAAGCTCTATCTGGCCAGGGTCACCAAGAACCCGCTGAGCGAGGACGAGGCCCTGCGTTGCCAGGAGCTGATCGGCGCCTGCGTCAAGCTGGAGCAGGTCGGCGACATCATTGTGCGCAACATGCTGGTCCACGTGAAGAAGAAATTCGAGCGCGGGCTGGAGTTTACGCCGGAAGGATGGCGTGAGCTTTGCGCCTTCCATGCCTTGGTGCTTGCCAATGCCAGGCTTGCCTTCAACGTGCTGGTATCTCGCGATCCGGAGACCGCTCGCCAGTTGGTGCTGGAAAAGGACCGGCTGCGCGACCGCGAGAAGGAAACCAGCCAGAGCCATTTCGTGCGGCTGCGCGACGGCACCGCCAAGAGTGTCGAGACCAGTTCCATCCATCTCGACACCATTCGGGACCTCAAGCAGATCAACTCGCTGCTCGCCTCGATGGCCTATCCCGTGCTTGAGGAGCGCGGTCTGCTCACCGGTTCGCGGCTGAAGGCTGGATAGATTGCGTCCACAGGCCAGGTAGCTTAAGAACATCGCCTATGAAAATTGCTGTGGGCTAATGCGCAAAAATTATCTTTGCGCGTTTTCCCGTCTGTCGGCTAAAGGATCGTCCCATATCTACCGGGAGGAAAGTCGATGGACACCCATTCTCGCAGTTTCGCCAAGGCGCTTTCCTGGCGCGTCACCGGCACCATCGACACGATGATCATCTCGCTCGTCGTGACCGGAAGCATCAAGCTCGCCGCGGCCATCGGCCTGACCGAGGTCGTCACCAAGTCGCTGCTCTATTATCTTCACGAACGGGCGTGGCTGAAAATTCCTTACGGGAGGAAGGCAGCCGCCTAGCTCTTGCCTCCGCGGCTGGCGCCAGACCGACGATCAAGAAAAGCTAAAGCGGCGTCGACAATTTCTGGATTGCCCGCTGCCCGCATCCGTGGTTTGAGGCCAGCTTATCCGAGGATCTCCTTCGCGCCATGCTGCCCCTCATTGCCCTGTTCATAGCTGCCTTCGCCTTCGGCACCACCGAATTCGTCATCGCCGGCGTGCTGCCGCAGGTGGCGGATGGCCTTGGCGTCGCGATTCCGACCGCCGGCTATCTCGTTTCCGGCTATGCCGGCGGCATTGCAGTCGGCGGCCCGCTGCTGGCGCTCGCCACAAAAAGGTTCTCCCGCAAGGCCCTGCTTCTTGGACTGACTGCAGCCTTCACCATCGGCCAGGCCGCCTGCGCGCTGGCGCCCGACTTCGCCTCGATGCTGCTGTTGCGGATAGCGGTGGCCGTGGCGCATGGCGCCTATTTCGGCGTTGCCATGGTGGTGGCCGTCGGCCTCGTGCGCGAGGACCAGCGCGGCATGGCGGTGGCGCTGATCCTGTCCGGCCTCACCGTATCGAACGTCATCGGCGTTCCGGCCGGCACGGCAATCGGCAACATCTGGGGATGGCGTGCAACATTCTGGGTGATGTGCGCGCTCGGTGTGGTGGCCTTCGCGGCAATCGGCGCCCTGCTGCCGCGCAAGACGGGATCGTCGAGCCCGTCAGTGAGCCTTGGAAGCGAGGTCCGCGTGCTCGCACGTCAGCAGGTCTGGACCTCGCTCATTATCATGCTGATGCTGATGATCGGCCAGTTCGGCCTGTTCACCTATATCACGCCGACGCTGCTTGAGGTCACAGGCCTCGACGAGAAATGGATACCTTGGGTGCTCTTGCTCAACGGGGTCGGCGCAACGATCGGCGTCTTCGTCGGCGGGCGGCTCGCCGACTGGAAGCTAATGCCGTCGCTCATGGCCATGCTTTTCCTGCAGGCGGTGATGCTCGCCTTGATCTATGCCGTCAGTTCTTACCCACTGCCGATGGTGATAGCGATCTTCGTCTGGGGCGCCCTCAACTTCGCCATCGGCACGCCGATCCAGACCCGCATACTGACCTGGACCGCGGACGCCTCCAATCTTGCCTCGTCGCTCATTCCGTCGGGCTTCAATGTCGGCATCGCGCTCGCCGCATCGCTCGGCGCGGCCATGCTCAATGCCGGCTATGGCTATCGCAGCCTGCCGGTGGTTGGCGCGGTCGCCATGCTGGTCGCGGTCGCGGTTGCGCTTGCCTCGCATGTCTGGGAATGGCGAAGCCGGGCTGCGCCGCCGCTGCCGGCTGCCGCCGAATAGGGCTACAGATCGATCCGGTAGCGCAGGCTTTCCGCGCCGCCATAGGCGGCGTCCTCGAAGAAACGCCCGACGAGCCGGCCGCCATTGGCCAGAACGACCTTCTGCGAGGGCACATTGTGAGGCTTGCAGGTGATTTCGACGAAGGGCAGGCCAACAGCCCTCGCCTCCACCAGCATCAGCCGCAGGGCCTCGGTCGCATAGCCGCGTCCCCGTTTCCACGGCACCACCGCATAGCCGATGTGGCCGAGCACATGCGACGGCAGCGCCGCGGTGCCGTGTTGCCAGCGCAAGCCGATTGAGCCTGCGACTTCCCCGTCCCAGATCCAGCGCCGGAATCCGGGCAGCCGCGGCACCGTCGAACCGTCGGGCAAGGTGATCGGCGGTCCCTTGCCATCGGAATCGTCGAGATCGCCAAGGAAAGTCGCTGGATCCTTTTCGATAGCCACAAGCTGCTCGCGCGTCGCGTCGAGCAGCCGCACATTGTCCGGCGACCAGCCGCGCTCGAGAGCCGCCTTGTAGGACGGCAGGTGTTCAAGCGCCGGTTTGACGAGTTCGATCACGGGCGCGAGCTTTTGGCTGCCGGATTGCGGGCGCGACGGCAAGGGCCTTCGGCAGCTTACTGGAGTAGGCTCTTGACGATGCCGCTCGCCTTTGAAAAATCCATCTGACCGGCGTATTTCTCCTTGAGCGCCGCCATCACCTTGCCCATGTCCTTGACGCCGCTGGCGCCGGTCTCGGCAATCGCGGAACGAACGGCGCTTTCCGTCTCAACCTGGCCCAGTTGCGTCGGCAGGAAGTCGCGGATGATGGCCATCTCGTCGCGCTCCTGCGCCGCAAGCTCCGGCCGCTTGCCGTCATCGAACGCCTTGGCCGATTCCTCGCGCTGCTTCACCATCTTGGCCAGGATCTGCAGGATCTCGTCGTCGCTGGCCGGCTCCTTGCCGGCGCCGCGATTGGCGATGTCGCGGTCGTGAATGGCCGCCTGGATCAGCCGCAATGTCGGCAGCCGGCGCTTGTCCTGCGCCTTCATCGCGCTCTTCAGGGATTCGGCGATTTTGCCTCGCATAGTGCTTTCTCCTTCGAATGCGGCGGACAATAGCCGTGCCGAAAGCCCAACGCAAATGCGATACTACCGGCAAATCCCTGATATTGTTCGACGAAATAAATCCGGGCTCGCACTTCCTGGCATCATTGACCGTCTTGGCGCCTTCCCCTATGTACTGGGCCTTGCATGAACTGAATTCTAGTGCACGTCGCCCAAAAGTGCGTAGCTGTTTGGGGCAACGACATGCACAAGTGAAAACTTGGCGCGCCGAGGCTGTGAGATCGCCGCTTCGCGCTTTTTGTTGCGCCGACTGAGGGCGCACCTTTAGGAGTGCCGCCGTGGCAACGATGACCGCCGCATCGCCCCCCCCTTGGGCCACCGACAAGCCGACTGCCCTGCTGGTGCTGGCCGACGGCACCGTCATCGAGGGTCGCGGTCTGGGTGCCGCCGGCTCCGCCGTCGCCGAGGTCTGCTTCAACACTGCGCTGACCGGCTATCAGGAGATCCTCACCGACCCATCCTATGCCGGCCAGATCGTCACTTTCACCTTTCCGCATATCGGCAATATCGGCACAAACGACGAAGATATCGAGGACCTCAACCCGCTGGCCCGCGCCGGCGCCGTCGGCGCCGTGTTCAAGGCCGACGTCACCAACCCATCGAATTATCGCGCCGGAACCGGTCTCGACCAGTGGCTGAAGAAGCGCGGCATCGTCGCACTTTCAGGCATCGACACGCGGGCGCTGACCGCGCTGATCCGCGAAAAGGGCATGCCAAACGCCGTCATCGCGCACGCGCCCGACGGTATCTTCGACGTCGATGATCTCAAGCGCCGCGCCGCCGCATGGTCGGGGCTTATCGGGCTTGATCTGGCCAAGGAGGTCACCTCCGGCCAATCCTCGGTCTGGCGCGAGACGCCCTGGGCCTGGAACGAGGGCTTTGGCGAACAGGCTGACCCGTCGATGCACGTCGTTGCCGTCGACTACGGGGTCAAGCGCAACATATTGCGCCTGCTGGCCGGCCTCGGCGCCAAGGTAACCGTGGTGCCGGCAAAAACCGGCGCCGACGAGATCCTGGCGATGCGGCCCGACGGCATTTTTCTATCCAACGGCCCTGGCGATCCGGAAGCAACCGGCGACTACGCCGTGCCGGTCATTCAGGATCTTTTGAAGACCGATATCCCACTCTTCGGCATCTGCCTCGGCCACCAGATGCTGGCGCTGGCGCTGGGCGGCAAGACTGCAAAAATGCATCAGGGCCACCACGGCGCAAATCATCCGGTCAAGGACCACACCACCGGCAAGGTCGAGATCGTCTCGATGAACCATGGCTTTGCCGTCGACGCCGACTCGTTGCCGAGCGGCGTCGAGGAAACCCATGTCTCGCTGTTCGACGGTTCGAATTGCGGCATTGCGCTCACCGGCAGACCGGTCTTTTCGGTCCAGCATCATCCCGAAGCCTCGCCCGGGCCGCAGGATTCGCACTATCTGTTTCGCCGCTTCGTCAACCTGATCCGCGAAAAGCGCGGCGAGCCGGCACTGGTCGAGCGTGTTTAGCGCATTGCGTAAAAACGGATTTGACTGACGGCGCCGGCCGGGCTCCCGGCGCCGATCAAGCCCCGTCCGTCACCGCTTCCTGCGCGTGCATGCGTTTGACTTCCTTCGGCGTCGGCTTGGCCACCCTGGTGACGAAGACGACGAGCGCCAGCGTGAGGAAAATCGCGCCGAGCAGATACGGGGCACCGCCGAAAGCTACGGGCGCGTTCGGCCCCGTGAACCAGGAAAAGATCGCCGTATAAAGCAGCGGTGTGATGATCGAGGTGATCGAGAAGATCGAGGTCATTGCGCCCTGGAGTTCGCCCTGGGCGGAAGGTGGCACTTTGGCGGCCGCAAGGCTTCTGAGCGGCGGGTCGGCCAACGCCTCGAGACACCCGACGACGATCACTGCATAGATCATCCAGCCTTGTGACGCGAAGGCGTAGCCTAAGGCGCTGAGTGCGGTAAATGCCAGACCGATTACCGCCGTCTTCCACTCGCCAAGCTTAGGGATCACGCGCGGCAGGACTGTCGCCATGACGATCGCCCCGCACAGGCCGAAAGCGCCGAGCGAGAAGCCGATCTGTTGTTCGCTCCAGCCATAGCGATAACTGGAGACGAACGACCAGACCGCAGGATACATCATGTGCCCCAGCGTCATCAGAAAGAAGACAAGTCCGATCCAGCCGATACCTTCGTAGTTGCGCATCTGGACGAGCGTGCCGACCGGGTTGGCGCGTTTCCACTCGAAGCGGCGACGGTGCTTGTTATCAAGTGTTTCCGGCAACAGAAACAGCGCGATCAGAAAGTTTGCGAACGCAAGCCCTGCAGCGAAATAGAACGGCACACGTGGCCCGAACGTGCCGAGCAACCCGCCCAGAACCGGCCCGATGACGAAGCCGACGCCGAAAGCAATGCCGAGCAGCCCAAAATTCTTCGCACGATTTTCGTCGGTCGAGATATCGGCGATGAATGCCGATGTCGTGGAATAACTGGCGCCGGAAATGCCGGCCAGCACGCGGCCGATGAACAGCATCGGATAGGACCAGGCGATTGCGCAGATCAGATTGTCGATAGCGAACGTCAGCACCGAGGCGAGCAGGATAGGCCGCCGACCGAACCGGTCGCTCAACCCGCCCATCACTGGTGCGAAAACGAACTGCATCGCCGCATAGACGAAGAACAGCCAGCCGCCCTCGATAGCCGCCTCGCTGATGCCGACGCCGGTCAATTCCCTGAGATAGGCCGGCAGCACCGGCATAATGATGCCGAAGCCGATGACGTCGAGCAGCAGGGTGGTGAAAACAAGCGCAAGGCCCCGCCTGGCGGTTTTGGGGTCTATCATGATGGTATCTCCTCGGGCCGCCCGAGCGAACGGGGACACACTTTATAGGCGAGCACATCGCTGGGAACAATGAGGGAACGGGCAGAGTGCTTTCATCCTGACATCCCCTGACTGCGATCCAGTCTCTCGGATTACGAGAAAACCGTCGGCTCAGATCGGGTTGTTGAACGTGTCGCAGTCCGAAAGCTTGCCGTTCTGGAAACCTCGCGCCAGCCAGGTCTGCCGCTGCTGCGACGTGCCGTGGTTGAAGCTTTCCGGCACGACGTAGCCCTGCATCTTCTTCTGCAGCGTGTCGTCGCCGATCTGTTTGGCGGCGTTCAGTGCCTCCGCCATGTCGCCCTGTTCCAAGATGCCCTTCTGACCGGTGAAATGCGCCCAGATGCCGGCAAAGCAGTCGGCCTGCAACTCGACCTGCACCGACATGTGGTTGGCGTCGGCTTCGCTCATATTCTGCCGCATCTGGTCGAATTTGGGCAGGATGCCGACGAGGTTCTGCACGTGATGGCCGACCTCATGCGCGATCACATAGGCCTGTGCGAAATCGCCGGAGGCACCGAACTGCTGATCGAGTTGCTGGAAGAAGGTGGTGTCGAGATAGACCTTGCGGTCGTTGGGACAGTAGAATGGTCCGGCCGCTGACGAGGCAGAGCCGCAGGCGGAGCGAATCCGGCCGCTGAACAGGACCAGCTTTGGATCCTGATAGGTCAGGCCCTCGGACTGGAAAATACCGGTCCAGGTATCCTCGGTCTCGGCCAGCACGGTCGACACGAACTGCTTCATCTCGTCGGACGCGGGCGCACCGGTGCCGCCGCCCTGGCTGCCACTATTGTCGGTGATCTGGCCGCCGCCACCGGGCTGCAAGCCGCTGTCATCGAGGATCTGGCTCGGGTCGAAGCCGAAATACCACCCCGCCAGGAAAATCAACCCTACGATAATGATGCCCGACATGCCGCCGCCGCCGGCGCGACCGCCGATCGGGATGCGAAACTGCCCCGGTCCACCGCCAAGCCCGCCGCTCTGGCCGCGCTCGTCCTCGACATTGTCACTCTGACGACGGCCCTTCCAGAGCATGGCAACCCCCGTGATGCAATTTTCCGGCCGATCGGCCGTATCCCGGTTCGATCGGACACGACCACAATTATCTCAACGGTTACGCCAAGTCACAGTATTTTTGGTGCGAACAAGCAATGCTTGCTGACGCTTGTTTGCTCTGGCCGAACATCGCAAGGTCTGTGGCGATCGCCCTGCTCGTGGGAAGCGAGTCGCGCCACGTGTTTTTCAGCGGGCGGCGATTATTGCCTTGCGAAAGGCTTCGAGCGTCTCGGCGCTGACATGATGCTCGATGCCCTCTGCGTCGATGCGCGCCGTCTCGGCACTGACGCCGAGCGAACGCAGGAAGGCCTCGACCGTCTGGTGGCGAATGCGGCTCTCTTCCGCAACCTTGCGGCCGGCCTCGGTCAGGAACACGCCGCGATAAGGCTTCCGGGAGACCAGCCCGTCGGCGCACAGCCGCGTCAGCATTTTCGCCACCGTCGGCTGAGCGACGCCGAGCCGTGCCGCGATATCGACCTGGCGCGCCTCGTTGCCGTCCTCGATCAGGTCGGCGATGAGCTCGACATAATCCTCGACCAGCGCGCTGCGGCGCGCTTCACGCGTCTGCCTGAAGCCTTCCGAGTGGATTTCTGCATCAGGCAGCGGCTTTTCGCGAGGAACCGGTCTTTTCTTCAGCGCCAATACGCGCTCCTCCCGGCAGTTTGAATCGACATTGCAGTCATAACACGGAACCCTATTTGTTCTGGCCGTTTATTTCCATTCGGTGACCGGCGCAACCGGCGGTCACTGCGGTCCGGCCGCACGGCCAAGCGGCTACACGAAAAAGCTCCGACAATGAAATATAGCATATTGCATAATGTTCAGCCGTGGCATAGATAGAGAGAGAACATCGATCGTTCCAGTGGAAAGCCATTTCATGTCGGAAGCCGAAGCCACCTCAGCCCCCCGGTCCATGTGGCGATTTGCCCGCCCGGAGGACGACGAGCAGCCCAGCCTTCGCGAAGTCAACGCAACGATCGCGGTGCCGCATTCGGGGATCTGGCTTCGCCGGCTGTTCGCCTTCATGGGGCCGGGCTACATGGTTTCGGTCGGCTACATGGATCCGGGCAATTGGGCGACCGACCTCGCCGGCGGTGCCCAGTTCGGTTACACGCTGCTGTTCATCATCATGTTGTCGAACCTGATGGCGATCCTGCTGCAGGCGCTCGCCGCCCGGCTCGGTATCGCCACCGGCCGTGACCTTGCGCAGGCGTGCCGCGCTTATTACCCGCGGCCGGTCAATTTCATGCTGTGGGTCGCTTGCGAACTAGCCATCATCGCCTGCGACCTAGCCGAGGTCATTGGCACGGCGATCGCCTTGCAACTGCTGTTCGGCATTCCGCTGATCGGCGGCGCCATCATCACCGCGCTTGATGCCTTCCTGCTGCTGTTGCTGATGAACAAGGGCTTCCGTTTCCTCGAGGCCTTCATCATAGCGCTTTTGATTGTCATCTTCGGCTGCTTCGCCATTCAGATCTTTGCTGCCGCGCCGCCAGTCGGCTCCATCCTGCACGCCATGTTCGTGCCGTCGTCCGAGATCGTCACCAATCCGGCCATGCTCTACATCGCCATCGGCATCATCGGTGCCACGGTGATGCCGCACAATCTCTATCTGCACTCCTCGATCGTGCAGACCCGCGCCTACGAGCGCACCGATCGCGGCAAGCGCGACGCCATCAAATGGGCGACGACCGACTCGACCATCGCGCTGATACTGGCGCTGTTCGTCAATGCCTCCATCCTGATCGTGTCGGCGGTGGCTTTCCACGGCACCGGCCATCATGACGTGGGTGAGATCGGCCAGGCGTTCGAGCTTCTGTCGCCGCTGCTTGGCCTCGGCATCGCTTCCATCCTGTTTGCGGTGGCGCTGCTTGCCTCCGGCCTGAACTCGACGGTGACGGCGACGCTGGCCGGCCAGATCGTGATGGAAGGCTTCTTGCGGCTGCGCATCCCGCAATGGGCGCGCCGCCTGCTGACGCGCGGCATCGCCATCATCCCGGTGGTGGTCGTCACCGCCCTCTATGGCGAGAAGGGCACCGGCCAGTTGCTGGTCTTCAGCCAGGTGATCCTGTCGATGCAGCTTCCCTTCGCGGTCGTCCCGCTGGTGCAGTTCGTCTCGGACAAGCGCAAAATGGGCAATTTCGCCATTTCCCGCGCCGTTGCCGTGCTGGCCTGGGTGGTTGCCGCCCTCATCCTGGTGCTCAACTTCAAGCTGCTCTACGACACGGTCGTCGGTTTAGGCTGAGCGTCTGCTCCAAACTGACCCAACAACGTCGGCAATCATCCGTCCTTCCAGCCCTGGAAATTTGCCGGCCGCTGTCGGACAAATGTCTGTCTGCCCGTCCTTGGCTCGAAGTCCGGCCATGACGGCACGGATCAGCGAAAGGGAGCTCCAATGAGGAAGATCATCGCCGCAACATTCGTCAGCCTCGACGGCGTCATGCAGGCGCCCGGCGGCCCGCAAGAGGACCCTGTCGGCGGCTTCAAATTTGGCGGCTGGACGTTCCACTACTGGGACGACGTGATGGGTGCCGCCATGGGCGAGACGTTTTCAAAACCGTTCGCGCTGCTTCTCGGCCGCAAGACCTACGACATCTTCGCCGCCCATTGGCCCTACCAGAAGAATGACCCGATCGCCGACAGCTTCAACGCCGTCACCAAATATGTGGCTACGCACAGGCCAGATACGCTGTCCTGGCAAAACAGCCAGCCGCTCGGCAGCGATGTCGTGGCGACGTTGCGCCGGATGAAGCAGGAGGACGGCCCCGACCTGCTCATTCAGGGATCGAGCGAGCTGATCCAGACCTTGCTCGCCAATGACCTGATCGACGAGATCAGCCTGCTGATTTTCCCGCTGGTGCTGGGCAAGGGCAAAAAACTGTTCGGCAGCGGCGCGATGCCTGCCGCCTTCAAGCTGACCCGTTCGCAGGCATCGACCACCGGCGTCCTCATGGCGAGCTATGAGCGCTCCGGCGAGATCAAGACCGGGTCCTTTGCCCCGGAACAGCCTTCCGAAGCCGAGATCGAGCGGCGCAAGAACTGGAAGTAGATGCCGCAGGGCGATCAAGGACGGCTGAACACTGGCCGTCCTTTTTGCTGTTTTAAGCCCTCTCGTCGCCGTGCCAATCCATCGCGGAGGTGGCCCGCGAATGCCAGTACGGCAGGCGCAACGCTGTGCTTCGGCAAATGCAGATTGATTGCAAAATTCGGCAATGACGGCAAATCCGGATCGTTGGCCAAAATATCGAGGTCCGCAGGTACGGTCGACGCCAACCAGGTGGTGACGGCCAAGTCCGAACGCACTGTCGCCGTCGTCGCGTCGATGCTGCCGTTTTCGAATACGGTGCGCCATGCCAGCCCGTGCTCGTTAAGCGCCTCCAGTACAACCGGACGGAACGCGCAGGTCTCGGCGACCATCGAAACCGGCAAGGGGCGTTTGCTGCGGGCGCCGCCGCCTTTGGCGCCGACCCAGACCAGCCGGTCGACAACAAGGCATTCGCCGGCCGACCGACCGACCGGCTCCTCGATCACCGCGAGCTCTATCGTGCCGGCCGCCAAGGCCGCAGCCAGCTCCGGCGACGAGGCGCAGACAAGCGAGATCTCGACCTGCGGATACGCCTCGGCATAGGCCTTGAGCACCGGTGCAAGCAAGGTGCCGACAAGGTCGTACGGCACGCCAAGCCGCACCTGACCGGCAACTGCATCGCCCGCCATCTCCGCCAGGATCTCGTCATTGAGCGAAAGCAGGCGCTTGCCCTTGCCGAACAGCCGCTCGCCGGAGCGGGTCAGCCGCAATCCGCTCCGATCGCGGTCGAACAGCCTACAGCCGAGAACCTCTTCCAAACGCTTGACCTGCTGGCTGACGGCACCTTGCGTCAAATGCAGCGCGTTGGCCGCCGCCGTCATGCTGGCCCTGTCGGCAACGGTGACAAAGGTTCGGATCAGGACAGTGTCGAGGTTGCGGAGCATCAAGCCATTATATTTGCTAATGCATGTCATAGCAAACATCGCATTTACTGATGAGCAAAACAGCTTACCGTGCAGGCTTCAAAGGAAGCAGCATGTTTGAAACCGTCCTTCCCCTCGTCCTGTTCGCGCTGGTCTCTACCTCAACGCCCGGCATGGCCACGACGTTGTCGACGGCGTCCGGCGCGCGGTTCGGGTTTCGCCGCTCTATCCCGCTGATGGCCGGAAGTGCGGCCGGCCTGGCCACAGTGGCTGCGGCAGGTGCTGCCGGGCTCGCTGGTCTGCTGGCCGCCGCTCCTTCGCTGCAACTGGCAATGAAAATGGCCGGTACCCTCTATCTGGTATGGCTTGCCCTCAAGATCGGCCGCAGCGGTCCGCCCAATCTGGATGTGGCCATGGCAAAGCCAACAGCTTTTTGGGCGGCGCCGGCCTGCAATGGATGAACCCAAAGGGCTGGGCCATGGGGCTGGGAGCGGCGGCATCTTTTGCCGCGCTCGCCAAAGGGCCGCTGCAGCTCGCCTTGCTGCTCGGCGCCGTCTTCGGCCTTGCAGCGGCTCTGTCCCTGGCGGCATGGTGCGTGGCGGGCACGCTGCTCGCCCGGTTGCTGCGAACCGAGCGGCAGTGGCGCATGCTCAACGCCGTGCTTGGCCTGCTGCTGGCCGCCTCGATCATTCCGATGTGGCGGACAGCGTAAGGTTAGTCTTTAGCTATGTCAGGCAGTGTAACGCGCCGCCGGCTTGCCGGCCAGAAGACTGCCGAAAAAGCCTTGCCGAACGCCAAGAAAGGCATCCACCCCGGCAACGTCGGCAAGACCCGGTGCCGTGAACGCTTCACCCTTTGCCAGGCCAACCAGCGCTGCATCGACCAGATCGTCGGCCGTCATCACGATCTCTTGCGGCACATTGGCAATATCGCTTCCCGCAACTTCCCAGAATTCTGTCCGCGTGGCCCCCGGCAAGACCACCTGCACGGCGACCTTCGTGCCGGCGACTTCCCGCTGCAAGGCCTCGGTGAAGTTGACGACGTAGGCTTTGGTGCCGCTGTAGATGCCGCCGAACGAGGTATCGAAGGCAAGGACCGAGGCGATGTTGACGATGGCGCCGCGGTTGCGCGACAGCAGCCCCGGCAGCACCGCGCGCGTCAGCCGAGTCAGCGCCACGACATTGACCTTGATCATGCGCTCGGCGACATCGGCTTCAGCCGTTGCCACCACCTGCGCGCCGCCAAGGCCGGCATTGTTGACCAGCAGCGTCACGCTGTCGTCGGTTGATATCGCCTGCTCGACCCGTCGCAGATCGCCGTCGTCGGCCAAGTCGGCGCCGATGACGCTGACCTTTTTGCCATACGCGTAGCGGAGCCTCTCCGCCAATTCCTCCAACCGATCGGCGCGCCGCGCCACCAGCACCAGATCATAACCTTGGCCGGCGAGCCGGTCGGCATAGATCGCACCGATGCCGGACGAGGCGCCGGTGACGACCGCAGTACCTTTGTCCTGATTGCTCATTGTCTTGTTCCTTCTGGTTCGATTCCAAATGCCGGTGCCGCAGGGCAACACCCCTGCTTCGACTGGCACACGAATTACTGGCATATGCCACCATCGGAACGTAGGCATATGCCACCATCTTGTCAATCCGGGAAGCAAGGACTATTTCTGGTTTGCATCGAGGGGCCCTTCCGGTCCCTCATTGGAAATCCGCCAATGTCCCAAACCACCCTGCCCGGCCTGGCGCTTTGCAACAACGCCATGCTGCGCCGCGCGACGCGGAAACTGGGCCAGTTCTATGACGATGTGCTGGCCCCATCGGGTCTGAAGGCCACGCAGCAGGGCCTGCTCTACCAGATCCACGTCGGCGACGAACCGACGATGGGTGCCATTGCCGCGGCTCTCGTCATGGACCTGTCGGCCCTCGGTCATACGCTGAAGCCGCTGAGCAGGGACGGCTATATCGAGACCTTCGCCGACCCTGCCGACCGCCGCATCAGGCGCGTCAGGCTGACATCGCAGGGCCGGATCAAGCTCGAAGAAGCTCTGAAGCTGTGGCAGGTCGCTCAGCAGCGCTTCGAGGAGATGTTTGGAAAAAAACAGGCGGCAAGCCTGCGAGCGGCGCTGGACGAAATCGCCGCACTTGATTTTGACGTACCGCCGGCCGCGAGTTGAATTATCGGCGGCCGGCAGACAAGCTCCGCTAACAGCCCTATTCGGCCGGCATCGCCACCGGTCGCGCCGCCAGGTGGCCCGCCAGCACTACGCCCAGACCGATGATCGGGAATGCCGCCGCGACCACGCCGAGGTCGGCCGGTGCGCCATAGCGCAGCACCGCGGCGCCGACAACGGCACCCAGTGCGACGCCGAGATAGAGCGCCGAAGCGTTCAGCGACAGCACGATGGGCGCGGCATCGGGCGCCAGCTTGATGATACGGCTGGCCTGTGCCGGCGGGAACGCCCAGCCGACGATGCCCCACGGCACCATCAAGGCCATGAGCGCCGGCCCGGCGATCTCGCGCGGCAGGAACATCGGGATCAGCGAAAACGTGACCAGCATGGCGGCACTTAGCGCCAGCGACCAGCAGACGGTGCGCGTCGCGCCGAAACGGTCGGCGGCCTGACCGCCGCCGATATTGCCGATGACCGCGCCAACGCCGAAAGCGAGCAGCATTCCGGGAAGCGCGATCGGGTTCAGTCCGCCGCCTTCGATGGCGAGCGGCGCGACAAAGGCAAAGACGGTGAAGGCGCCGATCAGGGCCAGGATGGTCGTCACCAGGATAGGCATGACGCCGGGGCGAAGTGCCGCTGCCAGCCGCATGCGGAGCGGCAGCCTCGTGCCGACGATGCCGCGCGGCAGCCGGTACCACAGGATCGCGCCGGCGAGCGCGCCAAGGCCGGCAATGGCAAAGAAGGTGCCGCGCCAGCCGGCAACCGTCGCAACGAGCGCGCCGAGCGGTGCTCCGACCGCGACCGCAACCGTAGTGCCGCCGACGACCACGGCGATGGCGCGGGCGCGGTGATGATCGTCGACAAGCGCAACGGCCGTTCCCTGTGCGGTCGCCGCAAACAGGCCTGACGACAGCGCCATGACGATGCGCGCGATCAACAGCAATTCGAAGGAAGAGCTCAGCGCCGCGGCGACGTTGCCCAACACGAAGAACACCAGCGTCCACAGAATGACGCGGCGACGGTCCCATTCGCCGGTCAGCGTCGCCAGGATCGGCGTGCCGATCGCATAGGCGAGCGCAAACGCGGTGATCAGCGTGCCAGCGAGCGGGACGGAGATGGCGGCATCCTTTGCAATATCGGGCAAAAGGCTGGAGATGACGAAACCTTCGGTCGAAATCGTGAACGATCCGAGCGCAAGCCAGATGAGGCGCTTATCCATGGCAATTTCCTTAGTTCAAAAGTTATTGAACAATTGGACATAACAGGGCATGATGTCAATAAAGCCGCTGCAAAATAGCCGAACCATCCTGACAGCCCGGTGTCAGGACCGGGCGACGGGACGAAACTATGTGTCCATTGGCCACGAGAGGAGATGCGTTGAAATCGGCTCCAAATGTGCTTAATTCCTGGGCATGACCTTGCCCCATCCCACCGCCGACCAGATCAGCCTGGCGAACGTGCTTGCTGTGCTCGGCGACCCGACGCGACTGGCCATCGTGGGCTATCTCGCGAGCAAGGAGGGCGTGCCGCTGAATTGCAGCCGGTTCCTCGACTTCGCCTCGAAAACCAATCTGAGTTACCATTTGGCCAAGCTGCGTGAGGCCGGCGTCACCCGCACCGAGGCGGTTGGCACCAGCCGATTGATCACGCTGCGCCGTGACGATCTCGACCGCCGCTTCCCTGGCTTGCTCGACAGCGTTATTGCCGCGGCCGGCGACGACGCATCGTTGCCGGCGGTCGGCGGCCACGAGATCGAAGTCCGCGCCTGACCGGCGCGAAGCTGGGTTCCGCTCTCGCCCGCTTCGCGAGACGAGCAAAGTAGCTTCACCTGCCCTCCAGCCATTCCAATTAACGGAGCCTGCCATGCGCATTGCCGTCCTCGCCGACATCCACGGCAATGTCCTGGCGCTCGACGCCGTGCTCGACGATCTGCGGCAGCGCGGCGGCGCCGACCTCATCGTCAATCTCGGCGATTGCGTTTCCGGCCCGCTGTGGCCGCGCGAGACCATGGAGCGGCTCGAGGCGCTCGACCTGCCGACGGTACGCGGCAATCACGACCGCCGCGTTGCCCGCGACACTGCCGACGAGACCATGTGGCCGTCCGACCGCTACGCGCAGGACCGGCTGACGGCAGCCCAGCGCGAGGCGCTGTTCGCGCTGCCCGTCACGCTGGAGGTGGCGCACGGCGTGATCGCCTTCCATGCCCGGCCCGACCACGACGAAAAATACCTGACTGACGCGATCGTCGAGGGCCGGCTGGTGCGCGCCCCGCTGGCCGCAATCGAGCGGCGCCTCGGCGCGGTCGATCCCGCCTGCCGCATCATGCTTTGCGGCCACAGCCACCGCAGCGATTTGATCCGCATTCCCGGCGGTCCGGTCATTTTCAATCCGGGCAGCATCGGCTGCCCGGCCTATGACGATTCGACCCCACCGGCGCATGTCTCCGAGCAAGGCTCACCGCACGCCCGCTATGGTATCGTCGACTTGCACCGCGATCGCTTCGAATCCCTCGCCGTCGACTATGACCATGAGGCGGCGGCGCGTCAGGCCGAGCAGGCGGGGCGACCCGAATGGGCTCACGCGCTGCGCACCGGATTTATGTCCAGCTGAACGCGGAACGCGTTCATGCCGCCGGACTGAGCTTGGTCATGCCGGGCTGAACCGATGACCGCCTTCGAGCGGCAGAAGCCGCAATCTTCAGTTGTCGGACGCGGATCGCTTCGATCGGTTGGCAGGACGTCGGGCGCCGGCCGCCGAAGTCTTGGCCGCCGAAGTCTTGGGCGTCGAAGTCTTGGTCTCCGAAGCCTTGGGCGGTGAAGCCTTTGGCCGTGACGTACTGGGCGTTAGATGCCTTGGGTTGAAAGTCTGTGCTGGAGCCGATTCGGAACCGGCCCGAATGTCGGCGTCGCGCACCTGCTGGCCAAAGTTCAGGCCGGTCAGCTCTTCGATCTCGGCCACCGTCGAAAGAAACTCCGATACCCTGGCAATTTCAAGCGGGTCATCGAATGCCTCGGCACGCTCGCCGAACGCTTCGGGCATCACTTCCAAAACCGGCTTCTGGTCCGCCAGCAGCGCGATGGCGCGCAGGCCAGCTTGATCGGACCACAGCGCGATCTTCCAGAACTTCAGCGGAACATGGCTGTCGAAGCGGTAGGGAGGATCGTCCTCGCGGAACGCTGGCCCGGCAAACACCGTGACCCGGCCTCGCGTCGTATAGGCGTTGCGCAGCACATAGGTTTCCACCGCGCGCCATCTCAGCTTCCCCTTGGAGCCGGGATGGTCAAGCGAGCTTCCCTGATTGAAGAAGCCGACTTGCGGCGCAGCATTGGTATAAAAGAACGTGTCGCGTTCTGCCGCGACCGCCTCCTGATCGACGCCCCATGCGGGGTCGCCGCGAAGTGTAATATGGCCCTTCTGGAACATTCGAGCGATTCGTTCCTTGGATTTTGCGACGGGAAATCCGGGCACATTCTGGCTCGAATAGAATTCCCGGGTCATCTGCTCGCCAAGGTCGATGCGGCGATCGGGCCGGAAAGCATCGCTGGCTTCCGACCCGGAAATCGACTCCACCCCCAAGTCGACAAGCGACGGGTTGTCGATGACCGTCTTGTCCTCACGATTGACCGCCTTGGTACGGGATCCATCGATATTGCAGGCGGTGACGAAGGCAAGCCTGCGATCGGCGTTCATCAAGATCGAAAAATGATGGTAGCGCAATTCGTGTGGGTCCTCGCCGGGTTTGGCAAGAAGGTTTTTGGCCAACCGGTAGGGTGAATTGGCGACCGTCGGCATTGGCAGGACAAAGCCCGGTATGAAGCCGGGCTCATACCGTCCACGATCGTCGAAATCCTCTGTTTTCCAACCCGCGGCCTCGGCGATGGCCACGACCTTGGCGGGTTCGCTTGCTGGACCGTCGTTTCGTCTCGCATCGCCTCCGTCGCGGTCGATCAACGGCGCCCGGACATTTATCTCGACGGGAAAAGTCCACGTGACCGAGCCATCGGCATTATGTCTCGTCGCCGGCGGGCCGCGATCCGGTTCAGTCCGCTGCACCGGCTTGTCCAGCACGTCTCCGCGATTATCGGCGTTCAGCCGAACTGTCTCATCCATCATGCGCGGCGTGCCGGACCAAATCGCCAGAGCTTCCGAAACCGCCGATGCCGACGAGCCCGGCAGCCTGGACTTTCTAGCGCCCAGATCGTCAACGATGGCGCTGATCCGTATGCCTTCGTTGATCTCGCGCGCAAGCGCGTAGCCAGCTATGCCCGTCACCTCGTGGAACGGGCCGGCCCAATGGTGCAGGGCAATGGGCTCCCATTCGTTGTTGAAGACCGGTGAACCGGACGAACCCTGTTCGGTATCGGCAACATAGTGCAGCACTTGAACCGTTTCGTCGCGGGCCACCAGCCGGTTTTCACGCAGCACCAGTTCCTTGAAGCGGCCATCGGGATGCTGGACGATGTTGGCGATTTCGCCGAGCATATGCTTGTCGCGCGCGTCCGACAGCGAGATAAAACCGAACTCCCCCAGTTCCTTTGGGCCGGAACGCCGCTCGCCGACCCCGATCAGCGTATAGTCCAGACCTTCTATGCTATCGGTCACGAAACAGGATTCAGGATCGAACAGGAACGTCGTCGGCGTGCGCACGGCATTTGCACCGTCCTGCTCATAATCGAACTGGACCTGGAAGCGCCGGGAATCCGCCGGCGACGAAATCACATGGTTGTTTGTGAGGAACAGCCTTGGCCCGACCAGAAAACCCGATCCTTGCGGATTGCCGTTGAGAAAGGCAACGCGGCCGACCGCATCGGCAGCACGGCGCCCACGCTCCAGAAATGCGACCCCGATGAAATCGAGCGTTGGGCCGAGAATTGCCTCCGGTCCTGGCTGTTTGGCGGCCACCTTTCTTTCCCCGGCAGATCTCATGTCGATTGCTGCCGATATCATCTCCGCTTCGGTGCGGCTGAGCGACGCCTTTACCTGCAACCTGTCGAGGCGCCTGGAGAGGGTCTGTTCGGCGGCCAGCGGATTGCCGTTGGCGATGTGACCAAGTGAAGCCTCAATTTCGGCGCGCGTTTTCTTGATACGCTGGCGAACTATGTTTTCCACTTGCGCGAATATTTCAAGGTCGACCATATTGCTCTCCTCAACCTTACTTGAGAGAGTGCATATTTACATGAAATGTGCAATATTTTGCCGACTGTTAGTTCACGGAAGTGGCCTGGTCCGATTCATCGCGCGGCCCCTTTTCGGGCTTACACAGCGCCGTCTCGTCGCCTATAAAAACCGGCTGGCGTGCGATGGCGCTTTCGTGCCTGGCCGCGCCTTCGGCAATTGAACCTACCGCCCATGGCAGATGATTAGGCGCACAGTAACACTCCCGACGACGCTGCTTGCGATGGTTGCCGCTCCGCTGATGCTGGCGGAGCTGCCGGCCAACGGCCAGGAGCCGGAGCCCATCATCTCGATTGTGACGGGTCTCGCTCCCGATGACCTCCTGAACGTGCGCGCCACGGCGTCGGCCATGGGCAAGATCGAGGCGCGGTTGCCGAGTGGATCGAGCGTGAAAAATCTCGGCTGCGGCGACGTCAGCGGCTACAAGTGGTGCAAGGTCGAAGACATTGACGACCCGAAGCTGAGCGGATGGGCACCCGCACGCTACCTCGACCCCATCAATCCCCGGCAAGTGACGCCCCAGGCAGCGGCCAATGCGGAGAGCCCTGCCTCTCAACCGCTGCCCGATCTGACAACGCGCCTCGGCGCAACTGCTCCCGAAACGTCGCTGAACACCGCTGACGCGATAGGCAGGGTGGCTATCGAGGACGCTTACCGCCTGGCCCTTGCCGCTGGCAATCCCTCGACTGGACAGGTTGATGGATCGGCGCCCGCGGCAGTGGGTCCCGTCCAGAATTTCGGCGCGACCAATGCGGCGCCTCCGGCCGACGCACAGACCGTTGCACGGCTGCAGCCGCCGGGGACACCATTCCCAGGTGCCGGCAACGTCATTCCTTGCGCGCGCTATTTCGGCCAGCCGATGACCAACTGCAAGGCAGGCGTCGCGCGCACCGGCGACAAAACCGACGTGACGGTGACATGGCCCGACGGCGGCACGCGCATCATCAGCTTCCAGGCCGGCAAGCCGGCCGGTTCGAATGGGCCGGGCGAATTCCGCTTCACGCGCGAAGGCAGCCTCAACATGATCCGCGTCGGCGTTGCCGAGCGCTTCGAGATTACGGATCAGTTCGCGCTGGGGGATAGTGGTAGGGGAATGAGGCAGTAGGGCAGTAGGGCAATATGTTTAAAGGCCGCCCGAACCTCTGCCCTACTGCCGCATTTTCGGGGTTACATCCGGCAAAACTCTTCCCTATAAGGCCCTCCTAGCCTGATACCAGAATCGCGAGCACAACCGGCCGGGTCTTCCCGTCCGGTTTTTCGTGCAAGCCGCCTGCCGAACGGACCTTCGATATGCCAAGACGCACCGACATCAAGTCGATCCTGATCATCGGGGCCGGCCCCATCGTCATCGGCCAGGCCTGCGAGTTCGACTATTCAGGCACCCAGGCCTGCAAGGCGCTGAAGGAAGAGGGTTTTCGCGTCATCCTGGTCAACTCCAATCCGGCCACCATCATGACCGATCCGGAGCTGGCCGATGCCACCTATATCGAGCCGATCACGCCGGAAGTGGTTGCCAAGATCATCGCCAAGGAGCGGCCCGACGCGCTGCTGCCGACCATGGGCGGCCAGACCGCCCTCAACACCGCTTTGTCGCTGCGCCGCATGGGCGTGCTCGACCGTTACAATGTCGAGATGATCGGCGCCGACGCCACCGCAATCGACAAGGCCGAGGACCGGGCACTGTTTCGCGAGGCGATGAGCAAGATCGGCCTGGAAACGCCGAAGTCGATGCTGGCCAACGCCACCGACGTCAAGAATGCCGACCGCAAGACGCACGAGGCCGAGCGCGCCGCGCTCAAGGCTGAGAAGCCCGAGAACCTCGACGCCGCGCTCGACGCGTTGGAAACCCGCTGGAACCTAGGCGAGGGCGACCGCAAGCAGCGCTATATCAGCCATGCCATGGCGATTGCAGCACAGGCGCTCGACCATGTCGGCCTGCCCGCCATCATCCGCCCCTCCTTCACCATGGGCGGCACCGGCGGCGGCATCGCCTACAACCGCGCCGAATTCTTCGAGATCGTCCAGTCCGGTCTCGATGCCTCGCCGACCACCGAAGTGCTGATTGAGGAGAGCGTGCTCGGCTGGAAGGAATATGAGATGGAGGTCGTCCGCGACAAGGCGGACAACTGCATCATCGTCTGCTCGATCGAGAACATCGACCCGATGGGTGTGCACACCGGCGATTCGATCACCGTCGCCCCTGCCCTGACCTTGACCGACAAAGAATACCAGATGATGCGCAACGCCTCGATCGCGGTGCTGCGCGAAATCGGCGTCGAGACCGGCGGCTCCAACGTGCAGTTCGCCGTCAATCCGGCGGACGGCCGTCTGGTGGTCATCGAAATGAACCCGCGCGTCTCGCGCTCGTCCGCCCTTGCCTCCAAGGCGACCGGCTTCCCGATCGCCAAGATCGCCGCCAAGCTCGCCGTCGGCTACACGCTGGACGAGCTCGAGAACGACATCACCGGCGGCGCGACGCCGGCGTCGTTCGAGCCGAGCATCGATTATGTCGTCACCAAGATCCCGCGCTTTGCCTTCGAGAAGTTTCCCGGCGCCGAGCCGGTGCTGAACACCTCGATGAAGTCGGTCGGCGAGGTCATGGCCATCGGTCGCACCTTCCAGGAATCGCTGCAGAAGGCGCTGCGCGGGCTGGAAACCGGACTGACGGGTCTGGACGAGATCGAGATCCCCGGCATCGGCCACGGCAGCGCGCCAGCCAGCCACGTCGACGACCGCAACGCCATTCGCGCCGCACTCGGCACGCCGACGCCAGACCGGCTGCGCATGGTGGCGCAGGCAATCCGCATGGGCACTTCGCTGGAAGACGTGCACGCCATGTGCAAGATCGACCCGTGGTTCCTTGAGCAGATCGCCGGCATCCTCGCCATGGAGGATCGCATCCGCGAGCACGGCATTCCCGAGGACGCCGCCAATCTGCGCATGCTGAAGGCGATGGGTTTCTCCGACGCCCGCCTCGCCTCCCTGGTCAGGAAAGACGTCGAAGAAATCGAGAAGATTAGGCGTACGCTCGACGTTCATCCGGTCTACAAGCGCATCGACACCTGCGCCGCCGAGTTCGCCTCGCCCACCGCCTACATGTATTCGACCTATGAAGTGCCGTTCGCCGGCAGTCTCGCCAATGAGGCGCAGGTCTCGTCGCGCAAAAAAGTCGTCATCCTCGGCGGCGGCCCCAACCGCATCGGCCAGGGCATCGAGTTCGACTATTGCTGCTGCCATGCCGCGTTTGCGCTGCGCGACGCCGGCTTCGAGGCGATCATGATCAACTGCAACCCGGAGACCGTCTCGACCGACTACGACACCTCCGACCGGCTCTATTTCGAGCCGCTGACGCCGGAGGATGTGCTGGAGATCCTGCGCACCGAACAGGCCTCGGGCGAGCTGGTCGGCGTCATCGTCCAGTTCGGCGGCCAGACGCCGCTGAAGCTCGCCGATGCGCTGGAGAAGGCCGGCATCCCGATCCTCGGCACTTCGCCCGACATGATCGATCTGGCCGAGGACCGCGA
The DNA here is from genome assembly GCF_040321535.1 of Mesorhizobium sp. M0340. Taxonomy (NCBI): domain Bacteria; kingdom Pseudomonadati; phylum Pseudomonadota; class Alphaproteobacteria; order Hyphomicrobiales; family Phyllobacteriaceae; genus Mesorhizobium; species Mesorhizobium sp. M0340. Next base: position 65,121 of record NZ_JAMYRR010000010.1, on the reverse strand, counting down.
CCGCTTCCAGAAGCTCTTGCACAAGCTCGGCCTCAGCCAGCCGAAGAACGGCATCGCCTATTCCGTCGAGCAGGCCCGCCTCGTCGCCGGCGAGCTCGGCTTCCCGCTGGTGGTGCGCCCGTCCTATGTGCTGGGTGGCCGCGCCATGCAGATCATCCACGATGAGAGCATGCTGCAATCCTACCTGCTCGACACCGTGCCTGGCCTGGTGCCGGAGGACATCAAGCAGAAATACCCCAACGACAAGACCGGCCAGATCAACACGCTGCTCGGCAAGAACCCGCTTCTGTTCGATACCTATCTCTCAGGCGCCATCGAGGTCGACGTCGACTGTCTCTGCGACGGCAAGTCGACCTACGTCTCCGGCATATTGGAACACATCGAGGAGGCCGGCATCCATTCCGGCGACAGTGCCTGCTCGCTGCCGGTGCACTCGCTGCCCTCGGAGCTCGTTGACGAGCTGGAGCGCCAGACGGCCGCACTTGCCCGCGCGCTCAATGTCGGCGGCCTGATGAACGTGCAATATGCGATCAAGGACGGCACCGTCTATGTGCTGGAGGTCAACCCGCGCGCGTCGCGCACCGTGCCCTTCGTCGCCAAGACCATCGGCCGGCCGATTGCAAAGATTGCCGCCCGCATCATGGCCGGAGAAAGCTTGGAAGACGCCTTCGCCCATTACGGCGCCATGCCCGACCCACGCAATCCCGGCCACATCGCGGTCAAGGAAGCGGTGTTCCCGTTCGCCCGTTTCCCCGGCGTCGACATATTGCTCGGCCCGGAAATGCGCTCGACCGGCGAGGTCATGGGCCTCGACCGCGACTTCGCGCTCGCCTTCGCCAAGAGCCAGCTCGGGGCGGGTGTTGATCTCCCCCGCGCGGGCACGCTGTTCGTCTCGGTGCGCGACGAGGACAAGAAAGGCATCCTGCCGGCGGTCAAGCGCCTCGCCGGTCAGGGTTTCAAAGTGCTCGCCACCTCCGGCACCGCCCGCTTCCTCGCCGAGAACGGCGTCGCCGCGGAGAAGATAAACAAGGTACTGGAAGGCCGCCCCCACATCGAGGACGCCATCCGCAACCGCCAGGTGCAGATCGTCTTCAACACCACGGACGGCCAGAAGGCGGTCTCGGACTCAAAATCGCTGCGCAGGGCGACACTGATGCAGAAGGTGCCGTATTACACGACGCTGTCTGGTGCGGCCGCGGTGGCGGAGGCGATTGCCGCGCTGAGGGCGGGGAGCCTGGAAGTACGCCCGCTGCAGGAGTATTTTGCGTAGGTGATTAGCCAATCTCCCTCCTTGTGGGGGAGATGGCCGGCAGGCCAGAGGGGGGCGCTGTCTCGCCGACGTTGCATTCCCGTCATCTCTCGTTCGTTTCGGCGCTCACGCGCCGATCCACTGCGCCATGAAGGAGCGTTTGAGAGCTAACGCTCGGCAGTGCTTTATCCAGCCATATCTCTAATGCTTGGGCGATGCGCCGCCCTAATCCGCGGCTCCACGGCAGGAGAAGAAATTTCGGTGCCCGATATAATTGCCTCCACTGCCTCAAACACGGCACCAAATGCAGAGAACGCCTCGTCTGGCAGATTCGGCACGACGGCTCTGGCAAAAGCCATCTTTGAATTCTCATCTATTGATTGAACTTCCGTTCCACCAGCCAACGGAACGCGGATTGTTTCGCTTCCTAGCTTTCTGGAAGCCATAAGAGGAGTAAGTACAAGCTTCCGCCCGTCAACGACCACCGTCAGATACTCATCGGCAAACAGAAATTCGATCGGCATGTTTTCATTTAATGCGCAGAGTTCTCTAAAGTCGGGAATAGGTAGAAGAAGTCCGAACGACCGTCCGTTCTTGGAGGCCTTTACTCCAGAGAATAGATCATTTGCTACAAAATTGTTGTCCAATTTCCATTCTTTAATTCCGCTCTCATCGCGGTCAAATAAGCCGATTACAACATGAGGATTGTCGGCGGTAACAGCCTTTAGACACAGTGAAAGTTTGGATGCGCCCGCCGCACCTCCGCCGCTACCATCGCTGGTATCGCAACTTTTAATACGAAATGTTTGTTTTCCTTTTCGAAGGCGCTTCCACGCTTCACAAAGAATTATTTCGTCAGTCTTGCCCTCTGTGAGCAAGATTGGCGACCTAATTTCCAACAACTCAGCACGAACGCCTTCGATCTCATCCTTAAACTTAATCATTTCTGCTTGTTGCGCTGAATACGACTCCAGCGCCTTGGCTACAGCAGGCAGATAGAAACCTTCGCCGATCGCCGTCGTAGCGTCAAACCGCTCCAGGTTCTTTCCTTGTACAATGGTCGCACCTCCTTCCTCCGACTCTCTCGTAACGTAAAATCTGGTAATTCGTTCAGAGGTCAGATTATAAAAAGAGGGACTATGTGTCGTAATGAATATCTGAACGTCCCCTCCTGTGGCAATTTTCAAAAGGCGTGCAGCTTCCGCCTCCGCAGCTACAAAATCCAATGAATTTTCAGGCTCTTCGAAGCCCCATATGTGAAATTGGAAGCGGTCTCTCTTTGAGATGAAATTGAGCAATTCAGGAATGTGACGAGCTTTTATTCCATCTCCTCTCTGCGTAGTAAGGGATTTTGAAATGCCTCCCGCAGCGCTTATCGTTTCGAAATCTAAAGTTTGGAACAACTCGTCCATTTTACTAGGTGAAGATATCTTCGTCTCGTGCGCTATTTCTTTGGGAAGCTCTGAAAAAAGGCTACTCGTTAAACGTTGCACTCGACCGGCAAAATCACCGACGGCAGAAACAAAATCCTCAGAGCCTGATAGTGTCTCATAAATGTTAAAAAGTAGGCTTCTAAAAATCGTAGGGTCCTTTATTGCCGGTATATAGATGAACCTAAAGAGATTTAAAAATCTTGTAACTATATGCCTTTGATTTTCCCGAATGTGCGAAGATACCTCTTCGTGGTAATCGTTTCCACGAGAAACGGTCCATTGCCTTTTTACATAAAACCGCTCACCAAGAGACCTTTGATAATTCTTTGGGGTGGCAAATGTAATCTTTACATAGATAAATTTCCGGACATCGTCCGAATTTTGCGACTCCGTCAAGCGCTTGTCCGAAAAATCGATACCAAAATTATAATCATTAATATGATCTGTTTTGTTGTTGAAAAATAAGTTTAGCGCTCTGACTATATTAGATTTTCCTACATCGTTCTTGCCAAATATTATATTTAGATCACTACATTTATACAATGTAACCTTGTAAAAACTGCGAAAGTAGGCAATTTCAATTTCCTGAATGAGATTCATGGCTATCCCCCCTGAGAAGCTCAGAGACTACTACACATTCTAGCCAACAAACAGCATCTGTGACGCACATTGGGGGCGTCGGACGTTAAGCACCGGGTAAACCGCCGCTTGACCGCACAAACGGGATCAAACACCTAGTCAAAGAAAACCAATGAACCGTCCGGCGAAGAGCACGGACACCCACAGCACCAGCGAAACCATTGCCAGGATTGTAGCGACTCCACCTGTCGCCCCCTCCCTGTCTCCCGCACGGCAGAACCGCACAAACGCAAGGAAGTTGGCGCCGGCAAGCAGGATGAGCGCCATCTTGGCGAGGAAAACCGGCATCGCCACATATTCGCTCGCCCTGACTGAAAACAGCAGCGAGCCCGTGACCAGCGCACCGCCGAACGCGGCAAATGCAGTGCGGCGCAGCAACGCGATGAATGCCGCCTGCGGCAGCGAGCGAAAGGCGCCCAGGATCCTGAGGTCCATGAGCCAGACGCTGGTCAGCAGTGCGCCGATCGACATGATGTGCAGCGCGTTGACCATGGGGTAGGCGAAAAAGGAGGCCTTCAGTCCCCGCACCAAAGCGAGTTGCTCGATGCCGGCGAAAAACCCGTCCATTCAGGCCGGCGGAACGCGGTCGGGATAGACGTCATAGGTCTTGCCGCCGACGATGACGCGGACTGCCTTCATGCGCTTTTCGCTCTCGTCGCGCGAGCGGTGGCCGATCGCGGTCACCTCGTCGCCGACCTTGGCAACCTCCTCGGTGAAGCCGGCGGCGATCGTGCGCGACGGCGGCGCCATCTCCACCCGCCAGGCCTCTCCCTTCGCGTCGACATCGAGCGTAGCGTGCGGATTGCCGATATAGATGGCCGTGATCCTGCCCCGGAGTTCGAAAAACCCGTCCTGCGTCCACGACCAGCCGTGATGGGCGTAGGCCGCGGTGCCGGCGGCAAGCATCACCGCCGCTGCCAGCATGACGCTCCCGATGTAAGGTGACCGCATCGCTCGTCTCCTCGGTTCCGGCATTAGAGGGTAGGTCAGCGCGCCGCAGCGTCAAATCACATAAGGTCTGCGCCGCCCCTCATTGCCCTGCCGGGCATTTATCCCCGTATAGCGACGGGGAGAAAGGTTGCCGTCGCCAAGGATTTCGCCAATCTCCAGAGTTGAAGAAAGGGAGCTGAGTTTGCCGCCAGCCCCCCTCTCCCGTCCCTCTACGAGGAGAAGATGCCGGCAGGCCGATGAGGGCGGCGCCGAGCTACGCTAGTGGCAGCAAGCCTCTCTGTACTGCAGCTGCTCCTGCCAGCTCTGCGCCCTGCCCTCCGGGGTAAAATCCATCAGGTTCCACAGGATCTCGCAGGTGCCTATGGCGCGCGGGTCCTGGCCGGGTTCGGGCGGCGCGAAGCCGAGTTCGGAGCTCCAGAAGTGGCGGATGCCGTCGCCGTCGCGGTGGAACACCGACAGCATGGGGAGCTGCGCGCCATCCTCGGCCTCGGCGTGATAGTCGCGCTTGAAGCTGTTGCCGGCCGACGAGACCAGCCGCATATTTTTCCAGCCGCGGTCGCGGCCGAGCGTCAGCAGGTTTTCCAGCGCGGTCTTGGCCACGACAGCGAAATTGTAGCCGGCGGCCTCGAGGTGGCCAATGGCGCCGTCGAACTGGTCGAGCAGCGCCGTGCAGGACGGGCAAGGCTGGTCCGGTCTGGGCAGCTTCGCCGTGCCGCCGCTCGTCGCCACGTCGCGCGTCTCCTGCGGATGGCGCGGAAACATCATCGAATAGACGATCAGCGTGTCCTTGCCCGGCGCAAACAGTTCCGAAAGCTTGACCCTGGCGGGCTTGCCGTCCGGCCCCAGGCCGTCGAAGACATAGTCCTGCGGCACCAGCCCGCCCGGCGGCAGCGCACGGCGGGCGACCGCCACATCCTCCATGGCGCGGCGCAGCTCGATCTCCTGCTGCAGCAGTTTTTCGCGGGCGATGCGGTATTCCTGGGACTCGTTGGGAAAGGTGATCATCGTCATCTCCATCTGCCGTGCTTTTTTGGCGGCGCGCCGTTCGTGGCAACGCGCCTTGCCTCCCAAGGACGCATCGCGCGAAACGGTTCCGACATTTTTGCGCAGGCGCCGTGGCGACAAGAACCCGGGTTGCCGCCTTCAAAAAGGACGAACGGCGCTCCTCACCCCGCCGAATCCACCTCGATCATCCCCAGCCGCTGATAGAGCCTGACCGCGGCCGCGTTCTCGACGGTGTTGGTCTTGAGATCAACATGCGCCGCGCCCCTTGCCTGAAACACCGCGAAGGCGTGGCGCATCAGCGCCTCGGCTATGCCCTTGCCGCGCGCCTCGGGATGAACGGCAAGATCCTTGACGAACCCCGTCGCCCAGCAGAGCGCCGCGCCCGCCAGCCGCCCCTTGCCGTCGATGACCAGGAAACACAAAGCGGGATCGAATTCCGCGTCGCCCGAAATGCGCGGCCACCATTCGTCGAACGGCCCATCGGCGCCGTCGTCGAACACCGCGGTCAACAGTGCATGCAAAGCGAGCGCATCGGCGGCTTCGAAGCCACGCATGAAAAAACCTTCTGGCCAGCGCGGCACCAGAAGCGTGTCGTCGAGGATCTTGCGCAGTCTTATATCGTTCGGCGCCGGTGGGCGCGGCTCAGGCATCGGGCTGCATACGGCGGCGCAGGCGGTCGCTGCCGAGGCCGGTTTCGCTCAGCATCCCCTTGCGCTTGGCGTCGTAATAATAGCCGCTCTGGTAGAGCCGGTCGGCGCGCTTGGGATTGCCGCCCGACACAAGCCAGGCGCCGCGCAGATATTTCACTGCATATTTCAGGTTGGTCTCGGCGTCGAACAGGCCGCTCGCCGGCCCGTCATAGCCCATGCCGCGCGCCGTCGCGTTCTTGATCTGCATCAGCCCCCAATGCCCGTGATTGTAGGCTTTCGGGTTGAAGGTGCTCTCGCGGTTGACGACGCTGCGCACCAGATCGACCGGCACCTCGTACAGCGCGGAATATTTCTCGATCAGCCGCTCGATCTCGCTGCGGGCGCCGGCGTTCGACTGGCCCTCCGCCGGGTCGGTCGCGGCCAGAACGGCCGGGTTTTGCGGCACCGTGTAGGAAACCGGCTGGACGCCGGGCATGGCTGCAGTCTGTTCGGTGACCGGCATGGCGACAGCGGCCGTTGCGATGGCTGGCTGGGCATTGGTGGTCATGACGGCGGGAGCAGTTGCCGCCAGCGGTGTCGGCCCGGCAAAGGCGGCGGCCGGCTCGACCGGCAGTGCTGCTGTCTGGGCGAGGCCGGACGGTTCCGGCAGCACCGAAACAGTGTCGGGCAGCGCCAGCGTGAAGCCCTCATCGGTGTTGTCAGAATTTTCCGTGAAGGCAGGCGCCGGGGTCGCCGGCGAAGTCGAGGTGCAGCCGCTGAGAGCGGCCACGGCCAACACCGCCGCTAGAACGGGAAAGAGGAATTTTGCTGGCAAGCGGCGCTCGGGTCCGGTTCGTCGGGTGTTAAGAAGTCCTTACACCAGCATCTTTCCCCGGGCAATCCGCGCTAGACGGTGGTTTTCGGGTGGCGATCCGGGCCGGGAAATGCGATATTGTTCTGGATTTGTACTTCGAAGGATTCCGGAAAGGAGCACGCCATGGACGCCTCTCATGCCACCGCCGGCCACGCGGTCTTCGAAACCGTGCTCGGCTACATGGGTATCGCCTGGAGCGAAGCCGGGCTAACCCGGCTCTGCCTGCCGCAGCGCAATCGCGATGCGGTCGAGCGACGGCTGCTGCGCCATGCCGCCGCCGACCAGGCAGCGAAGCCCGAGCCGCAATGGGTTGCCGAACTGATCGCCTCGATCAAGGCCTATGCCGCTGGCGAGGATATCGATTTCTCCGGCGTGCCGGTCGATCTTAGCGGCGTCGACGAGTTCCGCCTGGCGATCTATGACGCGGCGCGAAAGCTCGCCTTCGGCGAAACCACCACCTATGGCGAACTGGCCAAACGCGCCGGCCATGCCGGGCTGGCGCGTGAGACGGGCGCGGCACTCGGCGCCAACCCGGTGCCGCTGGTCATCCCTTGCCATCGCATCCTTGCCGCCGGCGGCAAGATCGGCGGATTTTCCGCCCCCGGCGGCTCGGCCACCAAGGAAAAGATGCTGGCAATGGAAGGCGTACGCGTCGGTCCGCCGCCGCCGGCGCAGGTGTCGTTCGGGTTTTAGCTGTGTCGATATTCAGGTGAGGCCGGCATCCCCGCGCACCATCTCGACCAGCCTAATCCGGAAACAGGCGCCGGCGGAAGCGCCGGTCGATCTCCACCCGCTTGCACTTGTAGACGGTGCACGAATTCGTATCGGCGCTCGGCACCGAGGCCCGCGCCCTGACCTCGCCGATGTCGCAGAATTGCTGGCTCCGCACATAGCGGTCGTAGAGCGCCAGGCCCGGCACGCGCGCCGATCTGTAGCGCAGGATGACCGCCCCCTCGCGCGCGATCGTCGCCTGCACCTTGTCGCAGCTCATGCGGGTAGGGTCATAGCGCGAGACCGCCTGCGCCTCGGCGGCCACCAGCGTCAGGCAAGCGGCAAGCAGAACAATTTTCATGTCCCTCTCGCCAAAACCCGGTCGCGCCCGAAGCCGGCGCGATCCTCCCGCGTCAGGCGCGCAACGACGACGCTCCCACGCGATTGGGGCGGCCGTTGGGCAGCGTTGCCGCCGCGCCATTTTCCGCCCCGTCTTGTTTTTTGCGCGAAGGCATACTATATGCGGTCCATTGATATTTCGGCCGATCGATCCGGGCCTCGCGATATTCGCGTTTGCTGACGTTCTATCTCCAAAATCTCGATACAAACCGGCTGGGTTTCGGTCCAGTCAAACTAAAGCAAACGTAAAGGACTATCGAAATGGCAACAGGTACGGTCAAGTGGTTTAATTCCACCAAGGGTTTCGGCTTCATTCAGCCTGACAGCGGCGGCGCGGACGTTTTCGTTCACATCTCCGCAGTCGAGCGTGCTGGACTGTCGACCCTGGTCGAAGGCCAGAAGATCAACTTCGAGATCGAGCAGGACCGCCGCACTGGCAAGTCGTCCGCTGGATCTCTGAGCAAGGCAGCCTGATTTTGCGAATGGCGTGCGCCGGGCGATAGCCCGGGGCGCGCGGCAAGTCACGGATGTACTGGCGGTCGCGCGAGAAGCGCGCCGGAGCGAAAGACCCCGACAAGCCGAAGCAGCAGATCGCTGCCGGCCCGGCCAAAACGCTCCCGATCAGGCTACCAAGCATGGGAAGGCGGGATTTTGTCCCGCCTTTTTGCTGTCTGGATTCCAGTGAACCGCTGCCTTGGGCCTATAGTCCCACTTCGTGGTGTTTTTGGCGGTGGTACTATTAATTCATGAGCAAGCTTGAACAGATTGAGAAATCCGTCGCCGAACTAAGCCCCGAAGAGCTCAAGGCGTTTGCCGCATGGTTCGAGGCGCTGCAGGCCGACATGTGGGACCGTCAGTTCGAAGCCGACGCCAAGGGCGGCAGACTGGACAAGCTTGCCGAGCAGGCCTTGGCTGATCATCGCGCCGGCCGGACCCGGCCTCTGTGAATCATTTTGCCACTCCCTCGTTTTGGGAGGCCTACGCAAAACTGCCCTCGTTGAGCAAAGGCGTGCGAGCATTCACGCCATCGGCCGAAGGCCACAAGCCCGACCGGGCGCCGCGCCTTTTGGCGCGCCCCGTCCGGAGCGAGCCGCGAAGCGGCGACAAGCGTGAGGACAGAACTAAGGCAACCACTCCAGCGGCACATGCCCCGGATCGGCCTCGACCCTTTTTAGCCAGGCCGCGACCGCCGGATAGGCGTCGAGCTGAAACCCACCCGTCTCGGCCGTATGCGTATAGGCATAGAGCGCAATGTCGGCGACGCTGAGCGCATTGCCGGCGAAGAAGCTGCTCCCGGCCAGGTGCTTGTCCATGACGCCGAGCGCCTTGTTGCCGCGCTCCAGCGTCAGCGCCAGCCGCTCGGGCGTCGCATCCTTGGCTCTTTCAGGGAAGGTCAGCAGCGCCCTGCGCACGGCGATATAGGGCTCATGGCTGTATTGCTCGAAGAACAGCCACTGATAGGCCAGCGCGCGTTCGTATCTGTCCGCCGGCAGAAACCGCGTGCCTTCGGCGAGGTAAAGCAGAATGGCGTTGGATTCGGCCAGCCGCCGGCCGTCGTCGAGTTCGAGCAGCGGCACCATGGCGTTCGGGTTCTTGGCGACATAGTCGGGCTTGCGCGTGTCGCCGGTATGCGAGCTGACCTCGACATTGGTGAAGGGGATGCCGAGCTTGGCCATCAACAGGCGCGGCTTGTAGCAATTGCCGCTGTCGATCATTCCATAGAGTATCATCGATGCTCCCCTTGCTCGCAACCACCCGTCTCAGGGCTTGATCCAGCCTCTATCGCGGCAGTGGCGGCTTCATCCAGTGATTTGTTTTGGCGTAACCATCAGCGCCGCTGATGCATTTCAGGATGTGTCGAGATTCAAGTCAGGCCGAGCCGAGAAGGGCGGGTTCCGAGAACCGGAGCGGAGCGTACTTTTTGGGTACGTGAGCACCGGAAGCGCAGGCCCCCCCGTTCGCAGGCCGGCATCACTTGAATATCGGCATATCCTAGCCGAACAAGGGGATGACGTTGCTGTCCCTGCCAAGCAGCCTGTCGATCGACAGCGGCTCCTCGTCGAACAGCGTTCCGGCCAGCGCCGGCCGGGCAAGATAAAAGCCCTGCAGCAGGTCGACGCCGCCATCCAGCGCGACGCGCAGATGCGTGGCGTTCTCGACGCCTTCGACCAGCACCTTGGCGCCGCGATCGTGCAGCGTCGAAACCAGCGGCCGGAAAAACCGCTCGGCGGCGGCATGGCGGCAGAATTCGGCGAACCAGGTGCCGTCGATCTTGACGATGTCGGGCTGCACGAGGGCGACCCTTTCTTCGGTAGAATGCCCTGTGCCGAAATCGTCGATGGCAATGCGGACGCCGTCGCGCCGCATCTCGCGCGCCAGGCTGACAAGCACCTTGTCGCCGGCAGCCTGCTCGGTGATCTCGCAGACCAGCATGCCGGGATGCAGGCCGAAATCCGCCAGATGCCTGGTCATCAGCCTGATTTCGGCCAGCGCCCGTGCGGGGTCATCGTTGATCAGCGGATTGTAGTTGAAGAACAGGTCGAGCCCGTCGACGCCGATGTTGCGGAAGTTGCGCAAATGCAGCACCCGGCACATGGTTTCGACAAACAGCCGATCCGCTGCCGGCACGCCTTCGAAGAAGATTTGCGGCGCCACCGGCCTGCCTGCACGATGCGGCTCGATCAGTCCCTCGACCGCGACGGCGGCGAGAAACCTGCCGCGCGGCGCGAAGACCGGCTGGTAGGCGCTCCTCAGCCGGAATGCGCCGTAGACGCCATATTCGATGCCGACCTCGTCGGCAAAGATCGCCTCGCCGACCTTGCGCCGCATGTCGGCCCGCCCGGTCACGATGTCACCCTGCGGCCAAAGGCCCGCATCGGCCGCCGCGATGGCGAAACGGCCGCAGAAACCTTCTCAGCATCGGCCGACACCGCGGCCGCCTGCCCGCTCTTGTCGAAGACGTGGAAGCTGGTCGGCGCAAGCTCGGGGCGCGCCAGCACATAGCCTTGCACCATCGAGGCGCCCGATTTTTCGGCAAGCTCGAGCTGCCAGCCCGTCTCGATGCCCTCGAATACCGTTCGGATGCCTTGCTCTTCGAAGCTTGTCACCATGGCGGTCAGCAAGGCGAAGCCGGCACCGGACTCCATCAGCGTCATGATCCAGTCGGCGTCGAACTTGACGATGTCTGGCCTGAGTTCCTTGATGCGATTGATGTCGGATTCGTCGGCGCCGTAATCGTCGACCGCAATGCGCAAACCATTACCCCTGAGCGCCTCGACGAAATTGTAGAGCGTTTCCTGCGACGCCGATTTCTGTTCGGTGACCTCGCAGACGACGCGGCGCGGATCGATGTCGGCCTCGTGCAGCACCAGCCGCATGTCGCGCAGCGCCTTGTCGGCGATGCCGCGGTCGGTGAACACCGATGGATCGAAGTTGATGAAGATGGAGGCGTCTCGCGGCAGGCAGGCGCCGGCGTTCAGAAGGTGCAGCGTCCGTGTCAGCGCCTCGATATGCAGGCGGTCGACCGCCGGACAGCTGTTGAAGAAACTCATTGGCGGCTGCGGCTCGCCTTCGCGGAACGGCCGGATCAGCCCCTCGAACGCGACGACGGACAGCTTGCCCTTGTTGAAGGCGAAGATCGGCTGGAACGCGCTTTGCAGCGTATAGAGCCCCCAGACACCGCTGGCGGTGCCGTCATCGTGGCGGATGATATGGGCAAGCTCGATGCTGCGCGTCACGGTTCCTCGCTATGCGAGACTGGCGGACCGGCTACGGTCCCTGCCGTTCAAGCTTTTACTGATCGTTGATGAATTTATTGTTGCCAGCATTGCGCGCTGGCTCATTCGACAATGCCTGCGCTGGGCTTGCGCTTGACCAGATGATGCGACATGAGAGGCGCCGCGGCGCCTTCGCCGCGCCGGTCCTTCCTGGAGATATCTGTCATGGCCTTTCTTGCCGACGCCCTTTCCCGCGTAAAGCCTTCCGCGACCATCGCGGTGACGCAGAAGGCGCGCGAGCTGAAAAACGCCGGCCGCGACGTGATCGGGCTGGGCGCCGGCGAGCCGGACTTCGACACCCCCGACAACATCAAGAGCGCCGCGATCGAGGCCATCCGCCGCGGCGAGACGAAATATCCGCCGGTCTCCGGCATCGTGCCGCTGCGCGAGGCGATCGCGAAAAAATTCAAGCGCGAGAACAATCTCGACTATCGACCGGAGCAGACCATGGTCGGCACCGGCGGCAAGCAGATCCTGTTCAACGCCTTCATGGCGACGCTGAACCCCGGCGACGAGGTGATCATCCCGCGGCCTTACTGGGTGAGCTATCCCGAAATGGTGGCGATCTGCGGCGGCACCTCGACCTTTGCCGACACCTCGATCGACAACGGCTTCAAGCTGACGGCGGCCGTGCTGGAAAAGGCGATCACGCCGCGCACCAAATGGCTGTTGATGAACTCGCCGTCGAACCCTTCGGGCGCCGCCTATACCGAAGCGGAGCTCAAGAGCCTGGCCGACGTACTGTTGAAGCATCCCCATGTCTGGGTGCTGACCGACGACATGTACGAGCACCTGACCTATGGCGACTTCGTCTTCAAGACCATCGCCGAGGTCGAGCCTAAGCTCTATGAGCGCACGCTGACCATGAACGGCGTGTCCAAAGCCTATGCCATGACCGGCTGGCGCATCGGCTATGCGGCAGGCCCGGTGCCGCTGATCAAGGCGATGGACATGATCCAGGGCCAGCAGACCTCCGGCGCCTGCACCATCGCCCAATGGGCGGCGGTCGAAGCGCTGAACGGGCCGCAGGATTTCATCCCGAAGAACAAGGCGATCTTCCAGGGCCGGCGCGATCTCGTCGTCTCGATGCTCAACCAGGCGCGCGGCATCACCTGCCCATCGCCGGAGGGTGCGTTCTACGTCTATCCCTCCTGTGCCCAGCTGATCGGCAAGACGACCAAGAGCGGCAAGGTGATCGACAGCGACGAAACCTTTTGCTCGGAACTGCTCGAGGCCGAGGGCGTGGCGGTTGTTTTCGGCTCGGCCTTTGGCCTCGGCCCGAACTTCCGCATCTCCTACGCCACGTCGGAGGCTCTGCTCGAAGAAGCCTGCACGCGCATCCAGCGCTTCACCGCCGCGCTGGTCTGAGACATTTCAGCCGCCATACTGCTCGTCGCTGACCTTCTCCAGCCAGTCGGCATGCACGCCCTCCAGCGCCTCCTGCATGGCGATGTGCGTCATCGCCGATTTCGGCGCGGCGCCGTGCCAGTGCTTTTCGCCGGCCGCAAAGGAGATGACGTCGCCGGCCCTGATCTCCTGGATCGGCCCGCCCCAGCTTTGCGCGAGACCGGCGCCGGAGGTGACGTAGAGCGTCTGGCCGAGCGGATGCGTGTGCCAGTGGGTGCGGGCGCCGGGCTCGAAACTGACCAGCGTGGCGCGTAGCCGCGCCGGTGCCTCCTTCTCGATGATCGGCGTCTGCAAAACCCGGCCAGTGAAGTATTTTTCCGGCGCAACAATCGTCGGCACGCTGCCGCAGCCAATAATCTTCATCGTCGCAAAATCCTCGATCCAATCCAGTGTCTTAGAGACTACCACTTTCGTCCGATGCCGGCTGCATCTCCTGCCGGCTGCGGGCAAAACGCGGCCAGAACAGGCCGGCACGTCCGCTATAGGCCTGGTAGGCACCGGCCAACCTTGTACGTGAAAATTTTCGCTCTTCGTCCAAGGCCGCGATCACATAGATCGCAACGATGCCGGCGACCGGCACGACCGCCCACACCGACCAGGTCGCGATACCCCATCCGATCCAGAAGATGATGTAGGATGTGTAGAACGGGTGACGGACATGGCTATAAGGGCCTTCGGTCACCAGGCTGTCGGGATTGTCCGGATCAAACGCGAAACGCAGCCGCGCCTTGCGTGAGACCGAGATCGCCCACCAGAACAGCGCCGAGCTTGTCAGTTCGACGGCAAGCCCGCCGATCTTCGCCGCAACCGGTTGCCGCTCGATCCACAGCAGCGCCAGAAAGAACAGCGCCGTGCCGACCACGACGGCCGAAATGATCATGGCGCCTTGAGACATGCTCGGCGACTGGAAATGCCCGCGCATCGACCAGGCATATTGGCCGAGCGTCGCGATGCTGCTGATCGAAAGGAGAAGGTCGAGCGTGGATTCCATCATCAGGCTCCGGGGGTTAGCTGTGGTGGATTCGGTCATCATACCCGGCAGAAACCGAGAAATCATTTCTTAACCACCGTTCTAAACAACATGGTGACCTCAGCATGCGATGTTGACCTCGAGACAATTCGAAGGTCCAACCGGATATGGCCGTTTCCCACCGCACGATCCGCACGCCGCAAGCGGATTTGCGCCTCAGCCAGTCGTCGGGACCCGGCATCCCGCTTGTCCTGATCCACGGCTCGGGCAGTTCGCGCACCGTATTCGCCCGCCAGTTCGACAGCCCGTTGGCCGCCGCCCATCGGCTGATTGCTTTCGACCTGCCCGGCCATGGCGAATCGTCGGACGCCCGCGATCCGGCGACGGACTACACCATCGCCGGCCTTGCCCAATCGGCGGCTCAGCTCCTCGATGCCTTGGGCATCGGTCGCGCCATTGTCTTCGGCTGGTCGCTTGGCGGGCACGTGGCAATCGAGCTCGCGAGTTTTCACCGCGCCGTCGGCGGGCTGATGCTGACCGGCGCGCCGCCGGTATCGAAGGGCCCTTTCGGCATGCTGCGCGGCTTCCATGCGCATTGGGACATGCTGCTGGCGTCCAAAAAGACGTATTCCGAACGCGACGCCGAGCGCTTCGAAACGCTCTGCTTCGGCGACACCGCCGACCCGTCCTTTCGCAAAACCATCCTGCGCACCGACGGCCGGCTGCGCGCCGCGGTGACGCGCGGCATGCTCACCGGCAAGGGCGCCGACCAGAGACAGGTGGTCGAGCAGGCGGCGTTTCCGGTCGCTATCGTCAATGGCGAGAACGACCCGTTCGTCCGGCTCGGCTATTTTGAAACGCTCGCCTACGGCTCGCTGTGGGAGCATTGCCACATCATTCCCGGTGCCGGGCATGCGCCTTTCTGGGAGCGTGCGGACCTGTTCAATCCGTTGCTCGCGCGCTTTGCCGAGACGGTGTCAGTGCAGCGCATTGAGGCAACGCCACTGGCGTCGCGCCGAACCGGCACCGGCTGAACCGGCCCCAACTTCAAATCCCTTCAACCTCAAATCCCTTGCCCTCCCGGCCTGCCCGTGGGACGATGCCCTTTGGGTAGGTGGCAAATTGAAAAAAGCCTCGCCCGCGACGGCCGACAGGCCGGCCGCCGCTCACAGGGAAACGCCTGAGTGGAGGTCAGCCATGGGTACTCGCGCCGGAGGACGACGCACGGGACCGAAATGCATTGCCATAGTCGGTCCCTTTGCAAGCGGTAAGACGACACTTCTCGAAGCCATACTCGCCCGTACAGGCGCCATTCCCCGCCAGAATCCCGTTTCGTCCGGAAATACCGTTTCCGATCATTCGCCGGAAGCGCGCGCTCACGGCATGAGCGTCGAGGCGACCTTCGCCACAACCGATTTCATGGGCGAGCCGTTCACCTTCGTCGATTGTCCCGGCTCCATCGAATTCTCCTTCGAAGCCGAGCCGGTGCTGGCTGCCTGCGACGTCGCCGTGGTCGTCGCCGAGGCTGACGAGAAGAAGATCCCTGCCCTGCAGCTGATCATGCGCAAGCTCGACGATCTCGGCGTGCCGCGTATGCTGTTCCTGAACAAGGTCGACAAGGCGATATCAGGCGTGCGCGACACGCTGAAGATGCTGCAGCCGGCAAGCACGGTGCCATTGCTGCTGCGCCAGATCCCGCTGCGCAAGGACGGCGTCGTCATCGGCTCGATCGACCTCGCTCTGGAGCGTGCCTACATCTATCGCGAATATGCCGAGAGCGAGGTCGCCCAGATCCCGAGCGACGACAAGGCGCGCGAGCTCGAGGCGCGCTTTTCCATGCTGGAGACGCTCGCCGACCATGACGACCGCCTGATGGAGCAATTGCTGGACGAGATCGAACCGCCAAAGGACGCGATCTTCGATGACCTCGCCGCGGATCTGCGCGACGGCACGGTGACGCCGGTGCTGATCGGCACCGCCGAGAAGGGCAACGGTGTGCTGCGCCTGTTGAAGGCGATCCGTCACGACGCACCCGATATCGCGGCGACGCGCCGGCGTCTCGGCGCTCCTGACGGCAATGCCACCGTGGTCCAGGTGATGAAGACCATCCACACCGCGCATGGCGGCAAGCTGTCGGTCTCGCGCATCCTGTCCGGTCAGGTCGCCGACGCCGCCGAGCTGTTCCTTCCCAGCGGCGAGACGGCAAAGGTCTCCGGCATCTACAAGATGCTCGGCAAGGACCAGGTCAAGCTGACTTCGGCCAAGGCCGGCGACACGGTGGCGCTCGGTAAGCTGGACGCCGTCAGGACCGGCCAGACGCTGAGCTCGACCAAGGGCGGCATCAAGCCGCTGGTCACGCTGACCCCGCCGCAACCGGTCTTCGCCTTCGCGCTGCGGCCGAAAGAGCGCAAGGACGAGGTCAAGATGTCGGCGGCCATCCAGCGCCTGGCCGAGGAAGATCCCTCGCTCAGTCTGCATCACAACCAGGATTCCGCCGAAACCGTGCTGTCCGGTCATGGCGAGATGCATCTGCGCGTCGTGCGCGAGCGGCTGGAAGGCAAGAACCAGATCCCGGTTGAAGGCCATGTGCCGGCCGTGCCCTATCGCGAGACGATCCGAAAAGCGACGCAGCAGCGCGGCCGCCACAAGAAACAGTCGGGCGGCCACGGCCAGTTCGGCGACGTAGTGCTGGAGATCAAGCCGCTGCCGCGCGGGTCCGGTTTCCAGTTCACCGATACGATCACCGGCGGCGTCGTGCCGAAGACGTACATCCAGTCGGTCGAGACCGGTGTGCGCGATTACCTGAAATCCGGCCCGCTCGGCTTTCCGGTCGTCGATGTTGCCGTCAACCTTTCCGACGGCTCCTACCATGCGGTGGATTCCTCCGACATGGCCTTCCAGATGGCGGCGAAGCTGGCGATGAAGGAAGGCATGGCCGCCTGCTCGCCGGTGCTGCTCGAACCGGTGATGAAGGTCGAGATCGTCACGCCGTCGGATGCGACGTCGAAGATCATCGCGCTGATCCCACAGCGGCGCGGCCAGATCCTCGGCTACGACGCGCGGCCCGACTGGCCGGGATGGGACGTGGTTGAGGCGACCATGCCGCAAGCCGAGATCGGCGACCTCATCATCGAGCTGCGCTCGGCCACGGCTGGTGTCGCCAGCTATCGGGCTGTCTTCGACCACATGGCCGAACTCACCGGGCGGTTGGCCGACGAAGCGCTGAACGCCAACGGCAAGGCCGCCTGAACAGCAGCTTGCGGCGGCCAGAACACAAGGAAGCACACAAGGAAACGGCGCCCGGATCATTCGGGCGCCGTTTCGTTGCGGACCGTCTTCGTGGGAGGCGAAACGGCAGGTCCGCCGCATGCTTGCCGCCGGTGTCTGGCGGCGGAGGAAGGTTCGGACGCGGTAGCTGCCTGAGCCCGGGTCGTCCGAGTGATGCCCCCATCCCCCGGACGAGCCACACCGCGTCCTATGCTCTGCTTACCCGATTTGCCGTGCCAACGCATGTTACCCGAGGTTACATGTCACTGTTACGCGCCAGTTCCGGCCGATTTTCTGGCGATGTGTTGGTTTCGGGCAACAAAAAAGCCGGATCAATGAAGACCCGGCTGAGTTTGATTGGAAGTGCCTGTTAAGGCTAACCTCCAGAGGGGAACACTCGAGAGCGCTAATGGGAGGAGAACGCGCTCAGGAGATGATCTATATATGTGCTCTTCATGCCCAAGAAACAAGCATCTATTTTGCAACACTCACATGCAAAAAGGCGCCGGCTGTGGTCCAATCCGTCCCGAAGCGCAATAGGACCAGTTGAATCGCTGAAATACAGCCTGCGGCAAGGCAAAAATCGATCCGCAGCCGCGAATCAGCAGCGATTCCTGCTCGGAAAGTCGAAAAGCGCAGGATGACGTGGAATCGTGCAGCACGCGTTTGTTTTTTCGGCAGCCAGACCTTGCTGGTGCATGCCGCCCAAAAAGCCCGCCATCGAGCTTGACCTGAGGGTGTAGCGGTTTGGGTTACATGCCGGACAAGACCTGATGCGCTTTGCAGGAGACCGTTCAAGGCCGCGCCCGTAAGGAGAGCTATATGCGAGCCACTTCGGCGATCGCCGGCAGTGTCATCTTTCTCGCGGCAGCGCCCGGCGTGGTCGCCGGACTGCTGCCTTGGCTGCTGACCGATCGCTATCGCCTGCCCTGGTCGAGACTGCCCGGTTTCGTTCCTGTGGGCTGGCTGCTGATTGTCGCCGGCACAATCGTGCTGCTGCACGCATTTGCCCGTTTTGCCCTGGAGGGCCTGGGTACGCCAGCCCCGGTAGCGCCGACCGAGAGGCTGGTCGTCGGCGGCATCTATCGCCATGTCCGCAACCCGATGCACGTCGCCGTGCTGTCGATCGTCCTCGGCCAGGCACTGCTGTTTTCGAGCGGGACGGTCGCCGCCTATCTAGTCATCGCCGCGGCCGCCATGATCTCCTTCGTCAAACTGTATGAGGAACCGACGCTTGCCCGCCGCTACGGCGCCGAATACGAAGCCTACCGCCGCGGCGTACCAGGCTGGCTGCCCCGCCTGACGCCTTGGCACGGCTAATTCTGGATTCTGGACGCCGACAATTGGCGAAACCGGCGATACGGCCCCCTTCTCCCCGTCACTATACGGGGAGAAGTGCCCGGCAGGGCGATGAGGGGCGGCGCGACATATCAGGACTCCCCATCGCCGAGCCAACCCAAGTACGACAAAGGCTGGCGCCGCCCCTCATCTGCTGCCGCCATCTTCCCCAATAGTGACGGGGAGAAGGACTCTTCCGCCGAAGCTTTCGCCAATCGCCGGCGTCACTTAGAAAGTCGGCGAGCTGCAGAACTAGAACGACCAGCTGCGCGCCTTGGCGATGATGAAATCGCGGAAGACATGCAGCTTCGCCTGGTTCTTCATCGCGTCGGGATAGGCGAAATAGGTATCGAAGGACGGCACTTCGGTTTCGGGCAACAACTGCACCAGCCCGGAATCCTTGCTGACCACATAATCCGGCAGCATGGCGATGCCGGCGCCGCCCTGCACCGCCCGCTTGATCGACAGGATGTCGTTGATCTGCAGCGTCGGCACCCTTTGCCCGCCTTCGAAATCGCCGACCGTCTCCAGCCAGTTCAGTTCCGACAGATGCGCCGGCACCGGCACGCCGAAGGTGACGATGCGATGGGCCTTCAGCTCGGCGATCGAATTCGGCTTGCCGTATTTATTCACATAGGAGGGCGCCGCGTAGAGATGGAAATGCACGGTGAACAGGCGGCGCTGGATGAGGTCAGGCTGCTGCGGCTGGCGCAGCCTGATGGCGCAGTCGGCCTGGCGCATGGTGAGATCGAGCTCCTCATTGGCCAGGATGAGCTGCAGGCTGACCTCGGGATAGAGCTCGATGAATTCCTGCACGCGCTCGGTCAGCCAGCCGGCGCCGAGGCCGACCGTGGTCGTCACCCTGAGCACGCCGGAGGGCCGGTCCTTGGTTTCGGTCAATCGTGATTTGATGGTTTCGAGCTTCATCAGCACGTCGTGTGCCGTGCGGAACAGCATCTCGCCCTGCTCGGTCAGCACCAGGCCGCGGGCATGGCGATTGAACAGCGGCACGCCGACGTCATGCTCGAGCGCGCTGACCTGCCGCGAGATCGCCGATTGCGACAAATGCAGTGTTTCCGCGGCATGGGTGAACGACCCCGCTTCCGCTGCGGCGTGAAACACGCGTAGCTTGTCCCAATCCAACGCCATGATTTCCCCTCGTCCTGTTTTCTGGCGTCCGCCTGTTTTGGCGTCTGAATGAAAAATCAGGCTTTTGCACGGCTTGTCTCAGCCGCTTGTTCAACAATCACTCCGCCGCTTCGCGGTGAACCTCGATCCCCGCCAGATATTTTTCCGCTTCTAGCGCGGCCATGCAGCCGAGACCGGCCGCCGTCACCGCCTGGCGGTAGATGTCGTCGGTCACGTCGCCGGCGGCAAACACACCCGGCATATCGGTGCGGGTCGAATCCGGCGCCGTCCACAGATAGCCGTTCGGCTTCTGCTTCAGCTTGCCGGCAAACAGCTCGACCGCCGGCGCGTGGCCGATCGCCACGAACACGCCGTCGACCACCAGATGCATCTCCTGCCCGGTCACCACGTTGCGCAGCTTCAGCCCTTCGACCGACGGCGGCAGCGGCGCCTTGCCGGGCCTGCCGGTGATCTCGTCGACCACCGTGTCCCAGATGATGCGGACATTGTCTTTCTGCAGCAGCCGCTCGCGCAGGATGCGCTCGGCGCGGAAATCGCTGCGCCTGTGAATAACGGTGACGCTCTTGGCCAGGTTGGAGAGATAGAGCGCTTCCTCCACAGCCGAATTGCCGCCGCCGATCACCGCGACATCCTTGCCGCGATAGAAGAAGCCGTCGCAGGTGGCGCAGGCGGAGACGCCAAAACCCATGAAGGTCTGTTCGCTCGGGATGCCCAGCCATTTCGCCTGCGCGCCGGTGGCGATGATCAGCGCGTCGGCGGTATAGATCGTGCCGGAATCGCCCTTGGCGCGGAACGGCCGCACGTTGAGGTCGACCTCGGTGATGATGTCGCTGACGATGTCGGTGCCGACATGCTCAGCCTGCCTGAGCATCTCGCTCATCAGCCATGGACCCTGGATCGGTTCGGCGAAGCCCGGATAGTTTTCGACGTCGGTTGTGATCATCAGTTGCCCGCCCTGCTGCAGGCCGGCGACCAGCATTGGCTTGAGCATGGCGCGGGCGGCATAGATTGCCGCCGTATAGCCGGCGGGGCCGGAGCCGATGATGAGAACAGGCGCGTGCTTGGTGATCATGAAAGCCTCTGCGGGGAGCAGCCATGGATTGTGGCATGAACTCTCGTCGATTGTTGCGCGTAATGTAAGTGTTGCCTGCGACGCCAGCAAGGCAAGTTGCCGTTCGTCCCCGGAAAGCTTCGGCGCCGGCGACGGCGACAAGCAACCGCAGCAAGATGATGCGAAAATCCTCGATCCAGCGGATGGAATAGACAGCAAAGTCGTTTAACTACAAAGTCGCGAAAGATTCTTTCGCGTCACCACGGAAGCCGCCATGCCGATCAAGGCCGATCTCGATGCCATCGACTGGAAGATCCTGCGCGAGCTTCAGCAGGACGGACGCATGACCAATGTCGAACTGTCGAGCCGCGTCGGCATTTCGGCGCCGCCGTGCCTGCGCCGCGTCCGGCGGCTGGAAGAGGCCGGCATCATCCGCGGCTACCGTGCCCTGCTTAACGCTCCGGCACTCGGCCTCGACGTCGTCGCCTTCTGCCTGATCGGCCTACATCACCAGGCCGACGCCGAGCTCAAGACCTTCGCCGAGCGCACCCGCGGCTGGCCGATCGTTCGCGATGCCTGGATGGTGTCGGGCGAATCCGATTTCCTGCTGCACTGCGTGGCGAGCGATCTCGGCACCTTCCAGACCTTCGTCATCGAGGAACTGGCCTCGGCCCCAAATGTCGACACGGTGCGAACCGCGCTGACCATCCGCCGGGTCAAGGACGAAGGGCTGGTGGCGTTTTCGGCTTGAGACCAGGCAAAGCGCCGGAGAAACAAAATCCGGAAACAAAAAACCCGCCTCGGCGGGCGGATCGTCGGTGGGAATCATCACCACAGTTGAATTAGTAGCATAGCTGCCGGCACAAAGCAAGAACAAAATGTGGCTATGCGTCAAATAATAATCGCTACAGGCTGGCGCTGGCCCCTCACCCTTACCCGCTCCCCGTGAAGAGGAGAGGGGTCGCCAGCGTTGCGGCTACTTCTCCCCGTTGACAATTGACGGCCTCTACCCAGCCTGGCGCAATCACCCTGCGTCGCAGAGGCGCGTTTCGACCATTTCGCAGAGATGGTGGTAGAGGCACAAATGCCCCTGCTGGATAATCGGCGTCGAGGTCGAGGGTACGTTGAGCAGGATGTCGGAGAGCGGCTTCAGCTTGCCGCCAGTATCGCCGGTCAGGCTGACCACCGTCATGCCCATCATGCGCGCCTGTTGGGCGGCGGCGAGGATGCTTGGCGAATTGCCGCTGGTCGAGATGGCGAGCAGCACGGCGCCTGCCGAACCATGCGCCTCGACCTGGCGCGCAAACACCGTGTCGAAGCCGTAATCATTGCCCCAGGCGGTCAGCACCGCCGCGTTGGCCGGCAGCGCGATGACGTTGTAGGCCTTGCGCTCCCTGAGGAAGCGGCCGACCAGCTCGCCGGCGATATGGATGGCGTCGCTGGCCGAGCCGCCATTGCCTGCTATCAGCAGCGCCTTGCCCTGCGAAAGCGCGGCGACGACGGCGCTGACCGCCCGCTCCATCTCGCTGGTCAGGTCGCGCTCGACCATCGCCGAAATCGCGGCCGCCGAGCGAACCAGGTAATCGTTCAGTTCGGACATGAAACCCTCAGTTCCCGGCGCGCAATCTGCCGATGGTGCCGGTCGTGCTCTTGCCGGCGACGAGATCGACCAGCACGACGCGCCCGCCGGCCTTCCGCACGACATCGGCGCCAACCACCTGATCGACCGTATAGTCGGCGCCCTTGACCAGTATATCGGGGCTCAGCGCCTCGATCAGTGAAAGCGGCGTATCCTCCTCGAAGATGACGACGGCGTCGACCGAGGCAAGTGCTGCAAGCACGCAGGCCCGGTCATGCTGGTCGTTGACCGGGCGTCCCGGCCCTTTCAGCCGGCGCACCGAGGCATCGCTGTTGAGGCCGAGCACCAGCCGGTCGCACTGGCTGCGCGCCGCATGCAACAGGCTGACATGGCCGGCATGCAGGATATCGAAACAGCCATTGGTGAAGCCGACGCTCAAGCCCTCGTCCTTCCAGGCAGCCACCAGCCGCGCCGCGGCCGCGGCATCGAGGATCGCGTCCTTGTGGGCGACCGGACCATGCGAGCGAAACAGCGCACCGGTGAGTTCCTCGATCGTCAGCCGCGCGGTGCCGCGCTTGCCGACGACGACGCCGCCGGCGGCGTTGGCGATCGATCCGGCCACGACACGATCAGCCCCTGCTGCAAGAGCCAGCGCGAAGGTCGCGATTACCGTGTCGCCGGCGCCCGAAACGTCGAACACTTCGCGCGCCTGCGTGGCGATATGACGGGCGTCGTCCGCACCGACGACGCTCATGCCCTTTTCGCTGCGCGTCGCGACGACGAAATCGAAACCGTGCGCCGAAATCAGCTGGCGCGCCGCCGCCTCGATCTCGTCATCGGCAAACACTGCGCGGCCGACCGCCTCGCCGAGTTCCTTGCGGTTGGGCGTGATTGCCGTCGCGCCGGCATAACGCGCATAGTCGCTGCCCTTCGGATCGACCAGCACCGGCTTGCCCGCTTCCCGGCAGATCGAGATCAGCTCGCCGGCGACGCCGTCGAGCAGCACGCCCTTGCCATAGTCGGACAGGATGACGATATCGGCGCGCGCCAGCGCTTCGCGAAAATGCCCGACCAATGTCGCGCGCTCGGCATCGCCCAGCGGCTTGATTTCCTCTTCGTCGAAACGCAGCACCTGCTGGTTGAGCGCGCTGAAGCGGCTTTTGGACGACGTCATGCGATCGGCATCCTGCGCCAGCCCGCCGGTGTCGACGCTAAATTCGCCGAGCATGCGCATGAGGTTCTTGCCGGCCTCGTCGGCGCCGATCACCGAGACCGGTATGACGGAAGCGCCAAGCGAAACGATATTGGCGACGACATTGCCGGCGCCGCCCATCGCCAGCGTTTCGCCGCGCCCGTGCAGCACGGGGATCGGCGCTTCCGGCGAAATGCGCTCGATCACGCCGTTGACGAAACGGTCGAGGATGAAATCGCCGACCACCAGCACGGTGGCGCTGCCGAAGCGCGAAATGGCGCGGTGAAGAGGTTCGGGAGAGGGCAGCTTGATCATGTCAACGCGTGGGGGAGCCGATTTTCGGTGACGGGGAATTCGATTGGCAGGGCCGGCCGTTCATGGCGATGCCGATATACCGCAATTTCAGCCGACGCAACGGCAGGCCTTCGACCGATCGCGGTGGCGAGGCAATGCGTCAGCTTTTCTGCAACGCGACATGCACGCCCAGTCCGACAAGCACCGCACCGCCGGCCCGCCGCATCAGGCGCTGCGCCCGGCTCGACTGCCGCAGCCTGGCGATCACTGCGCCGGCCAGCACCACGCAAACAATGTCGGCTGACGAGAACATCAAATTGACGATCGTTCCAAGCACGACGAACTGCAGCCACACCGGAAACGCTGCCGAGGCATCGATGAATTGCGGCAGGAACGCCATGAAGAAAATCGCCGTCTTTGGGTTGAGCACCTCGACGGCAACGCTCTCGAAAAAGGCGCGGCGAGCGGATTTCGGCTGAATTCCCGGCAAGACAACGTCGCTTTGCGCCTTGGCGCGAAACAGCGAAACACCGAGCCAGATCAGATACAGCGCACCGACCAGCTTGACCGCCATGTAAAGCACCGGCACGGCATGGAAAAGCACCGACAGGCCGACAGCGGCGGCGAAGACATGAACGTAGCCGCCAAGATGGATGCCGAGAGCCGCCATCAGGCCGGACCAGCGGCCGCGCGCCATGGTTTGCGCAGCGGCATAGAGCATGGCGGGGCCGGGGATATAGGCGAAGATCGCCGTGGTGGCGAAAAAGGCGACAAGCAGTTCGGTTGACGGCATTACCTTGCTCCTGTCGCCGGTTGGCCGGCAGGCCGACTGAAACGTGACCTTTGCGGCGGCACTGTGGCGCTCATCCAACCGCCCCGCCACCTGCTTTATCGACAGGCCTGCCGGCCTCCCCTATAAGGGCCGGAATCGGCAAGCAACGGCAAGTCAGGGCGTACTAATATGATCATCGTCACGGGCGGCGCCGGCATGATCGGTTCCAACATCGTCGCCGCGCTCAACGCCGACGGTTTCAGCGACATCCTCGTCGTCGACGACCTCACCGACGGCCACAAGATCGCCAATCTCGCCGATCTCGAGATCGCCGACTATCTCGACAAGGACGACTTTCTGGCGCGGATGGAGGCCGGTGACCTCGGCCGCATCGAGGCGGTTTTCCACCAGGGTGCCTGCTCGACCACCACCGAATGGAACGGCAAGTTCATGATGGAGGTCAACTACAGCTATTCGAAGCACCTGCTGCACGCCTGCCTGGCCTTGCGCGTACCCTTCCTCTATGCCTCGTCCGCTTCGGTCTATGGCGGCGGAGCCGAGTTTCGCGAGGAGCCGGAATGCGAGCGGCCGCTGAACGTCTATGCCTATTCGAAAAAGCTGTTCGACGACTATGTCCGCCGAACCGTTTTCGATACCGACCATTCGCCGGTGGCGGGCCTGCGTTATTTCAACGTCTACGGACCGCGCGAGGCGCATAAGGGCGCCATGGCCTCTGTCGCCTTCCATTTGTTCAACCAGGTCGAACGCGGCGAAAACCCCAAGCTGTTCGGCGCCTATGGCGGTTTCGGGCCCGGCGAGCAGAGCCGCGACTTCATCCATGTCGGCGATGTCGCCGACGTCAATCTGTGGCTGTGGAAACGCGGTTCCAGCGGCATCTTCAACTGCGGTACCGGCAAGGCCCAGCCGTTTCGCGCCATTGCCGAAACGGTGATCGATACGCTCGGCAAGGGCCAGATCGAATTCATCGAGTTTCCCGACCACCTCAAGGGCAGCTACCAGAGCTTT
Organism: Mesorhizobium sp. M0340; assembly: GCF_040321535.1. Lineage (NCBI taxonomy): Bacteria > Pseudomonadati > Pseudomonadota > Alphaproteobacteria > Hyphomicrobiales > Phyllobacteriaceae > Mesorhizobium > Mesorhizobium sp. M0340. Next base: position 39,410 of record NZ_JAMYRR010000010.1, on the reverse strand, counting down.
ACGCAAGCTGATATGTCCCGCTTGCGCGCAGCCGGTTACAATGGCCAGTTCCGCACAGTGGAAACCGGCGTCAGAGACTATGTCGAATGGCTGAAAGCCCAACGATCCTCGTGATCGGCCCACGCTGGGTGGGCGACATGGTGATGGCGCAGTGCCTGTTCCAGGCACTGAGGGAGCTTCATCCGAATGCCGCCATCGACGTGCTGGCGCCGGCGTGGGCAGCACCGCTGGTCAAGCGCATGCCCGAAATCCGCCAGCAGATCGATCTGCCGCTGCCATCCGGCGCGTTCGAATTCCGCGTCCGAAGGCGCTTCGGCCGCCTGCTGCGCGGCCGCTACGACATGGCCTTTGTCCTGCCGGGAAGCTGGAAGTCGGCGCTGATCCCGTTCTTTGCCGGCATTCCGCGCCGTGTCGGCCATCTCAAGGAAATGCGCTACGGGCTGCTGACCGACATCGTGCCCTTGCCCGATCGACTGAAACGGCGCACCGCGCAGGCCTATTTCAGCCTTGCCCGCGGCGGCGCCTTCCAGGCGCCGAAGCTCGCCGTCGATCAAGCCAGCCAGGCGGCACTGCTCAGCCGTTTCGGGCTGACGGCGGGGAAATTCGTGGCAGTCATGCCCGGCGCAGAATTCGGCCCGGCCAAACGCTGGCCGAGCGAACACTATGCCGGCCTTGCCCGCGAGATGATGGCGAAAGGGTTTGGCGTCGCGCTGTTCGGATCGAAGAACGACGCTGAGGTGACGGCTGAAATCGCGGCGCAGGCGCCGGGCGCCTCCGACCTTGCCGGCCAGACGCGGCTGGAGGATGCCATCGACCTGATTGCCGCTGCGAGGCTCGCCGTCTCCAACGACAGCGGGCTGATGCATGTCGCCGCCGCCGTCGGCACGCCGGTCGTCGCCGTCTACGGCTCGACCTCGCCCGACAACACGCCGCCGCTCGCCGAGCGTCGCGAACTGGTCTGGCTCGGCCTGTCCTGTTCGCCCTGCCACAAAAAAATCTGCCCGCTCGGTCATCTCAACTGCCTGAAGACGCTGGAGGTCGAACGCGTCGTGGCGGCGGCGGAGCGGCTGCTGGAAATGCCGGCCGCCGCATGAAGGTGCTGATCGTCAAGACGTCGTCGATGGGCGACGTCATCCACACCTTTCCCGCAGTGGAGGACGCGCGCCGCGCCCGCCCGGATATTTCCTTCCACTGGTGCGTGGAAGAGGCCTTTGCCGGCATCGCGGCGCTGCATCCAGCCATCCAAACCATCCACAGCGTGGCGATCCGGCGCTGGCGCGGGAAGCTGCTCGAGCCCGTCACATGGCGGGAAGTGGTCGGCCTGCGCAGCGCCTTGCGCGCGTCCCGCTACGACCTCGTCCTCGATGCACAAGGCTTGCTGAAATCGGCGCTGGTGGCGCGGCTGGCGGCAGCACCAATTGCCGGCTTCGACCGCTCGAGCGCACGCGAACCGTCGGCGACAATGTTCTACGACCGGCGATACTCGGTGCCGCGCGACCTGCACGCCATCGAACGGACGCGGCGGTTGTTCGGGCTGGCGCTAGGTTACCAGCCCGATCTCTCCAACCTCGATTCCGGCATAGTGCCGCCAGCCGACGGCTCGGCCTCGATCGCCGGCCAAACTGCCTTCCTGCTGCACGGCACCAGCCGCGAGGACAAGAAATGGCCGGTTGCGGACTGGATCGAAATCGCCAGGCTTCTCGTGGCACGAGAGATGACCCCGGTCACCACCTGGTCGAACGACCGGGAACAGGCGGTTGCCGAAGCGATCACCCGCGCCGTTTCGCAAACCGTGGTGGTTCCCAGGTCGCCGCTTGCCGAGATCGCCGCCGTCATCGGCGGCTCGGCGCTGGTCATCGGCGCCGACACCGGCCTGACCCATCTCGCCAGCGCCTTCGGCGTACCGACGGTGGCGGTATTCCTGGCGACGGAGCCCGGCCTGACCGGCCCGCGCGGCCCATTCTCATCGACGCTGCTGGCCAAGCCCGGCCGCAGCGTCACGCCGCCGGCGGTGATGGCGGAAGCTGAGAGATTGCTGGCGCTTAAATTACAAGGCGCTGCATAGGACCTTTTCAGAATTCGCTCTGGCGAGTCGAACAGCGTGGTTTTCGAGAACCGGAGCGGAGCGTACTTAAAGTACGTGAGCACCGGAAGCGCAGAAAACCGCGCTAGTCGGCCGCCAGAGTAGAATTATCAAAGGTCCTAAATGAACTGCACCTGGACGATCTCGTAGCCCCTGGCGCCGCCCGGTGCGTTGACCTCGATGGCATCGCCCACTTCCTTACCGATCAGGGCGCGGGCGATCGGCGAGGAGATCGAGATGCGGCCGGACTTCACGTCCGCTTCCTGGTCGCCGACGATCTGGTAGGTCTTTTTCTCCTCGGTATCCTCGTCGACCAGCACCACGGTGGCACCGAACTTGACCTTGTCGCCGCTGAGCTTGGTGACGTCGATCACCTCGGCCCGCGCGATCAGGTCCTCGAGTTCGTTGACCCGGCCCTCATTGAGGCTCTGTGCCTCTTTTGCCGCGTGATATTCGGCATTTTCGGAGAGGTCGCCATGCGAGCGCGCTTCGGAAATCGCCTCGATGATACGCGGCCGCTCCTGTTGCTGGCGCCAGCGCAGTTCTTCCTTCAATGACGCGAACCCCTCGCCTGTCATCGGGACCTTGTTCATAATGCCTGACCTTTCCTGCCGCCGCCCCCGTAATCGGGAGCGACCTTGTCGATGGTACAAAAAGAAAACGGTCCGGCAGCCTCGCTAACGGAACCGTCTCATCACAATCTTTGCAAGATATAGCAATCTTCGCGGGTTTTTCACGTCCAAAAAGTCGGATTTTGAAAAATCATCCACCGATTGCGCGGCTGACCTAACGTCAAGGAGCGCATCACGTGTACCGTGATGCCAAATTCCAGTTCGGAGCAGCATGCGAGCACAGCAAAAAACCGGCTGCGATCGCCGCAGCCGGTTTGAGCAGCGTCCGGAGGTCGGATCAGCTCCTCATGAAGTGATCGATCTGCTCCGACAGCATGCCGTATTCGCGCGATCCCTTGCCCGTGCGCTTCTCGATTTCGCGGAGCTGTTCCTGGGCGCCGGCAAGATCGCCGATCTGCAGGTGCGCCTCGCCGAGATATTCGCGTACCAGCGTGTAGTTCGGGTCGATGCGCAGCGCTTCTTCGTAATAGCCGAGGCCGACGGTGACGCGGCCGGAATGGCGGTGCGAATAGCCGAGATAGTTGAGGATGCGCGGGTCCTGCTTGTTGGCGGCGAGGCTGAGCACGGCGATCGCCTCGTCATAGCGTCCATCCATCGCCAGCGCGCGACCGGCATCATAGATGCTGTCGTCATCCAGCATACCTTGCTTCGGCGAGACACATTTCTTCTGCTTCTTGTCCCAGGCCTCCCCCTTCTTGCACTGGCTCTGGCCGCCGCCGCCATTGCCGCCGCCGCCTTCACCAGCCGAAAACGCCGGAGCCGCAATCAGCGGCAGGGCGGCAATGGCCATGGCGTAAATCAGCAATCGTCTGCGCATTACACTCTCCTTTGAACCTGACAATGCAACACTAACGCCGGGTCAAAGCCGTTTCGTCCCGGAAAATGTCATCCTATCTCAAAACCGCGATCTCTCCCAGCAAGGCCATCTTATTCCGGGAAGAGAGGGCATCATAAATCATGGTTCGCGATTAACGCCCACGCGCAAGAGAACGTGACGAGCGCTGCAAATCCGCTATCATCGGGCCGACCGAGCACGAAGCAGGGAGACGGCCGGTGCAGCAACGCGTTGAACGAGACTGGGAGCTTTCGATCGGTCCCGACACCGTGCGCCTGTTCATCCTGAAGGCGAAGGCGCTCAGCGCCGCCGTCAACGAAGACTATGCCGACGGCGCCGAGCACGAGGTAGAGCTCGACGGCAACGCGCACGACAACCACCATCATGACGGCCTTGCCGAGGAAAGCTCCGAAGATCTCACCGAGGAAGAACTGCGCGAGCTGATCGACGATCTCAATGTCGACGAAGCGGCCGAACTGATTGCGTTGGCCTGGGTTGGCCGCGGCGACTATGACGCGACGGAATGGACGGACGCGCTGACCGCCGCCCGCGAGCGCGCCAACAAGCGCACGGCAAAATATCTGCTCGGCATGCCGCTGCTGGCGGATTGGCTCGAGGAGGGGCTGGAAGCGATCGGCGCGTAACAGCGCGGTTACCGATTGTGATCGCCAGCCCCCTTCGCCCAAGGCAACTTCCCTGCATTCTGGCCGTTGCGATACAATGGCGGCGTTTGGCTTTTTCAGATTGGGCAGATTGCTGCTGGCCGTTGCGGCTACGCCGCTGGCGGGACCTGTTTCAGCCAAGGCGCCCGAGCTGCCGCAAACTGCGCCGGTACCGCAGTTCAACCGGGAAGCCACCTCGCCATCGCCAACCGAGATCCCGGTCCCCGAACCACGCCCCGCTCCGGAGGCTGAGCGGCCCAAAAACGGTCAGCCTCAAAACGATCAGCCCCAAAATGGCCAATCCAGGACCGAGCAGCCGAAACCGCCGGCGATCGCACCACAGCCGCCTGAAAAGCCGGCGCAGGCCGAGCCGCCGGCAAACTCATCGGTCGCGCCACCAAACCCGGCCGAGGCAGACAAAAAGACGGAGCAAGAAATCCTTCCCGATCCTCGATCGCTCGCCATTGCCGAGAAAGAAATGCCGGCCGAGGAATTGGCCTGCCGCAGGCGGCTGAAATCGATGGGCGTCGATTTCGAGGAGCGCAAGCCCGAGCATGATACGGCGGTCGGTTGCTCGATCCCCTACCCGATCGTGCTGAGGACGCTCGGCAAATCCATCGCCATCGGCCCGGAGCCCGAGCTGAATTGCCAGATGGCCGAGGCCGCCGCACGCTTTGCTGCTTCGGTCATCCAGCCTGCTGCAAAGGCGGAGTTTGGCGAGGACCTCAAATCGATTGGCCAGGCCTCCGCCTTCGTCTGCCGGTCGCGCAATGGTGGCGGCAAATTGTCGGAGCACGCCTTCGGCAATGCGCTCGATATCGCCAGCTTCAAGCTTTCGGACGGGAAGGAGATCGATGTCGGCCCGGCGCCGCCGGAAAAGGACGCGAAATTCCTGGACGCAGTGCGCAAGGCAGCCTGCGGGCCGTTCAAGACCGTGCTTGGCCCCGGCAGCGATGCCGATCATTCGCAGCATCTCCATTTCGATCTCGAACCGCGCCGCAATGGCGGCACGTTTTGCCAATGACGCCGGCCGCGATGATGGGCGCCGCAATTTGGCCGCAGACGTGAACGGCGCCGCTGATTTTTCCTTTACTCTTCAGGTTTAGAGTCTGTGTCATCTGGGGACAGGAACCCTTCCGATGGCCGGGCTAATTCGCGCTGCGCTTGTCGCTGCGCGGCACACAGGACGCGCGCGCATGGCCGGCAGGCTTGCCGTCGTGATTGCCATTGCGGCGGTCTCCGCCTGCAACACCGGCAGCGTGCTGTCGCTGCAGCCGGCCGTCGACGTCGGCAGCCAGACCGCTGCCGTTCCGCCCTATTCCGGCCAGCAAGATTCCGGCCCAGAATATTCCGGCATGCAGCGCCTCGTCCCATCCAACCCCTATATGACGGCCGCCTATCCGCGCATGGACAATCCGATGTCGCCGGCCGAACAGATGCCGGCCGCAGAGATCGATTGCCGCAAGGAGCTGAAACGCCTCGGCGTCGTCTACACCGACGTCGCGCCGATCCATGAAGGCCAATGCGGCATCGATTATCCGGTCAGGGTCTCGGCCATCGGCAGCGTCGCGATGAAGCCGGCCGCGACGCTGACCTGCGACATGGCCGCCAGCTTTGCCGGCTGGACCAGGAATGAACTCGTCCCGTCGGCCCGCTGGCGCTATTTTTCAGGCGTCAAGACCATCCACCAGGGCTCGAGCTATTCCTGCCGCAGGATCGCCGGCGAAGGTGTTTTGTCGGAACACGGCAAGGGCAATGCGCTCGACGTGATGAGCATCGAGCTTAACAATGGCGACGACATCGACGTCCGCAAGCCCGGCCTGTTCGCCTTCCGCACGCGCGGCTTCCTCAACAATGTGCGGGCCGACGGCTGCCAGTATTTCACCACCGTGCTCGGCCCCGGCTACAACTACGACCACCGCAACCATTTCCATTTCGACATCAAGAATCGCAAGAACGGCTACCGCGCCTGCCGCTGATTGCAGCCCCTGCCCAAGACCTGCTGCGCCGATTAAGATGGTGCGCAGACGCTTGGGTGGTGCCTCTTGAGCCAACGAAGCCTTCGACGACGTGCAACGACCTGGTTGGTGGCATGCTGTGCCGCTTATCTTTCGCTCGCCTATTTCGCCGCGCCTGAGTTCTGGACGTTGCGGGACCGCAATTTTCGCAATCAGCAATTCGAGATGGTCACGCACACGCCGCAAGGCATTCCGGGCGATCCGATCAATGTCGGCCTTGTCGGCACCAAGAAGGAGCTTGTCCATGCTTTTGTCGTCGCCGGCTGGGATACGGCAGACGCGGTCTCGCTGAAGACGGCGATCGAGATCGGCGAAAGCGTGCTGTTTGACCGCCCCTATCCCGACGCGCCGGTCAGCCGGCTGCTGTTCGAAGGCCGCGCCCAGGACCTAGCCTTCGAAAAGCCGGTCGGCGACAGCGCCGACCGGCGCCACCACGTCCGCTTCTGGCAGACCGCTGCGACCGGAGACGACGGCCGGCCGCTTTGGCTTGGCTCGGCAAGCTTTGACCGCGGCGTCGGCCTCAGCCATGACACCGGCGCGATCACTCATCACATCGGCCCCGACATCGACGCCGAGCGCGACGGGCTGATGCGCGACCTCTCCGCCGCCGGCATGCTGATCTCGACCAGCGAGATACCAGGGGTCGGCGCAACAAAGACCGGGCGCAACGGCGAAGGCGATCCCTATTTCACCGACGGCAAGGCCATCATCGGCGTACTGCTGCAACTGCCGTAGGCGCGCAATCGGCTCGTCTGACAGCCATTTCGTCCCGATGGGCTCAGGGGACGGTGATCACGATCTTGCCGAACGGTCCGGTCTCCAGACGCTCGAATGCCTGCGGCACCTCGTCGAAGCCAAACACCCTGTCGATCACCGGCTTGATCGCGAGCGTCTCGATCGCCTGGTTCATTCGTTCGAAGGCGCGGCGGTGGCCGATCGATATGCCCTGCACGACGATCCGGTTGCGCAGGAACGGAATGATCGGGAAACTGAGCTCCATGCTGCCGAGAAGGCCGATGAGCGACAGCCTGCCGTCGGCGCCCAGCGCATTGAGCGAGCGCCGCGCATTGTCGCCGCCGACCATTTCCAGCACGTGCCTGACGCCGGCGCCGTCTGTCAACTCGCGGGCGACCTCGTCCCATGCCGGATGGCTGCGATAATTGATCCCCTTCCAGGCGCCCAGCGCTTTTGCCCGCTCGAGCTTCTCGTCGCTGCTCGAGGTGACGATGGCGCGCAGGCCGAAAGCGGCGGCGAACTGCAGCGCAAACAGCGACACGCCGCCGGTGCCCTGGATGAGAACGGTCTCACCCGGGATAGGCTTGGCCGCCTCGACCAGCGCGAACCACGCCGTCAGCGCCGCGATCGGCAACGTCGACGCCTCGACATCGCTGAGCGACGGCGGCGCCGCCACGGCGGCATCCTCGTGAAAGAGCACATGCTCGGACAGCATGCCGGGCAGTGACGAACCAAGCGTATGCTTGTGGAGCACCGGCGGGGCGTTGCCGTCCGGCCAGTCGGCGATCACCTGGCCGAGCACCCGCTGCCCGATGCCGAAGCGGCTGACTTCGCTGCCGGTGGCGACCACTTCGCCAACCGCGTCCGATGTCGGCACGAACGGCAAGCTGAGGTCCGGTATCAGCACGCCATCGACGATCATCCTGTCCTTGTAATTCAGCGATACCGCTGTGACGCGTACCAGAAGATCATGCGGCCCGGGTCGGGGCAGCTTTCCCTCGGCCGGCTTCAAACTGGATAGGCCGAAACCGGTCATCTGCCAGGATCTGTTTTGGGTGCTCATTTGGTTCGCGCTCCGTGGTTGATGGTGCGCGAGACATTTATGCCGTTTCACTATGGAGAAAAGTGCTTCCATGTGGCATATTCTGCGACAGATTAAGGAGCAAAACTCTACAATAGGAGCGCTTCATTGGAATCGGCCAATTTGCAAGGCATCGTCGCATTCGTTCACGCGGTGGAGGCCGGCAGCTTCACCGGCGCCGGCGCGCGGCTGCATGTCACGAAATCGGCGGTCGGCAAGTCGATCGCGCAGCTGGAACAGCGATTGGGCGTTCGCCTGCTCAACCGCACCACCCGCAGCCTGAGCCCGACCAGCGAGGGCCTGAGCTACTACGAAGCCTGCGTCAGGGCACTGGCCGAGATCGAAGCCGCGCAGTCACTGCTGGCTTCGCGCAAGCAGGTGCCTTCCGGCCGGCTGCGTGTCGACCTGCCTTTGGCCTTCGGCCGGCGGTGCGTCGCCCCGGTTCTGTTCGACATTTCCAAAAAATTCCCGGATCTGACGATGGAAATCTCGTTCAACGACCGGCGCGTCGACCTGATCGAGGAAGGCATCGACCTGGCGGTGCGCATGGGCGACCTCGACGACAGCTTGTCGCTCGCCGCGCGCCGCATCTATGCCCAGCGTTCGGCCATCGTCGCCGCCCCCGCCTATCTCGACGCCCATGGCAGGCCGCACTCGATCGAGGACCTGCCCAGGCACAGCCTCATCGGCTACGGCCGCGACGGCACGGTCCATCCCTGGACCGTCAGGCATGCCGACGGCCGTCTCGAAAAATTCGCGCCCAAGGCGCGGCTGGTGCTCGGCCACGGCGAACCGATGCTCGATGCGGTACTGGCCGGCTGCGGTATCGTCTATCTGCCGACATGGCTGACGGCCGGCAGCATCAGGCGCGGCGAGCTCGAAATGGTTCTGTCGGACTGCCTTGTCGAAAACACCGTGGTGCATGCCATCTGGCCGGTAACACGCAATCTCGCACCAAAGGTGCGCGTCGTCGTCGACGCCCTGATCGAGCATTTTTCCGCGCCGCCCTGGGATGCGGCATGGGGTGCCGCCTGATTTGCCCCGCTCGCTAAATTTAAAAAGCGCGACCGTCCTATTTTCGAAAACCGCGCGGCAATGCTATGGACCCGGCATGCTTTATGCTGAAATTGCCATCGTGGTCGTCCTCATCTGCGTGAACGGCCTTCTGTCGATGTCCGAGCTCGCCATCGTCTCGTCGCGGCCGGCGCGCCTCAAGACGATGATCGACCGCAACGTCAAGGGCGCTGGCCGGGCTCTGGCGCTCGGCGCCAATCCGGGAAAGTTCCTGTCCTCGGTGCAGATCGGCATCACTTTGGTCGGCGTCTTGTCCGGCGCCTTTTCCGGCGCCACGCTCGGCGAGCGGCTGGCCACCTTCCTGGCATCGGCCGGCGTCCGCGAAAGCCTCGCCGACCCGCTCGGTGTCGGCATTGTCGTCGCCATCATCACCTATGGCTCGTTGATCATCGGCGAACTGGTGCCCAAGCAGATCGCATTACGCGACCCCGAACGGGTCGCCGTCAGGGTCGCTCCGGCAATGACCATCCTCGCCAGCGTTTCGGCGCCGCTGGTCTTCCTGCTCGATTTTTCCGGCCGCGCCCTGCTGTGGCTGCTTGGCCAGCACGGCCAGAGCGAGGAGAGGGTCACCGACGAGGAGATCAAGATGCTGGTCGCCGAAGCCGAGCACCACGGCACCATCGAATCCGACGAACGGCGCATGATCGCCGGCGTGATGCGGCTCGGCGACCGCGCCGTGCGCGCGGTGATGACGCCGCGCACCGAGGTCGACTGGATCAATCTGCAATCCGACGAGGCGGCCATCAGAAAGCTGCTGATGGACACCCAGCATTCGCGCCTGCCGGCCGGCGACGGCGGCGTCGACGCCATGATCGGCGTCGTCCAGACCCGCGACGTGCTGGCGGCGATGCTCGGCGGCCGCGCTCTCGACCCGCGCCGGCACGTGCGCACGGCCCCAATCGTGCATGACCAGGCCGATGCGCTGGACGTGCTTGCGACGCTGAAGGAATCCGACGTGCCGATGGCGCTGGTACATGACGAATACGGCCATTTCGAAGGCATCGTCACCCCGGCCGACATACTGGAAGCGATTACCGGCGTCTTCCGTTCGGATCTCGATGCCGGCGAAGAGGAAAACGCCGTCAAGCGCGAGGACGGCTCATGGCTGCTTGCCGGCTACATGCAGGCCGACGAGATGGCGGACATTCTCGGCATCGACCTGCCCGAGAACCGCGACTACGAAACCGTCGCCGGCTATGTGCTGTCGCATTTGCATCATCTGCCGGCGACCGGCGAATGCGTCGACGCGCAGGGCTGGCGCTTCGAGGTCGTCGACCTCGACGGCCGCCGCATCGACAAGCTTATCGCCACCCGCCTGCCCGGCGGTCACCGCGAGGTCGTGCGGTAACGAGCGACGCGACTTATGGGCTATATGCTCTCGGCGACACCGCTCGCACATTCAAAGTTGATTGGGGGGTATCGCCTTATGGTCGACCAGTTTTTCGCCGACCCGTATCTCGCTGCCGTCTATGATGCCTGGCACCCGAGATCTGCGCGCGACGACTATGATTTCTACCTGCCCCGCATTCTAACAGCAAACGCGGTGCTTGATGTCGGATGTGGAACGGGCACCCTCCTTCACGAGGCACGCCTGGCCGGACATTCAGGGCGGCTCTGCGGCATCGACCCAGCACCCGGCGTGTTGAATCGGGCACGGACGCGCACGGATATCGAATGGGTCCTCGGCGATCTCCAATCGGCCGGCTGGACAGCCGAGTTTGATCTCATTGTGATGACGGGGCACGCATTCCAGGCCCTTGTCAGCGACGAAGATCTGGGGGATTTCATGGCGGCTGCGCGACACGCCCTTGTGCCAGGCGGATGCTTCGCGTTCGAAACGCGGAACCCTTCGGTGCGGGCGTGGGAGCACTGGACACCCGAAAATGCTGTCGTCGTTGAGCTGCCTGACGGGTCTCTGGTGCAGATCACAACAGAGGTGATCATGCCGTTCGATGGCCAGACCGTGACATTCACCCACAGGTTCGGCGGAAAGCATCCGAGCCTTCCGAAAGTTAGTCGCAGCACCTTGCGATTCCTCGACATGGACGCCCTATCGAGCCTGCTGGGGAACGCGGGGCTACGGATCGAACGGCAATTCGGCGGCTTTGACGGCAGCCCAGTTGGCCCTTCGAGCTCCGAGATCATCACGTTCGCGACGAGATGAAAGGAAGCATCCGCTCTCCAGCCCCTGCAAGCAACGACAACTCACGGACCCATTGCGGACGTGGAGCCGTATTTCGCGGCGGCTGCGACGCAGAAATGAGACTGCCGCCGACCGTCAGCCAGGTCAAGCTTGGCAATCGCAGGACTTCGCGATCAATCGATCGCCTCGATGCCTTGCGCCCTCAACCGTTCGATATGGTCCTTCATCTCTTTCAGCCGCTCGGGCGAGTGGCCCTGCCACTCGGTGACCTCGCTCGTGATCCTGAGCGGCTGGCGGGAGCGATAGGACTGCGTCGGATTGCCGGGAAATTTCTTGTCCGTAAGGTTGGGGTCGTCGGTGATCGGGCCGGTTGGTTCCACGATGTAGATCCTTTCGCGTCCGTCACCGGCGGCCAGTTCTGCACCCCAGATAGCCGCATCCAGAGTGCCGGTCAGATAGACCCAGGCTGCCTGCTTTCGCGCGCCGTAATTGGAGCTGTAGCCGGCTTCGATCAGGTCTCCCGGTTTAAGGTCGGCCCGGGTGCCGTGGTAGAATTGGCGTGGGTTGTCGGAGGCTGTCATCGGCTCGCTACTTATCCTCGCTGTCTCAGGCATCATGGTTTCGTGGCGCGCACTATTTCATGCACGTCATCGAATCAAGCGTCTGGCAGTGCGGTTATCGGACCTCCGCTCTCGGCAGTCCTGATATCTATGTCAGTCATCCCGCCCGATGCTCGCTATCGGTCGGCCGCCGGCGTGGTTATTATAGACGCCCTGTACCGTCGCTATGGTGAACAAAATGGATCTGCAAGCCTTCAGGGATTCGATTGCCGAACCACAGCCGCCAGCCGGCTTGAGTCCTGCCCTGCAGGCGCTGTGGTGGGATGCAAAGGGCGATTGGGCTAAGGCGCACGAATGCGCGCAGCAGCGCGACGATACGGCCGGCATGCACGTACATGCCTATCTCCACCGCAAGGAAGGCGACCAGTCGAATGCGGAATATTGGTATCGCCGCAGCAATGCCGCGCCGTCGACCTCAACGCTTGACGAGGAATGGGAGGAGTTGGCGCGTACATTTTTGCAGCAAAGCTGACATGCTCGGTCACGGCAAAATAGTCCTGCAAGCACTCGCAGGGGTGTCAGCTGGCGCCCTGTGGCTTGTCCCTGCCGTTCCATTCCGCGTTGCGCGCCCGCGCCTCTTCGGCGATCAGCTTGAACTCCCGCATCTTCGCAGCCTCGATGGCGAATGCGCGGCTTGGCAGGACGCCGGGGTCCTCCTGACTGTTCTGAAACTGAAAACGGTCCTCCAGTTCGGCCCATATTCGCTCGGGGGCCGTATCCTTGCTGGCAAGCAGCGCGACGACCAGCGCCAAAGTCTCGCGCTGGGCGTTCAGCCGCCCTTCGATCTCCTCAATCGGCAATTCGGACATGCGGGTCGCTTCCAGTTTCTCGCTCAACGGCAAAATCGCACCCTTGTTCCGACGCCGATGCACTGCTGACTTTATCAAGCTCGGACGGGCCCGACACCATTCACTTTCGGCTGGTGCCGAAACACAACAGAACACATCTCCATCTTGTGGGTTCGGTTAGCTGTCCCGCACCAGATCACAGGCCGTCATTTTCGAGAACGACCATAGGGGTGTTACGAGCACTGGAACACTGGAGAAGCCCTGGTGCTGTTGGCAGCCGGCGTCTCGAGCGGACGCTGTGAAACCTTCTGATTTTTAAGCCGTTATCGCCGGATGCCCCAAGCTAAATTCAAGCTGAAATCGGTTGACGGCGCCCAATCGCGCGATGCCGAGAAGTCGCGCCAGATGACTGTCGATGTCGCGTCCGAGGTGGTCGGCAAGCCCGCGCCGCCGCCGGATGTCACCGAACCCGATCCTAAGCTGACACCTGAAGAGGCCGAGCGGGTGCGCAAGAGATATCTGCTTAAGCGCTTCTGGATCAGCGCCCGCGGTTACTGGAGCGGCAGTGGCGACAGGGTCGCCTGGCCGTTGACGATCGGGCTGTTGGTCCTGATCGTCGCCAATGTCGCCTTCCAGTATGGGATCAATGTCTGGAATCGCGCAATTTTCGACGCCATTGAGCAACGCAATGCCCACACCGTATATTGGCTGAGCGCCGTATTCCTGCCACTCGTGCTCGGAAGCGCCAGCCTTGTGGTGGCACAAGTCTTCTTTCGCATGAAGATACAGCGCCGCTGGCGTTCCTGGCTCACCACCGCGGTCATCGCGCGTTGGCTGGCAAGCGGCCGCTACTATCAGCTGAACCTCGTCGGCGGCGACCACAGCAACCCCGAAGCCCGCATCGCCGAGGATTTGCGGATTGCCACCGAATCGCCGGTCGATTTCATTGCCGGTGTCATCGTCGCATTTCTGTCGGCCTCGACCTTCATCGTGGTGCTGTGGACGATCGGCGGCGCCCTGACCCTGACGATTGCAGGTTCGACCGTCACCATTCCCGGCTTCCTGGTCATCACCGCAGTGCTCTATGCCGCGATCACGTCCACCTCGATGGCGGTCATCGGCCGCCATTTCGTCCACCTCTCCGGGGAAAAAAATCAGGCGGAAGCCGAGTTCCGCTACTCGCTAACGCGCGTGCGGGAAAACGGCGAGAGTATCGCATTGCTCGGCGGCGAGGAGGAGGAGCGCAGCGGCATGGACAAGACATTCGCCCATGTGCTCAGGCAATGGGCGCTCCTTGCAGGCCAGCACATGCGCACGGCATTGGTGTCCCAAGGGTCGAGCCTGTTTGCGCCTGTCGTGCCGGTCTTGCTTTGCGCTCCAAAGTTCCTCGAAGGCAGCATGACACTTGGGCAGGTCATGCAGGCTGCCTCGGCCTTTGCCATCGTGCAGGGCGCGTTCGGGTGGCTGGTCGATAACTATCCCCGTCTCGCCGATTGGAATGCCTCTGCACGGCGCATCGCCTCGCTGATGATGTCGCTCGACGGGCTCGAGCGGGCGGAACAGAGCAACACGCTGGGGCGCATAAAGCGCGGCGAGACCGGCAGCGATGCGATGCTCAGCCTGAACAATCTCTCCGTGTCGCTCGACGACGGCACCGCCGTGGTCAAGGAAACCGAGGTCGTGATCGAACCAGGCGAACGGGTGCTTGTCGCCGGCGAATCCGGCTCGGGCAAGAGTACACTGGTGCGGGCCATCGCGGGTCTGTGGCCATGGGGTAGCGGCAGCGTCAACATCCGCGCCGACAGACGGTTGTTCATGTTGCCGCAACGGCCTTACATCCCGACCGGGACCCTTCGCCGCGCTGTCGCCTATCCAGGCGCCGCCGACAGCTGGACGCTGGATAAGATCAAGGCTGCGCTCGACAAGGTGGGACTCGACTACCTCAACGACAGGATTGAGGAGGACGCCCCATGGGACCAGACCTTGTCGGGTGGCGAAAAGCAGCGCCTCGCCTTCGCGCGTCTTCTGCTGCACCGCCCCGATATCATCGTGCTGGACGAGGCAACGTCGGCACTCGATGAGAAGAGCCAGGACAACATGATGCAGATGATCATTCGCGAATTGCCGAAGGTCACCATCATAAGCGTAGCGCATCGCGCCGAGCTGGAAGCTTTCCATAGCCGCAAGATCACATTGGAGCGGCACAAGGGCGGCGCAAAACTCGTCAGCGATATCGAACTCGTCCCGCGCAAGGACAGACGGAACTTGCTCATGCGCCTTCTGAGGCAACGGCGCGCCAACGGAAAGCCAGCGCGACCTTGAGCAAAGCGGCGCTGCCCTACGCAAAGAGTGAGGCCGCCGGTCGGACCAGGCGGATCTCCGGTTCGAGTCACTGCCCGCATCTGGTCCTGAAAGCACCAGCCGTGGTACCTTGGTTCCGGGCAGCTGCTGTCGGAACGTCGATGGCAAGAGTGCATTTCCATGTCCGGTGCAACGCCGAGGCCAGCTGTGAAAAACCCGGGTTGATTTCAAAAGCCCAGATTGATTTCGAAAGCAAAGGGACCAGCAATGACAATCGCCAAGAACACGATCTGCCTTTGGTACGACAAGGACGCCGAGGCTGCGGCCCGTTTCTATTCCGAGACTTTTTCTGACAGCTCGGTGAAATCCGTCCACCGCGCTCCCAGCGACTACCCGTCCGGCAAGGCCGGCGACGTGCTGACGGTCGAGTTCACGGTCGCCGGCATCCCCTGTCTCGGCCTCAATGGCGGGCCCGCGTTCAAACACAACGAAGCCTTCTCCTTCCAGATCGCCACCGACGATCAGCAGGAGACCGACCGCTATTGGAACGCCATAGTCGGCAATGGCGGCCAGGAAAGTGCGTGCGGCTGGTGCAAGGACAAATGGGGCATCTCCTGGCAGATCACGCCGCGCGTGCTGACCGAAGCGATGGCCGCCGGCGGCGATGAAGCAAAGCGCGCATTCGAAGCGATGATGGAGATGAAAAAGATCGACGTTGCGGCGATCGAGGCGGCGCGGCGCGGCTGACAGTTCGGGGTCAGCCCGACGCGAAAAGATCAGGGCAGAGCGGCCGGAAATGCTGCCGGCCCACCTCCAGACAGGCGTGCGATGGTGTTGAACTGCGCTGAGTTTTACGACGCCGAACTGCGACGGCACAACGAGGTCTTCAGGGCTGCGGTCAAGGCGGGAACGCGCGATCGCGTGCTCGATATCGGATGCGGTTCGGGACAATCCTCTCGTGATGCCGCCCGTGTCGCGGTGGAAGGCAGCGTGCTCGCCGTGGACGTATCGGCGCGGATGCTCGAGATCGCCCGGAGCCGTAGCGCCGAAGAAGGATTGCGAAACGTCGCCTTCGAGCGCGGCGATGCGCAATTGCTGGTATTTCCGGCTGCCGGCTTCGATCTGTGCATCAGTCGATTTGGCGTGATGTTCTTTGCCGATCCGGCGGCGGCGTTCGCCAATATCGCCCGGGCAATGCGACCAGGGGCACGTCTTGTGTGGATGGTATGGCAATGCCAGGATCGTAACGAGTGGGCAACTGCCATTCAACGGGCGATTGCGCCGGGGTCCGCCATGTCGGCGGGCGCCGCCACCCCATTTTCGCTTGGCGACCCCGCCATCACCGCGGAGATCTTGCGTGCATCCGGTTTTGTTTCGGTCGACTTCGCCGAAGTGCGTGAGCCGGTCTTCTACGGCCAGGACGTCGATGCGGCCTATGACGCTTTGCTTGGCCTGCAACTGGTCAAGGATCCGCTCGCCCGCGCGGATGTGGATGTCGACGCGGCGCTACGGCGGTTGCGCGATCTGCTCGACGCGCACTTGACCGCGGACGGTGTGCTTTTCGAATCGCGCGCCTGGATCATCACCGCAGTTCGGGCGAGCCGACAGTCACCGGGCGATTGACCCGTAGACGATCCTGTTCTCTCGGCCTTCCTGTCAGTCCATTTGCGGCGTGACTTCTGAAAGCAGCCAATCCCTGAAAGCCTTGACCTTGCGCTGACGGATCGCCTCCGGCGGGTAGACGAGATAGAAACTGGAAGGAGATTTCAGGGCGTGCCCGAAGGGGCGGACAAGCCGCCCGGCGGCAAGGTCCGCCGCAACCAGCATGGTCCGACCCAGCACCACCCCCTCGCCTTGTGCGGCCGACTCCATGGCAAAGGTGGCAGAGTCGAAGGTAATCCCGCTCTGCGGGTCCACGCCCTCGACCCCGGCGCTCGCCAGCCAGGTCGCCCAGTCGATCGGAAAGCTGTCACGGATCAGCGTGTGGTGTCTGAGGTCCTGAGGCGTGCGGAGCGGATGCGCACCCTCAAGAAGCTTTGGGCTGCACACTGGAAACACCTCCTCGCCGGTGAGGAACTCCGACGTGAGCCCGGGATAGTTTCCGCTGCCATAACGGACGGCGACATCGATGCCGTCGCCGAGGAAGTTGGTCAGCTTCCCGCTCGTCGAAACCCGCACATCGATGTCGCCATGCGCACGGTGAAAGCGGTAGAGGCGTGGCACCAGCCATCTCCCCGCGAAGCCATCGGAGGTGCTGACGTTCAGTGTCGAGCTCGAATAGCGGGCCGTTGCCGCAGCAGTGGCGGCGGCCAACTGGTCGAGCACCTCGCGCACCGCCCGCGCATAGGGCTCGCCGACGGCGGTCAGGCTCACCGAACGCGTACCGCGCTCGAACAGCTGCACACCGAGCTGATCCTCAAGGTTCTTGATCGCCCGGCTGATCGCACCGTGGGTGACATGAAGTTCCTCTGCCGCTTTGGAGAAACTCAACAGGCGCGCCGCCGCTTCGAAGCTCGGCAAGGTGGTGAGGGGAGGCAGCTTCCGGGGCATGGATCGATACCTATATGTGAGCGGTGCTCACACATTGTCGCCGATAAGTCGTTTGTCGTCCAGGCCGGAAGACGGCATATTTGCTCGCGTATTCAGTCATTCACCGCCGCTTCAAAAGGCGACTTGATGTGACTGATACTCTCGCTGACGAAAGTCGCGGGGCAACTGCTGAAACCAAAACTGCCGCCACTCTGGGAGAGCACCATGAATGCCAAACGAGTTGAACCCATCGTCGACGTCCTGACCGGCATGGCCGGCCGCATCCTCGCATCGAGCAGCCGGCGCCGGACCGAGCGGCAGGTTGCACGCTTCTCGACCCGCCGGCTCGAAGACCTTGGGTTTGCCCGCGACTGGGACGGCTCGGTCTATCGGCCGTCGGATCACCGCTAAGCCTGAATGAAAGCAACAGCGGACAGGCCCTTCGCCAAAGATCGCTGTCGCAAGGAATTAACGGAGAACGGACATGGCCACCATCCACCCATTCCTCTGGTTCAACACCGACGCCAAGGAGGCCCGCGATTTCTATCTCTCGGTCTTCAAGAACAGCAAAGCGCTCCAGACGCTCGAATACACCGACTGGGTGTCCGGAACCAACAAGACGGTCCCGCATGCCACCTTCGATTTCGAGCTCGAGGGTCTGCACCTTACAGCGTTCAATGCCGGGCCGCAGCCGCCTTTCAACGAGCGGCTCTCACTCTACATCGAGACTAGGGACCAGGCCGAGACCGACTACTACTATGAGGCGCTCACCGCCGGCGGCGGCAGGGAACAACCCTGCGGCTGGCTCACCGACAAGTTCGGCGTCTACTGGCAGGTCATCCCGGAAATCCTGCCGCGGCTCAGTGCCGACCCGGATCGCGAAAAGGCCAACCGCGTCCGGCAGGCGATGTACGGGATGCGCAAGATCATCATCGCCGACCTCGAAGCCGCCTACGACGGCAAAGCTTGACCCTCACCGAAATCGCAAACGAATGGAGACCTCCCATGACATCGCTCGTGGACAGGAAAGTCATCGTCATCGGCGGCAGTTCCGGCATCGGTCTCGGCGTCGCGGAAGCTGCTCTCAATTGCGGAGCGAAGGTCGTGATCGTCAGCCGGTCGCCCGCGAAACTGCAGGCGGCCGAACGGACGCTCAATACGGGGCACGTGACCAGCTTGGTTGCCGATATGACCGACGAAGCGGACGTCGCTCGCCTGTTCGAGGAGATCGGTCCCTTCGACCACCTGGTATCGACCGCCGGAACACTGCCGCCCGGCGATCCGATCGGCAGTACCGACATGGAGGCTGTGCGAGGCTTCGTCGACAACAAGCTGATTGGGGCCGTCATGCTCTCCAAGCACGCTGTGCGCACCCTGAAGGCCGGTGGCTCCATGACCTTCACCTCAGGCATCAACAAGGACAAGCCGCCAGTGCCGGGAGGCTCGGTCGTCTCAGCGATTGCCGGCTCATTCAGCTACTTCGCCCGCGCCCTGGCGCTCGAACTGGCCCCGACGCGCGTCAATGTCGTGTCGCCCGGATGGGTCGACACACCGATGTGGGACATCGTTGGAGAAGCCAAATCCAGCTTCTTTGCCGACATGGCTGCCCGGTTGCCGTCGAGAAAAATTCCGACCGCTGCGGACGTCGCCGCCGCCTATGTCTACCTCATGGAAAGCGAGTTCACGACCGGCGAGACAATCCGCATCGATGGCGGCCATAACCTGATCTAGCCGCCATTTGCACGCCGCCTGAATGGGTTGAGTCGGCATGACCCGCTAGTCCGGCGCACTCCTGCCGAAGGCGACGAACGCCGGCGGATCATGCCGGCGTAGCCCAATCGGGGTTTACATCGGCAGCCAGGTCCCTAGTTTTAGCGTTTCGCGCCGCGCACCCGAGTGTGTGGATGATCGAGGACGGGACCGTGAGCTCTGGCCGGCCCCTCGAAACTTTCAAAGGATGGCTATCATGACACAGGCCAAGAATGGCGAAACCGTGCGCATCAATTACAATGGCCGCCTGGCTGACGGCACTCAGTTCGATTCTTCCGGCAACGAACCGCTGCAATTCACGTTTGGTGAAGGACAAGTGATCGCCGGTCTCGAAACCCATGTCGAGGGTATGGAGGTGGGCGCGAAAAGCACCGTCACCATTCCCGCCGACGCCGCCTATGGCCCCCACCGCCCCGAAGCGGTGATGACCGTCGACCGCGCCCGCGTACCAGACAACATCAACGTCGATCTCGGCACTCGATTGCAGGTCAGAACCGCAGAGGGCGCCCGATGCCGGTAACAGTCGTCGGCGTGGACGACACCAGCGTCAAGCTCGACGGCAATCATCCTTTGGCGGGACGGGATCTGGTGTTCGACGTTGAACTGGTCGAGATCGTTCAGGCGGCGTAGGGGCACGGCAAAGCGCGTAACGGCCATGATTTTCGGGTGACGCATTTCGACCGGCGGTTCCGGCGGTGCGTCGCCTGTCGGAGGCAAAGACCGCGGCGGCGGAAATCGTGTAGCGTGCAGCAACCCATAGAGACATTCGGGATCTGGAATGTCCAATTCAGCGTCGCAGTCTCGAGGACCTGTGGAAGACCTCGCTTGACAGCCGACTTCTCGTGACCGCAAAGTCTCGTGATGCGGGCGATTGGTTGGAATAGAATTGCGCGTGCAGGGGCAATGGTGCTGATGATCGGCACAAATGTTCCTGGGCCGGCGCGTTCCGACTCGCTCCTTCTCACAAGCCCGTCCCAGCCAGCCAATGTCGGCGATGCGATGCTGGCGGCTGCCAATTATCATGATTCCGGCGACTATGATCGCGACCTTGCCGCTGTGGCGAAGCAGGCAGGCGACTGGGTCGTCAAGCGCGCAATGGAGGTGCCTCGCCCCGCACTGGTGCTCGACATCGACGAGACGGCGTTGGCCAACTGGGAAGTGATCACACGTGACAATTTCGGCCGCCCGATCGGCGGCGCCTGCGACATCGCAATCGACGGTCCCTGTGGCTGGGCCGCCTGGGACCAGCTTGCGAAGGATCCGGCCATTGACCCGGTGCTGGAGGTCTTCCGGCAGGCGCAAACGGCGAAAGTCGCGGTGTTCTTCATCACGGGACGTCCGGAGGACCAGCGTCAGGCAACCGAACAGAACCTGCAGTCGGCCGGCTATGCCGGTTATGAGCACCTTTACATGGTCCAGCCCGGGGCCAAATACGGCTCCGCCGCAGATTTCAAGGCACCCATAAGGGCCGAAATCGAAAAGGCCGGCTACACAATAATTGCCAATGTCGGTGACCAGCCATCCGACCTGTTCGGCGGGCATGCCGAGAAGCTGTTCCTGCTGCCAAATCCGTTCTACCGGGTTCGCTGACGGCCGGAACGGCACAAGCCCGGATCCTCGGCTCCTTGCCGAGCACCTGCTAAGGTATCAAGATAACCTTGCCGGTCGCGCCGCGCTCCTCCAGCAGGCGATGTGCGTGGCTGGCCTGGTCGAGCGGGAAGCGGCCACCTTTGGTCACCACAAGCTGACCACCGGCGGCCAGATCGAAAAATTCCAAAAGGCCGTCACGGATCCCGTCCGTAGACAGCAACGGCAGCAGGGCAAAACCCCTCAGCGACTGGTTGCGGCCGATCATCGCCTCCATCTGCGGGGCGCCGAGCGCGTATCTGCCAAGTGCGGCAAACACCAACTCACCGCAAGGCGCAAGGGCCTCGAGCGCGGCCGCCGTCAGCGGGGCGCCGACGATGTCGTAGATGGTGTCGACGCCAGCGCCACCTGTCGCTGCCCGGACGTGCTCCGGCCAATCCGTGTTGCTGTAGTCGACGGCAGCATCAGCTCCCAGCGACAAAGCAAGGTCGAGCTTGGCCTTACTGCCGGCTGCCGCGATGACACGGCTCGCGCCGGCGCGCTTGGCAAGCTGGACGAGCAACGAACCGACGCCACCCGCGGCAGCGGCGACCAGCACCGATTTGCCGGCCGGCCGGCTTTGCCGCGATAGATGCAGCGCCGTCAGCCCTTGCACCATCAATGCCGTCGCGTCTTCGAACGAGAGCGCATCCGGCAGCGGCACGGCCAGGCTTGCGTCGATCGTCACATACTCGGCATAGCCGCCAAACGGCTGGCTCGAGGCGAACAACGGCGCAGCGACGCGCATGCCGAGCAAGGAAGCCTCCACCCCATGCCCAAGCGCCTCCACGATCCCGGCGGCCTCGACACCAGGGACCATCGGCAGCTGCGGCGTCACCGCATAGCGGTCCGCCCGCATCAGCACTTCGAAGAAATTCACCCCGGCGGCCTGAACGCTGACCAGAACCTCGCCGGCTTTCGGCTCCGGCATCGGCACCGCGACTATCTCGAGAACGTCGGGCCCGCCGAAACGGTTCAGTTGAATGGCTCTCATCGCAGGCACCGATCGCTGTTGGCATCGGCCGCTGTTTGCCACTATCTGCCTGGCTTCGACTACACACCGATTTGTCCGCTGCTGACCGGGAGGTGACCATGGCCAAGCTGATCAAGAGGCTGCCGATGCTGCCGGCGGAGCGCGCGCTGAAAGTGATTTCGGGCCGCTGGAAGGCCGTCATCCTGTACCATCTCTTCGACGGGCCCCGGCGGCTGTCGGCGCTGCAGGCGCTGATGCCCGGCATCACCCAGAAAGTCCTGATCCAGCAGCTTCGCGAAATGGAAGAGCACGGCGTCGTCCGCCGCGAGATCTTTGCCGAGATCCCCTCGCGCGTCGAATATTCGGCGACGCAGCTCGGCCTCAGCCTCGAGCCGATCCTGCTGGCACTTTGCCAGTGGGGCCAGCATCACGCCGACGAGTTGAATGAGATGGACCGCCTTGCCGATTGCATCATCAGGCCACGGCAAGCGCAGTACGCCCATGCCGTGTGAAACAAAAAGGGCGGCGCATGCGCCGCCCCAATGCTTGGGAGAATTAATCCTTGGGAGGACTGTTCGAACCTATGCTCAGGCCGCCTTGACTTCCTCGGCGACGGCATCGGCCTGACGCGCCGTCTTCAGCACCCTGGCCCACCATGCAATGTCGTTGACCAGCGCGGTTGCCGCCTGGTTGAGGTGCTCGAACTCGTCGAGCTTCTTGTCACCTTGCTTGACCGCAAGGAAATCAGCCCAGGAGATGTGTACCGCAGACTTCACCGGCGCCATCTGCAACTCGACCGCATGCAGCCTCAGCTGCTCGACGGCGCGCGCGCCACCGACGCTGCCATACCCGACGAAGCCGGCCGGCTTCTTGTTCCACTCGTTGGCGGCGTAGTCGATGGCGTTCTTCAGCACGGCCGTCGGGCCATGATTGTATTCGGCGGCGGTGAAGATGAAACCGTCGAATCCGGCGACCTTCTTTTGCCAGCGCTGCGCCACTTCGTTCTGCGACGGCGCCCAGGCGGAGGATGCGACCTCATCGAAGAACGGCAGCGGGAAATCGCGCAGGTCGACGACTTCGACGTCGATATCGGCATGCGACTTGGCGATCCTGGCAATCCATTGGGCCGGCACGTCGGCAAAGCGCGCGGCGCGGGTCGAACCAATGACGATGGCGATTTTGGGTTTTGACATAGAGGGGCTCTCCTTACAGCAATACTGGTATCGTTTAGATACCTGAGCTATATGAGTAACCGGCCGCTCAATGTGCAAGGAGGCACTTTTTTGTTACCAAGGCACCCGTACCGCACCGAGGACTGCCGCGCCGTCTCGGAAATCCTGCAGCGCGTCGGTGACAAATGGACTGTGCTCGTCGTTGGCAAACTCGGCAACGGGCCGCTGCGTTTCAACGAGCTGCGCAGCGCGGTCGGCGGCATTTCGCAAAAGATGCTGACCACCACCTTGCGCGGGCTCGAGCGCGACGGCTTCGTCACCCGCACCGTGTTCCCGACCATCCCGCCGCGGGTCGACTACGAATTGACTGACCTTGGCTACGAGCTGCTGGTGCCGGTCGATGCGCTCGGCGAATGGGCACGCAAGAACACCGAGCGCGTCAAGGCCGCGCGAGAAAAATTCGACGCCATGCACAGCTGAACCCTTGCGCTGTAAGGGTTTGAACCTGTCGGGGATGCTCCGGACGAGCCCTACTGCTGTAACTGCATCTTGCTCTTCGGCAGCTTCTCGATCCGGTTCCATTTCGGGTTGGGACTGACTACCTTGCCGCCAATCGTGCAAGTCGTGGTCGTCTCCTTGCGGCAATTGCTCACCGTCGGGCCGCTGGTGTCGCATTTCGTCGCCGAGCAGATCTCGCACTTGGCCGCCTGCCCGTTGATGGTGCGGTTTTCCGACGTGCAGGTAGCGCCTGGATCGCCTTTCTTGACCTCGGCGAAAGCGCTTGCGGACGACAGGCAGAGCAAGGTTGCAAAGGCACCCGCCAGGGCAGCGTTCAGCATGTGTTGACGCATTGTCTTTCCTCCAAGATCCCGTCGGTCGCGCTGCAGGCGCGCATGCGGGAACCCGTTAGCCAAAGACCACGCGGGATCGCTGTCCGCATCCCCCGCGCGGGAGAGACTGCTGTCTAAATCCGTCTTCTGGAATCAGGCCGGGTCAGCCTTCGGCCGGAACCGCCTTCGGCTTGCCTTCGCCGTCCAGCGCCACCATGACGAAGTCAGCATGGGTGACCTTCTCCATCAGGTCGGAGAGATAGCGCTGCGCCCAGGCCTCGACCTTGAGCGTCATCGAGGTGCGGCCGACGCGTTCGACATGCGTATAGATGCACAGCGTGTCGCCGATCTTCATCGGTTTGGCGAAGGACATTTCCTTCACCGCCGCCGTCACCACGCGGCCCTTGGCGCGCTCGGCGGCGCGGATGCCGCAGGCGAGATCCATCTGCGCCATCACCCAGCCGCCAAAAATGTCGCCTGCCGCATTGGCGTCCGAAGGCATGGCCAGCGTCCTGAGCGTCAGATCGCCGATCGGCCGCCCGTCCGCGTAATGCACCATCTGGCCAATCCTCTCGAACCGATCGCCCAGACCCCGTACCGTCGCGGCACGGACAGGTCAACGCCATTGAATGGTGTCGCGGCCTGAAGTTCGGGTATCGGTCGACAGTGTTGAAAGGATGCTGTGCGCAGCTAGACGAGCCCAACCAGTAGGATTGCATTCTATGGCCGAGGTGAGAAGGCTGGCGCGCCCGATGGCGCGACAGAACCAAGCCCTCGCCGATAGGCGTGCTTCACAAAGCGGGCCAGGGTGTCGGGACGTAGGCATAGGCGTTGCCGTCGCGGATGACATGACCGATGCCTGGAAAGGGCAGGTGCATACCCGCGACGAGCAGGCCATCCGCCGACACCATGTCGAGCACCTTCTTGCGTGTGGCGATTGCGGCCTCCTGGTCCACGTCGAAGGCGATTGCCCATTCCGGATGCGCAAATTGCAGCGCGGAGGCGTGGATGACGTCAGTCAGGAGCAGCAGGTTGGCATCACCAGAGCCAATTCGAAGCGCGAGATGCCCCGGCGTGTGTCCAGGCGCAGGCAACGCGCTGATCCCGGGCGCGATCTCGACTTCGCCTTCGATCTTCCGGACCTTGCCATGGTAAGGCACCAGCGATTTGCGCGCTATTTCGAAATACGGCTTCATCTGGTCGGGCGCCTTGGATAGGATCCCGTCATCGTGCCAGAAAGCGAATTCCGGCGCGGCAACCACGACCTCCGCTGCCGGGAAGGCGGCCGTGCCGCCAATACCGACAAGGCCGTTGGCATGGTCGGGATGGAGGTGGGTGATGATTATCGTGTCGATTTCTTCCGGCCCGACGCCGGCGGCGGCGAGCGCCTCGGGTATGTGTCCCAGTATGGGCCCCATCGCCGACGCCGTGCCGGTATCGATCAGCACCCGTCTGTCGCCTTTGGTGACAAGGTAAGCATTGACCGAGGTCGGGAGTGTTTTTGGCAGGAATGCCTTTGCCAGCAGCGCTTCAACGGCAGCCGGATCTGCGGAAGGGAAGAGTTCGAGGCCGAGATTGAGATAGCCGTCGCTCAGTGCTGTGATCTCAAGGTCGCCGAGCATGAACCTGTGGGCGCTCGCAAGCGAAGCCGGAGACGGGGCGGCGATAGCCGCAGCGTTGCTCCCAAAGAGGCTGATCGGGGGAAGTAGCAGGGCGCCGGCACTAAAGGTGCCGATGCCGAACGTTCGACGGTTGATATTCATGTTCTTGTCCTTCGAATTGCAGCTGAAAGCTGGGCGCAGGCTACGGGATCGCCGCCAGGGCGGATGCCGACCGCTCGGACCCCTCCATGGAAGTGGAAGAGCGGGTCGGCGCGGTTCAACGGCGAACTCCTGCGGCATCAATAATGCGCCTCATAAACAGCGGGAATAGCGATGGGATGCAGTTAACTGCTGCAGATTAGGCAGCAATCAATTTTCTGCGCCGGGCCGGAGAACGGCGGGGATGCTGAGCGAAATCCCCTTTTCGAACATCACCCGCATGGACTGCAATCTATGATGCGGTAGCGCGCAGCGCAGGCTAGACTGGGCAACATCGATAGCGGATGACGGCTGACATGAAGCTTACCTTTCGCCCACTGACGCCCGATCTGTGGCCGGCACTCGAGGACCTGTTCGGTGACAGCGCCGTCTGCAGTCGTTGTTGGTGTATGTACGGGCGGATCGGTCGTTCCTATCGAAAGCGATCCGGTGAGGAAAACAAGGCAGCGTTCCGGCAAGCCGTCCAGCATGGTCCGCTTCCGGGTTTGCTTGCTTTCGACGGCGACATGGCTGTCGGCTGGTGCCAGGTGACGCCGCGAGATGCTCTGCCCTGGCTCGATCGGCTATTTCGGCTCAGGCGCGTGGATGACAGGCCGGTCTGGTCCCTGTCCTGCCTCTACGTGCGAAAACAATACCGCCGGCGGGGCGTAACATCCCAGCTGATTGCACAGGCCCTGGAAGTCGCAAGGCACGCAAATGCTCCGGCGCTCGAAGCCTATCCTTTCGATGCCGACGTATCGCCGAGCGCTTCCGGCAGCGGATATGCCTCCACCTTCGCGCGCGCCGGGTTCAGGGTCGTCGCCCGCAGGACCCCGGCCCGCCCGATCATGCGCTATGATTTCAGGCAGATTGCCGATCATCGCCTGTGATGCTCGGACGGGCTTGCCGACAAAGCACAGGCGAAGGCGTGACAAACGTCCTGAGCTCAGATGGCGGGGCTTGAATTCGAATTACGGTGACAGTGCACTAAATGATCGCAACCCGTTGCGCAGAGTTCGCGCTCCAATTAGTGGCACTGTCACTGTAACGCACTGTAATGCTTTGGGCAGGACACTGAATGCAAACGAACCGCCAGTCGCTTTTTTCACAAGCGATGCCGGAAGCTCCGGTGATGGCGGCGGTCCGCGGCGTCTAGGCTGGGCGAAATTCAGGGCCATCTTTATCCACCATGCAGACCTATGACTTCATCATTGTCGGTTCCGGCTCGGCCGGCTCGGTTCTGGCCGAAAGGCTGTCGGCTTCCGGGCGCTTCTCTGTGCTGGTGCTTGAGGCCGGCGGCAGCGACCGTCGCTTCTACGTGCAGATGCCGCTTGGCTACGGCAAGACCTTCTTCGACCCGGCAGTCAACTGGAACTACAAGGCCGAGCCGGACCCGGGTCTCGCCGGCAATGTCGACCACTGGCCGCGCGGCAAGCTGCTCGGCGGCTCGAGTTCGATCAACGCCATGGTCTGGATCAGGGGCGCGCGTGAGGATTTCGACGCTTGGGCAGCGGCCGGCAACCCGGGCTGGGGCTTCGACGACCTGCTTCCCGCCTTCAAGGCGCTGGAGGATAACCAGGCCGGCGCCGACCAATGGCGCGGCGTCGGCGGGCCGCTGCATGTCACCGACTGCTCGACCTCCGTCCATCCGCTCACCAAGCGCTATCTCGCCGCCGCCAATCAGGCCGGCCTGCCGCTCAACCCGGATTTCAACGGCGCCTCGCAGGAAGGTGTCGGCGTCTACCAGATCACCACCAGGAACGGCCGCCGCATGTCGGCGGCGCGCGCCTTCCTGCGCCCGGCGATGAAGCGCAAAAATGTCCGCGTCGAGATCAACGCGCTGGCGACCAAAATCCTTTTCGAGGGCAAGCGCGCCATCGGTGTCGAGTATCTCCAGAATGGCGCCACGAAAACCGCCGGCGCCGGGCGCGAGATCATCCTGTCGGGGGGTTCGGTCAATTCGCCCCAACTTCTCCAGCTCTCCGGCATCGGCCCGTCGGCGCTGCTTGGCGCGCTCGGCATTCCTGTCGTTCACGCCAACGAGAATGTCGGGGCAAACCTGCAGGACCACGTCGGCATCAACTACACCTTCAAGGGCAGGCTGCCGACGCTCAACCAGATCCTGCGCCCGTGGTGGGGCAAGCTGCTGGTCGGCATGCAGTACGTGTTTTTGCGCTCAGGCCCGCTGTCGCTGTCGATGAACAATGCCGGCGGCTTCTTCCGCACCGACCCGGCCGCGGCACGGCCCACTATGCAGCTCTATTTCCAGGCCTTCTCGACCGTCATTCCGAAGAGCGGCGAGCGGCCGATCCTGACGCCCGATCCATGGCCCGGCTTTTCCATCGGGCTGTCCAACTGCCGTCCGTCGAGCCGCGGTGAAATCATGATCCGCTCCGCCAATCCACGCGATTATCCCAAAATCGTCGCCAACGCGTTTTCAACCGAGGCGGATGTCGCTGAAATGCTGGCGGCGGTGAAATTCGTCAGAAAGATCGCATCGATGCCGGCAATGGCCGAGATCATCGAGGAGGAGGTTCTGCCCGGTCCCTCGATCACCTCCGATGCAGATCTCATCCAGGATTTCAGGAAGCGCTCGGGCACCGTCTATCATCCGGTCTCGACCTGCCGCATGGGGCCTGACGCTACGCGCGCCGTCGTCGACCCGCGCCTGCGGGTGCACGGCATCGAAGCCCTGCGCGTCATCGACGCCTCGATCTTTCCCGACAACATCACCGGCAACACCAACGCCGCCGCGATCATGACCGGATGGAAGGGCGCCGAACTGGTTCTGGAGGATCAGAAATGAAAATCACCGACGTCAAGACCTGGGTAGTCGGCAATCCGCCGCCCGGCATCGGCGGCAAGTATTTCATCTTCGTCAAGCTGACCACCGATGGCGGCGTCGTCGGCTATGGCGAAGCTTACAACGCCACTTTCTCGGCCCATGTCACCGCAAAAATGGTCGAGGACATGGCAGAGCGCTATCTCGTCGGCCGCGATCCGCACGACGTCGAAAACTTCTTCCGCCGCGCCTATTCGTCCGGCTTCACCCAGCGCCCCGACGTGTCGGGCATGGGCTGTTTCTCGGCGCTCGAAATCGCCTGCTGGGACATCATCGGCAAGGAGGCCGGCAAGCCGGTCTACAAGCTGCTTGGCGGCCAGGTGCACGAAACGCTGCGTTCCTATACCTACCTCTACCCGCACAGCGGCAGCGTCCACTCCGAGGACGCCCGCGGCAAGAACGTCTACAACGACCCCGATCTGGCCGCCGCCTGCGCGCTCGAATATGTCGAGCAGGGTTTTAACGCGGTCAAGCTCGACCCAGCCGGCCCTTACACCGCCTTCGACGGCCACCAGCCTCGCCTCGTCGACATCGATCTCTCCGCCCGTATGGTCAAGGCGATCCGCGAGGCGGTCGGCACCCGCGCCGATATCCTGTTCGGCACGCACGGCCAGTTCACAGCTTCGGGTGCGCTGCGCCTCGCCCGCGCCATCGAGCCTTATGACCCGCTGTGGTTCGAGGAGCCGGTGCCGCCCGACATGCCCGAGGTGATGGCGCAGGTCGCCCGCGCGACCTCGATCCCGATTGCCACCGGCGAGCGGCTGACGACAAAGTTCGAATTCGCGCGTGTGATCGAGAACCGCGCGGCGACCATTCTGCAGCCGGACCTTGGCCGTTCCGGCGGCATTCTCGAAACCAAGAAGATCGCCGCCATGGCCGAAGCCTATCACATCCAGATCGCGCCGCACTGCTATTGCGGACCGATCGTCGGCGCCGCCAACATCCAGCTCGCGGTGACCTTGCCCAACTTCCTCATTCTGGAATCGCTGAAGCAGTGGGGCGGATTTCACGAGAAGCTGCTCAAGAAGAAGATCGAATGGCAGGACGGCAATGTCATCCCGTCCAAGGAGCCCGGCCTCGGCGTCGAACTCGATGAAGCCGTTTGCGAAGCGCATCCCTGGACCGGCAAGGACCTGCATTTGCAGATGATGCAGACCCCGCTGATGCCGTGAGCGCCAGCCTGATCCGCAACGGCTTTGCCGTCACCGTCTACGACCGCGGCCCGGCGCCTGGTTCCTCGGCACAGAGGATTTGACGGGTCGCTTGCGTTGACGGACCGCATGCCTTGGCGATTAGCGCAAACGCCCATCGCTTCGTCATCCTGGGGCGGAGCAAGGGGCGAAGCGACGCGGCGCAGACCCCGGGATCCATGCCGCGACTTCAGAGCGCTGCTGCGGTGCAAAATTCTGCTCCGCTGCACTCTTTGATCAAGGTTACGGCATGATCCCAGGGTCTCCGCGACGGAGCTTCGCTCCTGCTTCGCCCTGGGATGACGAAGTTGGGGGGGATTCGGCCAATCTCCAGGGTTTGCGATTTACCACCGACAGGAACGACCGACGTTCGCTGCCGATGGGCCGCCACCTGCCAAAATCACTGTTTCAAGGAATTGGTCGACCATGATCGTCAGGCTTCTGGAAGATGCGATCGGAACCGATCTTCGCGCGCCTGGTTTCCCGGCCAAGCTCGAGGCCTGACATCAGGCAATTGTCACGCGATTTCAGCACATTGGCCGGATCGCTGGAATCACCGCCGAAAGAACTTGAATCAACCCCTCAATGCCTTGATTCAATATCTCAGCGTCAAGGCGCCGGGCAGGATCTCGAAGGTCGCCGGTATGCGACCCGGCGATTCGCCGTCTATGTCGATCAGCGCGGCGTTCTTTTGCACATCGCCGAGCGGCTCGACAACCACTTTCTTGCCGCGCAGGATGGTGATCGCCGGATGGTTGCGGTGCCGCCCGCCATAGAGCAGGCGGATGTCCCAGATCAGCTTCAGCTTGCCGGCGGCGCGCAGAATGACGATGTCAAACTCGCCGTCGTTAAGCTCGGCATCGGGCGCGATCATCATGCCGCCGCCGAAGAATTTGCCGTTGGCCACCGCCACCAGTGCCATGCGCGCCTCGACCGGGGCACCGTCGTCGATGGTGATCGCAACGTCCTGGAAGCGGTAGCGGAGGAACTCCCAGACCGTGCGCCAATAGAACAACGCCTTGGCCGAAACCTTGCCCTTGCGCTTGTCGGCGTTGACGGCACGGTCGGTGACGCCGGAGAGCCCGAGGCTGGCGATGTTGATGAAATGGCGGCTGGCCAGCGCGCCGTGGTCGTCGACATAGCTGATGCACCCGGCATCGACCTTGCGCCCTTTGGCCTCGGCAATCCGCTTCAGTGTCAGGTCGACGTTGTTCGACAGGCCGAGCCCGCGCGCGAAGTCGATGCCGGCGCCGCACGGCAGCAGCCCAAGCTCGGCCGTCCGGCCGCTTTCTCGGAAAGCTTTCAGCAGCCCGTCGGCGACCTCGCTGGCGGTGCCGTCGCCGCCGGCCGCGATCACCAACTCGAAGCCGATGGCGGCAAGGTCGAGCGCCAGCCGTTCGGCATCGCCCTCGGCCTGCGTTTCACGCAGCTCGAAATCGCCGAAATGTCTTTTCAGCGACGCCGCAACCTCGGGCCAATGCCGCTTGAGCCTGCCGCCGCCGGCGATCGGATTGAGAACCACCGCGACCTTCAAGCCCGCCTCCCCAAGGCCATCGAACACGCCTTCCAATCATTTGCCGGCATTGAAGCCCGCGCCGGCCCGCGGGGCAAGATCGAATGTCCGACAATGCGGTTTTGGCCTCGAGGCGGCAAATCCCGGCCGGCGGCGGCAGAGATCGGAAAGTCCCTGTTTTGGCAGGGTCAGTCCCCGATAATCCCGCTATCCACAGGCACGCGGCAGTTCCGCCAAACACTTATCCGACATACATTAAACCCATCTCAGGCGGCTACCGATCGCCACGCCGAAAGGCACAGCGGAACGGCGGATTTCCTGAGGCCCGTACGGCCCTGAACGAGAACAGGCTTGCCTGTTGGAGGGATGGAAGCCGAGACCTACGGGGCCGCGGAAAGCGTGCGAACGCCGACGGCGGACCGATGCTGCCATGAAGGACGGCAAAAACCTTCGATGGCGCGCCGGGCAAAGCTCGCAAGAGTGGAGACCGGCGTGGTCCGGAACGGACGCTACCCTCGGGTGTCGACTGGCAGGACCGTCAAAATCAAGGCCGGCATGGCGCGACACCTTTCGGGAGTTGCTGCCGCGACCGTGTCCTGATCTGACAGGGAGGCGCTGGGAGAAATCCCGGCGCCGACTGTCTTGGTGGCCTCGCCTGGCGATTTTGCCGGCGACGCTTCACCCTGCGCCAAAATCAGCTACTATCCATTTGCCGTGGGAGGCCGGTTAAAAGGGCTGACGGCAGGGGGACATTTCATGACGCTCATCAAGAAGCTTGCTGTTGCCTATGCTTTCCTGTTCTTCGGCGTTGTTGCCATCGGCTATGTGCCGGCCTTCAACGATGCCGGCGGCAATCTGTTCGGCCTGTTCTCGCTGCAATGGTATGATGATTTGCTGCACGCCTTCTCCGGCGTCTGGGCGCTGGCGGCCGCCTTCATCTCGCACCGCCAGGCGGTGTTCTATTTCAAGCTGTTCGGCTCGGTCTATCTGTTCGACGGCGTGCTCGGCCTGGTCACTGGTTCCGGCTGCCTCGATGGCGGCATTTTCATCAACGGCTTCCGCTCCCTGAACGACATCGAATTCCCGGCCCGCTTCTTCGCCAACCTGCCGCACATCGTCATCGGCGGCTTCGCCGTCTATGTCGGGTTCTGGCTGTCGAAACGTGTATACGACCATTTCGCCACGGCCTGACCGGCCATGTTCCTGTTCCGCTGGCTGAAGCGCATCATCAAGGCGATCCTCTGGCTCGTCGTCATTGTCGTGTTGATCCCCATCGCCGGGCTGGCCTACGGCTTTCTCACGACGCCGGCGCTGGACACAACGCCATTGTCGGGCGTCGCTGAGGGTGCCCCGCCGAAGGCGCTGGCCGACAAGATCCGTGCCGAAATCCCCGGCTACCAGCGGCCGGAGGAATCGACCTTTCTCACCTATCCGGAATGGGCCATCGTCTACGCCGCCCGCGAATATGCCGGCTTCGTCGACAAGAACCAGCCGAGCGGTTTTCCCTATCTGTCCTATATCGGCCGTTTCTGGCAGGACTATGCGACGGTCATCCGCGCCAGCTCCGCCTACAAGTTCAACCTCGACAACCACCAGATGCTGGTGATCATCGGCACCAGCCACACGATCGAGCACGCCATCCAGTGGGCCTATGAAAATACGGTCGGCCGCGTCACCGAAGCGACCGCCGGCAAGCGCACCGCCGTCGACATCTACCAGGCCAAGGTGGCGGCGGACTATGCCGGTTTTCTCGACCAGGTGCCGTGGTACCAGTTTCCCTATGCCGAAAAGCGTGCCGGCCTGTTCGCCGTCCAGCCGGCAGCGGACGACAGCGCCTTCCGCACCAGCGAACGCAAGCTCGCCTTCGGCCTCGCCGACACCGTCAAGCAAGGCTACGCCGATCTGATCAAGTCGGCGCTCGCCGCCACCACCGATCCGGCCTTGCTCGACATTCACGTCTGGGCCAAGGGTCCGGTCAGCGAGGTGACGCGCAACGAGCCCGACACTTTGCTGGAGCGCGATCTCGGCGCCGACGGCACGGTCTTCGTCACCAGGCGCTATCAGGTGTTCACCGACATGATCCCGCGCCTGATCGGCAAGGGCATCTCCTTCGTCGAGATCGGCGGCAATGACGAGATCATGGTCACCATGCTTTCCAACGACGAAATCAAGGTTCCCGAAGGTGCACGCACCTTGTTCAGCTACCCGCTTCCGGCGGAACCTTCGACGCGACGCACCGGCCTGACCGTCGCCGTGCGCAAGCTGCACGTCGTGCTGCCGGCGTTGATGACGGCGGGCGCCAGGCTCGAGCACGTCTACGATTACTGAGGCCTTTCGGCCACAGCCGGCCCCGGCAAGACGTTGCGTGATGCTCCGCCGCGCTCATTCCACAATCGCGGCCAAATCCCGCCTTGTTCCGCAACGATTGATGACCCCGCAGCACTTTGTCTTGCGCACATCGCCAGGCAACTCGGAGGGACAAGATTGTGATCAAGACCGCCCTTGTCGCCATGACCATCGTCGGCTGCGATTGCGACGCCAGGCTTTGCGAATATATCGGCGAGACGCCCGCCAAATGGTCGACCATCGCCGAATGCGAAGCGGCGATGAAAAGCCAGATGCTGCACGAGCGCAATTTTGACTATCCGCTGGTCTCCGGCATCTGCCGGACACAGAACTCGTCATCTCAGCTCGCGGCGACCGCTTCCGAGCCCGAATTGACGACGGCCAGCACCGCCGCGACAGACCCGCTGCCACCGGAACTGAGCCACCGGCCCAGTGCTGCCGTCGGAACGCAGGCAACGGCGACGGAAACGGAAGCCGTCCGGCCGGTTGCCTATGAAGCGGCGGTCGATGGCGGCCGCGCCGTGCTCTACCGCACGAAGGCGGGTTACGCCGTGGTCAAGACCGATCTCGGCCGCGCCGCAGCGGCAACGATCGGCATCGCCAAGCGCTCGGCGAACTGGCTGGCGGCGAAACTGCCTGACGGTCTGTAACCGACGCTCAGGCCGTGCCGATCAATGCCCTGATGGCGCGATAAAAAGTCGACGAAAACAGCTCACCCGGATCGTATTGCCGCTTCTTCGCCAGGAAGGACGGCAGTTCCGGATAGGACGCAAGCAGCTCCTTGCCCGTGTAATGGAGCTGGTAGGGCAGGAAGAAACGTCCGCCATGCTTGATCGTCACATCGATCAGCGCCCTTGTCAGCGCCCGCATCCTGGCATTGCCGTCGGCGTCGGTCGGCTGATTGATGTAGAGCACCAGCGAATAGGCCGGCTCCGGCGCATAATTCAGCGCCACATCCTCCTTGTGGACGACGCGCACCGAGGCGTTGAGCACCGGCAGGCTCTGGTTGCGCAGGATCTCGCGCGCTTCCGTGATGAACGGGTTATAGGCGGCGCGCGGGATGAAGTATTCGTGCAGGATGTCGGTCTCATCGAGCAGATCGTTGAACAGATAGGGCACTGAATCATGCATCGGATTGTTGCGGGTGACGAGGCAGGCCTCGCCTTCGGCCATTGCCGTCGTGCGCGCCACCGTGCAGCTCTCGAATTGCGGCTCCAGCGTCTTTTCGGTGAACCATTTCAGTTCCTGGAACAGGCTTCCCCATTTCGCCAGGTTGATGATCACCCGTTTGAGCCCGACTGAACCCGGTTCGCCGATTGCCGGCTGGTCGGCCGGCGGCTGGTTGGCCACCTTGTCATAGCGGTAGACGATCATATCCTCGAGGAAATTACCCGGCGCTGTCGACAGGTGCCCATAAAACAGACCGATCGCCCTGTTTGGCTCCAGCACCTCGGCGAAAAACCTTGGAAAGTCGTCCGATTTGATGATCTCGCGCGAGGTCCGGTAGACGTCGTTGTCGACAATGTCGAGCGTCGCCTCCAGCACCACGCCGAACAGGCCGTAGCCGCCGACGACGTGGCGGAACAGCTCGGTGTTTTCGGTCGGTGAGCAGGTTGTCACCGAACCGTCCGCCAGCATCACCCGCATCGATCGGATCGAGCCGGCGACCGAGCCGGCCTGGTGGTCCATGCCATGCGCGTTGACCGACAGCGAGCCGCCGACCGAAAAGATGTCGGTCGATTGCATCGCCTTCACCGCAAAGCGCGGGTGCAAAAGGTTCTGGATATCGTGCCAGCGCGCGCCCGGCTGCAAGGTCATCGTCTTCGCAGTCGGGTCGACGCTGACCTTGTTGAATTTGCGCATGTCGAGGACCAGTGCGTTGTCGTCGAAAGCGTGTCCGCCCATCGAATGGCGCACCGCCGCGACCGAGACCTTCAGGCCATTGGTGCGGGCAAAGGCCAGCGCGCTCGCAATGTGGTCTTCCTCGCTGACTTCGACAACGCCGTAGACCGGCGTCATCGACAGGCCGCTGGCATCGTTGATGTCGCCGCCCTTGGTCAGCCATGGCAGCGACGGATCGTAGGCTGGCGGGCCCTCCAGCGGCTTCTGCGCCAGATCGATGCCGTCAATGTCGGCGATGCGCCCGGAATTCTTCTGCCCCGACGGACCGCGCGCCAGCCGCGCCACTGTCGTCCCGCCCCAGACCATCGCGCCGCCGACCACCGTCGCACCCAGCAGCAGCCGCCGCGACAGGCGAACCCCTTGCGTTCCTCGACCATGACACCCCTCGCGGCCTCAGGGATAGCGCGGGTTTCCGGCAAAAACCAGAGCCGGAGTGCGTAGCAGAACTAGCGGCAGTTGCGGCATCAGGAGCATTTTCTTATGGTTGCAATTTAGGTATGATTCGCGCTATGATTGAAAATCCGAACGGATCTATGATGATGCTGACCATTGTATGGGCGCCCATTCCATGAAGCTCGTGTCCCGCGCGATACTGTCCCTGATGCTAGAGCTTGCTCCGATATGCGCCGAGGCTCACGACTCCAGTCAGGGCGACGACAGCGTCGTCGCAGTCGCGCCTGACGATCCAGATATGGCGGCGGCGACTGCACAGGCACGTGCCACCCTGGATGCATTCCTGGCATTATCCCAGACACCGCCACCTGGAACGGACACATTCAAACTGAAGGTGATGATCAAGGACGGACATGTGACCGAACACTTCTGGGTCATCCCGTTCCAGCGGAACGAAACCGGATTCGTGGGGATATTGGCGAATGAGCCACATAGCGTCCACAACGTCGTGGCTGGCCAGCATGTAGAATTCAACCGAGACGATATTTCCGACTGGGGATATACCAAAAACGGTCACCAGGTTGGCAGTTTCACCGTCTGTGTGATGTTCAAGTCGATGCCGAAGGAAGAAGTCGACTACATGCGTAGCCAACGCGGCTTCGATTGCTGACCGCCCAGCCGGACTACCTCGCCTCCTCGTCCTTCGCCCCGATCTTGCGCACCAAAGCCGCCGTCGCCAGCATCGCGCCCATGTCGGCGATCATCGGCGCGACATGCTTGGTGTAGTCGAGGCGCGTGGAGCTATCCGGGAGCTCGAAGAAATTCCTTTCCTGCGGCAGCAGGAGGAAGCCGTCGCTGCCGTTGAGCGCGACGCGTGCCGGATCGTTCGGCCGGCTCTCGCCGAGCCATTGCAGCGCCTGCGCCAGCCGGCCCGTCACCAGCGGCCGCGCCGCCTCGATATTGTCGGTGCGGAACTCATAGGCGGCATCGAGCTCCGGCACGCCGCTGGATAGTTCCTGCATCTTGCCGCCGAAGATGCCGCGGAGAAAGCCGACGACCTTGTTGGTCCGGCGCGCGGCCACCAACGTGCCGGGGAACGGCACGATCGTCTCGAAGGCGACGATCACGCCCTTGAACACTGCCGTCGTGCTCTTGCCCGTCCCTTCCCGTAGATCTGCTTCGTACAGCTCGAATGGAAACCCTTCGTAGCGGCCGGAGAAAACATCGTCGAAAGACTGTCGGTTGAACGAACCAACCGTCTCACGCGGCAGTCGGTCGAACGAATTCGGCTTGACGTTGTTCCGATACCGCATGTCCTCGATGAAACCGAAGATGATCGGCAACAGCGTGCTGCGAAACGACTGCTGCAATTTGCTCGCTGGCTTGATCGCCCGGAAATAGAGCAAGATCGCTGCCAGGAATCCGCCGACATAGAGGAACACATGCGGGGTCGAGACCCACTGCTCGTTCGGGTCGGCAACCCCGTTGAAGAGCCAGGCCACAAACACCACGAACGCCAGCACCAGCCCGATGAAAAGTGGGACCCGCCAGCGCGTCCGGCGATGGGCCGAAGCTCTTTCGGCCTCATAGGCCTCGATGTTCTTCCTGAGGCCGGCGATCACCGCTTCGCTCGGCATGAAATCCGCAGTTTCCATCACCCACCGCCGCCACAAGCCTGCCCGCGCTGGGCATGATAGCCGGTTTGGTGGACCGCGTCAGCGCAGCCGTCAGCGCCCGGCACTGAAGATCGCATCGAGGCGGGCCAGAACCCTTTGCCTTGATTTTCCCTTCAACATTTCAACCGGCACCAGCCGCTCGTGATCGCCGGCGCGCAGCCGCGTGAAGGCATGCAGCCGGTAGGCGGCAATGGCGCCGCGCGTGCCGGGATCGGCGCTGATGTCGACGACGAGAATGGCACCGATGCGGCCAGGCCAAGGCTGGCGCGCGAAGGCGGTGCCAAAGAAATCGCCGAGTCCATAGGCGACGAGCGTCTTGCCGATCCGCTCGATCGGCTGCACGACATGGGCATGATGCCCGGCGATCAGGCAGACGCCATGTTCGGCCAGAAGCCGCGCCAGTGCCCGCGTCCTCGCACGTGGAAAATGCCGGAATTCCCAATCCCAATGCGGCACCGCGCAGAGGAGGTCGACACCCGAAGCGGCATCGCGCGGCCATTGCGCCGGATCGCCTTGCATCGAGACACGGCCCGCGAACTGAGCCGCGTCGGCATTGCGCCACAAGGTAAAGGCGGCAAGGCCTATGGTCAGCGAACCAACCGCAAACCGCTCGACCGGAGCCGCAGTGCCGATCGTGCGGATGCCTAATTGCTCCAGCACGGCGACCGTCTCGTCGAAGCCGGCGATGCCCTGGTCGAGCACATGGTTGTTGGCCAGCGACAGCACCAGTTTTTCGCGCGAAATGCCGGCAGCGGCCAGCGCCTCGGCAAGGAACCGCTCGTTCATCGCGTGGTGCGTGCCAAACCTCGTACCCAAAACAGCGCTTGGCCGTTCCACCACCGGGCTTTCGCAATTGCCGACCACCAGATCGGCCGAGGCAAGCAGTGCCGCAATCGCCGGGTCGCAGTCCGGCGCGCTGCGATTGGCCACCGCCGAGATATCGCCGACGAAAGCCAGCCGCACCGTGCGCGCCGGCGGCGGGTCGAGCAGGGTTGCGGCCGCCGCAGCAAAGCCGCGCGCGTCGCCATCGAGCGAAGGCCGGAGGAAGCGTGGCAGCCAGGACAGTTTGTAGGAAAGCGGATAATTCGACACGCGACGGCCCAATGGTTTGCCTTGTGTAGACCGCCAGCCGGACTGATTGAAGCGCTGACTGTTGTCGTTGAACCACAGGGCTACAGGCGCGCGAACCAAATGCGTGTATGATCCACTGCGGAGCGACAAAAGGGGTGATCACGATGACGCGTTTTTCCAGGCTGGTGGCATGCGCCATCGTTCTTTTCCTGCCGCTGTCTTCGGCCGGCGCCGCAGTGCCGGATGCCGCGGCCCTGTTCGAGGCGAAAACCGTGACTGAGCGCGACAGCGCTCTTGCCGCGCTTGAAACCGCCGCGCCAGGCGATCCGGCAGCCGCCTACGCCGCCGGCGCCGGCGAATTCTTCACCGCGCTGGAGATCCTGGCCAGCGGCCTGCATCGCCACGGTTTCGAAAGCCCGCAATCCTTCATGCTGCCGCTGATGCGGCTGCCGGTGCCGGACAACCCCGATCCCGAGCCGCTGACCTACGGACAATTCCGCGCCATTCTCGTCGCCTTCCGCGACCGGCTGGAGAAATCCGCAGCCACGCTGGGCTCGGTGCCCGCCGACGCGGACATCGGCATGGTCATCGACCTCACCCGCCTCGGCATCGATCTCAACAGGATGGCCAGATCGCGCCGGACGAAAGTGCCGCCGCGATCATGGCGTCTCTGTCGCGGGGGGGGGGGGGGGGCGGGGGCGCGGGCCCCCCCCCCCCCCCCCCCGGCCGCGATGGCGCCGATCGTATCGGTGTCGCCACCGAGATTGGCACTGATGACTGCCGCCTGCCAAGGGTCACCACCGGCG